>CAWVUB010000015.1:0-29294 GCA_963933065.1 uncultured Acidimicrobiaceae bacterium | reverse complement strand
CAGCAGTAGTCGCCTCAAAGCACGGCTTGAGAGTCTCTGGCTGGTTCACAGTTAGAGGAACCATCGTCGGTGACGGGCGGGATTGGCACCAGGTGCGCTTCAACCAATTTCCAAGCAAGGCAGCATTCATGGCCGTTGTTGCTGATCCAACCCGTCTGAAAGCTCAACATGACCATCGTGAGACAGCGATTGCTGATACCTACACGATGATCCTTCGTCCAGGGATCAATCGACTCGACGAACTGACTTAGACCGAAGTCATATTCGTGGGCCTCGTCGGGGAAAGTCGTGGCCTCCAAATTGGCTCCTCTTGAAGGCAACCGCATCATGGGTGAGGGCCCAACGTTCGTATCAGCGCACTAGTGGTGCCTATGAGGTGAAGGAACCGCCATTTAGGCCGATTGTTTGGCCGGTGATCCACGCTGCTTCGTCTGAGGCCAGGTAGGCGCAGAGCGAGCCGACATCATCAGGTGAGCCAAGCCGGCCTGCAGGAACAGTTTGAGTGAGTGCTACAGCTGTTTCAACCCTCACTGAGTCCATAATGCCGAGAGCGACCGAGTTGGCGGTGATGCCATCTCTTCCATGTTCGAGAGCCAGGCTTCGCATCAGGCTGAGCGAGCCGCCTTTTCCGACTGAGTAAGGAACGAATCCCAAGCCCACTCCGTGAGTACCGGCTGCCGAAGAGATGGTGATTATCCTTCCATGCCCCCGTTCGACCATGGTAGGTAGCACAGCATGGCAGCAGTGCAGAACTCCGTCCGTGTTGACCCGTATCGGTCCCCGCCAGTCGGCTGGGCTGGTATCTACGAAACGCTTGGGCAACATTGTTTCGGCACCGCCGTTGCCCGCGTTATTGACCAGCACGTCGATTGGACCATGGGCCGCCACCACCCGGTCGATGGCGGGCCGGTCAGTTACGTCGAACACTGTGGCTAGTGCGGTCACTCCGTTTGACCTCAGGTCTTCGACGATTTTGTCAGCCCGTTCAGTCCGTAGGTCGTTGACGAGCACATTGGCGCCCATTGCCCCGAGGGCTCGGGCGATACCGGCCCCGATGTTCTGTCCAGCACCGGTGACCAGTGCCGTGCGTCCCGTGAGGTTGAACATGTCAGGCAGAGTACGCCTCACCAGCGGCAGCCGCTGGACTGTTCGCCGAGAGCGCAGCTCGTTGTTCTTATTGCCTCAAGTCCACTTGCTATGTACCCAGCCTTTTGGGGCTTAAGACCTCGTGTTTGAAATAAACCAAAGTCGACTGGGACTTCGCCCTGTTCTTGCTTCTCAGGATGCTGTGCACTCATGACTCCCGTGAAACAGGCGTTGACCCAAGTGGTCCACCTGACCGTCATCGTTGATTAGCAGAGCGTCGTTGTAGTGGCGATCTCCTCGGTGGTGCGCGGTGTCCCCGGGGGCAAAACCTAGAAGCACTGATACCCGGTGTGGGCCCTTCACGGAGGTAGGGGGTAGTGAGGCATGCATGAGGTCGGAGTAGTGAATGGTCACGTCTCCTGGTCCAGTGGACAGTCCAACACCCAAAGGGGCTTCGACCGCCGTGCCGTCTACAAACGGGTATGACCCCTTGTGTGACCCGGGTAAGAACCGCAACTCACCTGCTTCTGGGGACCCTTCGGTAAGGCAAATGGTCAGAACAATTGATGGACACCGGTTGGCGTGCCCACCCATGCCGCAGTCCCGGTGCCATGGCAGATCACCCAATCCCTCGGCCATGTTTGGGTGCTTCCACAGCACCGTTACTCGGTCAATGGAATCTATTCCTTTGTCTACGCTGGGTTCGAGGTTCTCGTCGACTAGTGCGACCATCTGGCATATACGAGAGTCATCAACCAGGGCTTCTAATCCAGGCCGGCTAGTGGCTCGAAGAACTCGGGTTAGGACCTCCTTACCGGTGTGGTCGCGCCCCCACCACGAGGCCATGTCGCCGGGGTGAGCCTGATCAAACAGGATCGCTGCGTCAGAAAGCATTGCGTCGACTTCATCTTGTTCGAAAACGTCTTGGATGCACAGATAGCCGGTAGTGCGTAGAAAGTAAGCCGCCTTGTTTGTCTCTGTGCCGAGTCGATCGAAAGAGAATGACTGCTGAAGATCTAGTGGTGCTCCTTGAAGATCGAGAAGGTCGGTGTTCTTGGGATCAAAAATGGGGAGGCCATGAAAAAGTGCTCTTAGACCCGGTTCCCATTCCATGAAGCGCAGGGGATTTCCAACTGGTACCCGCGCCCGCTCGGTGTACAAGAGCCCTGGAGCAGTATCGAGGTCTGAGACAAGGCCCAACCAGCCATCAAGATCGACAGCTACCACAGTGTCGGCGGTCGTTTCCCCCTCAAGGAGGAGGATCGATCCGTCCGACGGGACATATGTCCAGGACCCGGCAGGGGTCTGGATAGCCAACGTCCCACGTGGAGCTAGGTAGTGGTGGGCCAGAGCACCGTTTCCTGCAGAAATGCGTTCTGGAAGTACATCCACATGGAACCTTCGAAACGACGCCGGGTCAGCTTCTAGGACTTCACTGGATATAGGAGCCATACCAAGACGCTAGTCAAACGGCCCCTTTGGGTGTCGCTAGTCCGCTAGTTCCCGTTCTCGGACAAACTCACTTCAACTTTCTGCTTTGAGCCGACGAGCCAATCTCAGGGTCTCCAGTTGACCAACTTCAGTTAGTGAGAACGTCCAACACCGTTCCCAAGCCACCTCGGCCATCCATGCGATAGAACTCGGTGTAGCCGCAAGCTCCACAGGCTTGGAACTTAAATTTTTGGTTCTGCAGGTTGAGAAATCGACTTACTCCGGAGCCGGTGGTCCGGATCTCACCGGTCTCACATGTTGTGCCGCCGCACTTTCCACAAGAGTAGACGTCCATCATTGATCCCTTTCATTCAGAGGCGAGCCGCTTTATTTGCCGTAACTACCCTAAATTATCGCGTTGGGTGATCAGGCTCTCGAGTGGTTTTAGGTCGAATGGATGTCCGGTCATCACGATCAGGTGGCTAACGCCCACGTCGACGTAGCGGCCTACGTCCTCCACGTCGTCTTCGCTTATACAAACTGTGCGTTCGATTTCTCCGGGATCTCGACCGACAGATTCACACCAGTCGTCAAGGATTTTTGATAACTCGGCAACGTTTTCCGGGGGTCCGAAACAGTTCCAGGCATCTGCATACTGTGCTACCAATCGCAGGGTGACCTTGCGTCCCGAACCTCCGATGAGTAAGGGCATTGGGCCCACCGGCGGGGGGTTTAGCTTTCCTAGGCGGCTGCGCATTCTGGGAAGGTCAGCTTCGAGTTGACGGAGACGACTCCCTACCGTGCCGAACTCGTAGCCGTATTCTTCGTAGTCACGTTCGAACCAGCCGGCGCCTACTGCTAGGTACATACGTCCATTCGATAGGTGATCAAGGGTGCGAGCCATGTCGGCAAGGAGTTCTGGATTTCTGTATGAGTTGCCAGTGACCATGGTGCCAAGCATGGCGTTTGACGTTTCGGCGGCCATAGCCGAAAGAAGGGTCCATCCTTCGAAGTGCTCAGCATCGGGTTCGCCGTATAACGGGTAGAAGTGGTCCCAGATCCATATCGAGTCAGCTCCCATGGCGTCGGCCTGCCGCCACGCGTTGCGCATTGCTTTTACCGTCGTAGCTTGAGGTCGGATTTGGCAACCGACTTTGAGTTTCATATGGGGCATCATGGTGCAATGAGCTGGAAAATGACCAGACCGACATTTTCGGATTTCATGTCAGGTCCACGCTGTGGATGACGTTGTGAGGGTCCAAAGGGGCCCGCTGTCGGTCTTGGAGTCTGGGGGCTCTGGCTCGCCTACGTTGGTGCTTCTACACGGGATTGGTTCGTCGGGCGACGCCTTCCTAGGGCAGTTCGCTGATCTAGCAGATCGGTGGCGGATACTCGCTCCCGACGCCCTTGGTTACGGGTTGTCCGAGGAGGTGAAGAGTGCCCCAGGAATCGACGGGTACGCCGACTCGGTGGCCGGCCTACTGGATGATGTCGAGGTAGAGCGCGCTGTCATACTCGGCGTGTCATGGGGAGGTTTGGTAGCAACCCGGTTTGCGCTGCGTCACCCTGATCGCGTCCGTGCGCTTGTACTTGCTGATACATCTCGTGGGTCAGGTTTTGACCCAGAACTAGCCCAGATGATGCTCGCTCGGGTTCGCGAGTATTCAGCCGATCCGGAAGCCTTCGTACGCGATCGAACTCCGCTATTGGTAGCGGATGGGACTCCGGGGGAGGTGGTGGCGGAGGTGGCGGCCATTATGACTAGGGCGTGCCGGATGCCTGGGTACGGCTACGCCGCAGCGTCCATTGCGGAAACGGACCACCTTCCATGCCTTGGGAATCTCAACGTTCCAACCCTGGTCGTTGTGGGTGAGCATGATCGGGTCTGTCCACCATCTGATTCCAGAGTCCTTGTTGATGGGATTTCGGGTTCAGATTATGCAGAGTTGCTTGGTGTCGGTCACCTCCCCAATCAGGAAACCCCGGGAGAGTTCAATCAGATCGTCGGTAATTGGTTGGACAGGTTGGGTAACTGAAGTTCTTGGGGAGTAGTTGTTTCCAGTAGCAGTTTGGGTCATGTACCTTCAAGCGTTGCGAGCATGGCTGCCATTCGGTCGCGAACTGCCTCAACGGCCTTCATTGGTCGCAGCATGACTTTGAACTCGACAATGAAGCCGTTGTCGTCACAAGTGATGATGTCGACACCGTTCACGGCGATCCCACCCATGGTGGTCTCGAACTCGAGAACAGCGTGGTTCCCATCGAGCACCTTCTTCGTGTATCGGAATCCGGCCCCAGCGCTTGTTGTTGGGTCTTCAGGATCGTTGATGTCTGTTTGGTTGTCGCCGGGGAATACCTCACTGGCCGCTGTGATGTAGAGCTTTGTCAGGTCTCGGCCTTTCTGCGGACGGAAGAGGACAGGGGACCAGAACACACAGTCTTCGTGGAGTAGATCATCCAACTCGGCATCACCTCGGACGATTGCGTACCAGTGGGCGATCGCCTTCTCAATCATTGTGTTTCCCTCTCAGGTCGTATCTCGTCGAATGTGTCCATGTCGCGTAACTCTGGGAACCACCGCCACCAGAGCGCAACTACCACCAATGTGGCTGCGCCGCCAAAAACTATGGCACCCACTAGTCCCATAAATGCGGCAGTCAAGCCGGACTCGGCTGCCCCTAGTTCGTTGGAGGCGCCGATGAATACGTTCTCGACGGCCAGCACCCGACCTCGCATCTCTTCCGGGGTAGCCAGCGGCACCAGTGTGAGGCGGATAAACATCGATACTGCGTCTGCTGCGGAGATGGCAACGATGATGATGAATGCCAAAGCAAAGCTTCGGGTTAATCCGAGGCCAATGGTTCCTAGGCCGAACACAGCAACCACGGTGTAAAGGATCCGACCGAGGCGTTGTTGAACAGGTCGTATCGACATGCAGACGGCGGTCAGACCAGCACCGATTCCTACCCCGGCGCGCAGCCAGCCAAGTCCGATAGCTCCGACGCCCAGGCGGTCTTCAGCGATTGCTGGCAGTAGTGCGATAGCCCCCCCGAAGAGGACGGCGAACAGGTCTAGGCCCATGGCGCCAAGCATCACTGGTCTATTTCGGATGAACCTTAGGCCTTCGAGGGCATCGTGTATCACTCTCCGATCACCACTTGATGCAAGACGGCGGACCCCTGAAGACGGGACGATCGCAACAATGATGATGGCGGTTGTCATGGCGATGGCGGCTAGGAGATAAGGCAGCGATTCGTCAACGACGAAGGCGAACCCAAAGACGATAGGTCCGCATATGTTCCCAGCCTGGAAACAGACTGACTTGATAGCAACGACCCTTGGAACCACCTCGGGTGGGCTCAAGTCGATTGGGAGCGCACGACTGGCCGGTGCGGCAAAGGCTCGGCACATTCCAAAAAACAGGACGATGATGAAAATCGGTGAGATAGATGTCAGACCAGAGCGCGCAGAAAGGAACAGGAGGATCGAGGCGACTACCTCACCTGCTAGCGCTATTCCAAGCACTTTGCGTCGGTCTAACCGGTCGGCGAGCGATCCGGCGATCGGAGCAAGTAGTGCCACTGGAAGAAATTCGGCTAGACCCAACAACCCAAGGTCCAGTTCGCGTCCCGTCAAGTCGTACACCTGTTTGCCGATGATGGTGACCTGCCCCGTAACAGCAAACCAGGTTAGAAAATTCGCTCCCAGTAAGGCCTTGACCCGCAGCGGGATAAGGCCGACCTCAGAATTCGTCACGGGCTGTCGAACTTGCTGGCAAATGATGGTGTTCGCCCCGACTGTGGCGGGATACCCGGACCACCCACATATTGCTCAGTTTCGGGCGCCACCGGACGAGGCGGGTCCGCGGCCAGCCACAGACGCAGTAGGTGACGTCTGTGCTCTGGTGAGTCAGTGAATTCCGTGCGGGCATGGAACACGGTGTAGTTGTTGGCTACCACTGCTTCACCTGACTTCATCGTGAAGTCGAGAACAAGGTCGGATCGGTTGGTAGTGGTGTGCAGTAGATCGAGGGCCTCACGATCGAGGTCGGTTAGCACGACCGTCGGGTCTTCGTCGGCTGCGATCTGTACATACTCAGGTACGTAGCGGGCACTTACTAGCCCTTCACAGAGGCTAAATACTGGTACACGGTGAGGGGTGACAGGGTCGTCATCTGGCCCCTGTTCACCGAATCGGTGATAGCGGAAACCTTTGGCAAGCACGGTGAGTAGATCCGGACGAAGCCGTCGGATCTCTTCGAAAACCGCCAATGAGCTCACGAATCGGCTGACACCACCCTCAAGTGCTGGGCGGATACACAGAAACGACAACAGGTCACCCGGGTCGCTATGGGGAGCCAGCTCGCTGCGGTTGCGGTAGGCCCGCGCATGCGGGTCAACTTCGGTCACGTTGACTACATGACCGAGCCGCTCACCCATCACGCTCTGGGAAACAGCCCGGCCAAGGCGGAGTCCGATACCCCAGAACATCAAGGACAGTTCATCTATGGATAATCGGTTGACTGGTAATCCCCGCAGCAGGGCCAGACCGCTTCCGTAGACGACCTCGTGGCGAAGATCGTTAATCAGTGGTTCGAGGGAACCCAGTGGCAGGTCTACGCTGCTTGCCTTGACTGGGTCTACTCCTGCGGCAGCCAGTTCGATGGCTGCCGACTCAAGATGGATCAGATCGGTTGCCGGGAGATCGATGGTGATTGGATCGGTACCCCCTAAGTCGACACCACGCCATAAGTTGGCTGCTGGGATGGAGGCGTCGAGTAATCCCATGGCAGGCAACCTATGCGGTGTTGGTCAGTAGGCTGGGCGTACTGTTTTTTATCGTCAGGTATTTTTAGAAAAAGTGTGCTGATATTGGCGATGACAAAATCCAGATAGTGAGGTATCGATTCGCATGAGCGGCATTGAGCACCGGACGACCGACGAACTTACCGCTGGCCTTGAGAGGGTCCGGTCATCGCCGACTGATAACGGGACCTTGGATTTGATTGTGCGACGTCCTGATATGGACGCACGCGAGGTCCTAGCCGAGGGTGAGTTGGATATCAATGAAGGTCTAGTAGGCGACAACTGGAACCGGAAACTGACCAGCATGGGTGCTCCTCATCCTGATATGCAGCTCACCCTCATCAACAGTTGGTTACTGGCACTTGTCTGCCCTGACCCCGCTCGCCGCCCTTTAGCCGGCGACCAGTTGGTGGTCGATCTATCGTTGGCCCCCGAAGACCTACCCGTATGGTCACGTCTGCGAATCGGGGAGGCAGTGATTGAAGTCACCGACCAGCCTCATACAGGGTGTGCCAAGTTCACTCAGCGGTTCGGGCTCGACGCTCATCGGTTTGTGAACTCCAAATTGGGGAAAGCACTGAACTTACGGGGGGTTAACGCACGGGTAGTGGTTCCGGGCATCATCCGAAAAGGCGACCGCATCACTGTGGAACGACCTACGACTTAGTCTCTAAACCATGCGCACTGCGATTGTCACCGGAGCTGCTGGAGGTATAGGGGAGGCCACCGCCTTGGATCTGGCCCGTTGGGGCTGGAGGGTCTTCGGGTTTGACCTGCGGGCTGGTGAATCACCGCTTCTGCCCTCGGACCTTGCAGGCTTCGGTGGCTCCGTCGAGCCGATCCGCGTTGACGTAACTGACCGGCCTGCTGTGGAAGCAGCAGTTGCCGCCGTACTAGCCACCACCGGTGGAACTTTGGATGCGGTTGTGGCCAACGCTGGGGTTCGGGTAGCTGGCGCCTTTGAGGAGACCCCATTCGCTCAGATCCGACGGCTGTTTGAGGTGAACCTGGGCGGGGCCATGCATGTGACCCGGGCGGCACTCCCGGCGCTACGAACCACCGAGGGATCGCGGGTGGTTGTCGTGTCGTCGGCTGGTGGCCTATCGGCCTTGCCTGGGCTTGCCGCCTATTGCGGGTCTAAGTGGGCCGTCGAGGGGTGGGCCGAGTCTCTAGCCCACGAACTTCATCCAATGGGCGTCGGTGTCGCCATTGTTGAACCGGCGTCGGTGCGGACCGGGCTGTGGGACCTAGGCACTGTCCACGGCAACCCCGATGGTGCCTACGCTTCGCTGGTAGAGGGTGTGGAAGCCGGGGACGATCGAGCATGGGCACGGGCACTGGATCCAGCGTCAGTGTCAGCAACCATGGTGGCGGTGGTGGAGGGTCGCAGAGGCCTACGCCACCCGGTTGGGATGACAGCACGTACTCGGTTGGCCACCCGGGGGGTTGTGCCAGCGGGTATTCAGCGCCGGCTTATCGCTCGTCTTACTCACCAGCCTCCAATAGTCTCGTCACCTCGGAATCCTGAGGGCGTCATCATGGTGACCGGTTGCTCGTCGGGCTTTGGTTTAGGCGTGACTGTGGAGTTGGCTCGTCGGGGTCACCGGGTCGCGGCAACCATGAGAGATCTGTCTCGACGTGACTCGTTGGACGCAGCGTTGGCTGAAGCCGGGGTAGTCGACCGGGTTGAGATCCTGCCGATGGATGTCACTGACCCGACTTCGATTGCTGAGGCGTTTACCCGGGCTGACCGTTGGGTGGGGTTGGCCGGCAACGTCGGGCGGATTGTGGGTCTTGTGAATAACGCCGGAGTTCTGTCGGTTGGGCCGTTTGAAGAAATGCCGACGGCCGAGGTTGGTCGGGTTATTGAGACCAACCTGATGGGGACACTGGCCGTCACCCACGCTGCTCTGCCACGTATGCGGCCCCACGGTGGGCGCATCGTGTGCGTGTCGAGTTCCAGTGGCTTGGGTGGCCTGCCCATGTGGTCTGCCTACTCGGCATCCAAGTGGGGTGTTGAGGGCTTTGCAGAATCGCTGGCGTTCGAGGTTGGTGCCCATGGGATTGATGTAGCACTTGTCGAGCCGGGAGCGTTCCCAACTGGGATCTGGCGTGACGACTCGTGGCACAGCGATCCCGAGGGACCTTATGTTGCTCTCGCTGAAGCCATGGCTAATGCTGATCGAAGGGCCGCTGAGATGGGAGGTGATCCGTCGGTGGTTGCCAGAGTGGTCGCCGGATGCTTCGACGGCGGTCGTCCGTGGACCCGACGCCCGGTCGGTCGTGGAGCTTGGTTGCGGTGGGTAGCCCGCGGTGTGGTGCCATTCGGTATCCAGCGTCGCATTGTCGCCCGCTTGCTGGCCTGACCGTTTCAGGGGTCAGACTTGACGCTGTGGACTTCGACCTGCCTCCAGACGACGATCACCGACGTCTGGACGTGCGGGAGTGGTTGGCCAAACATCCGGATCCGACGGCCCGACAGCTCCAAGACGCCGGCTACGTGGTGCCGCACTGGCCTGCCCCCTACGGGATTGATGCCGAGCCAGTTCACCAGATCATCATCGACGATGAGTTGCGGCGTTCTGGAGTAAGGCGACCTGAAAACCCCATAGGCATCGGTTGGGCGGCCCCGACCATCGCGCTAGCTGGCACCGAAGAGCAAAAGCGCCGATACCTGGACCCAATCTTTACCGGCGAAGAGTTTTGGTGTCAGATGTTTTCCGAGCCCGATGCCGGCTCGGACCTTGCCAACCTCAGCACAAGGGCGGTGCGTGATGGCGATGAGTACGTCGTAAACGGGTCAAAGATCTGGACGAGCGGTGGCCACAAGTCCAAGTTCGGGATCCTTATCGCCAGGACTGACCCGGATCAGCCCAAACACAAAGGCATCTCGTACTTCATCTGCCCAACCGGTCTTCCAGGTTTGACCATGACGCCGATTATCGACGCCACCACGGCCCACTCTTTCAACCAGGTGTTCTTCGACGACGTACGAATTCCGGCAGCGAACCTCGTTGGGACTGAGGGTGACGGATGGCGGCTGGCCCGTGTGACGCTGGCTAATGAGCGGGTTTCGTTGTCCTCGGCTGGTTCACTTTGGGGTGAAGGTCCATCAGCCGAAGACCTGCTGGACTTGGTTCGTGGCGCTGGGGGGGTGACTGATCCACTGGCCCGCCAGCGGCTGGCTGACCTCTACTGCGAGTCGGAGGTATTGCGCCTGAACCGCCTACGAACGCTGACAGCCCGCATAGCCGGTAAGGAACCGGGCGCCGAGGCGTCTATCCAGAAGGCCATGGCTGACGAGCATGGACAGCACGTCATGGAAATGGCTAAGGAAGTGGCAGGTACCGCTGGGATGCTGGTCGGTTCAGGTCCGCCAGGTTCCTTAAGGGGAGCGAAGGCAGAGGGCACGACAGAGAATCGACTGGAGACACGTCAGTTCCCCGAGGTCTCGTCGATCTGGCACTACGGGTACGTGTTCTCCCCGGCGCTCACGCTTGGTGGTGGCACATTTGCGGTACAACGCAACATCATCGCCGAGAGAGTTCTGGGGCTTCCTCGCGAGATTGACTTGGAGCGCGGTATGTCGTGGTCTGAGACTCGGCGAGCCTGAAGTTGTGAAGGCGGGTGAACTGAGCACCCCGGTACTCCTGGCTGATGCCGGGACGCTGGAGGCAAACATGGCTGCTATGTCGACCGTTCGGCCAGGACCGATGCTTCGTCCCCATGTAAAGGCTTTCAAGTGCACTGCTCTGGCGGCCCGTCTGGCTGACGACGGTCACCAAGGCTTCTGTTGCGCAACAGTCCGAGAAGTAGAAGGTATGGCTGCCGCCGGTTTGGGTGAAGATCTACTGCTAGCCAACGAGGTGGTGGACCGACGGGCCACTGAGCGGCTGGGTGCACTGGTCGCCAGTGGTAAAGCTCGCGTGACGGTCGCTGTTGATTCATTGGTGTCCATCGAAGTTGCCGCAGCAGGTGGGATACGTGAAGTGCTTATCGACGTCGATGTCGGGATGCCACGCTGTGGATGTAAACCGGCTGACGCTGGCCGTTTGGCTGAGCAGGCTCGTTCCACCGGCCTCATGGTGCGTGGCACCATGGGTTATGAGGGTCACCTCCAACACGTGGTCGACCGAGCCGACCGGGTCAGGCGTACCGAGGTGGCTATGGGTTTACTGTCTGCTGCCCATGCCGAGGTCGGAGGTGATGTGGTGTCGGGTGGTGGAACGGGGACATGGGACTGCAATCCGGTCGTGACCGAATTGCAGGCCGGCTCGTTTGTTCTAATGGACGGCGACTATGCACGTCTAAACCTCCCGTTTGCTGAGGGGCTGGTGCTCCTAACCACGGTTGTATCCGCTCGTTCTGGTTCACATGCAGCGCTGGACGGCGGTCTTAAAGCTTTAGCCATGGATAGCGGTGGCCCGGTGCTCGTTGAGGACCAAGGCGGTTCTGCGGCTGTGCTTGTATGTTCGGATGAGCACACGACGGTGACTGGCGGGTCTTGGCAAGTGGGAGATCGAGTTGGTCTACGTCCAGCGCACATCGATCCAACAATCGCCAAACATGAGGTCCTGCATCTGGTAGATGATGCCACCGCAGGAGGCGATGCTGAGGTCCTGGATTCTTGGATAATTGACCTGAGGGGTTGGTGACCGAGGATGTCCGGCGGCATCAAATCTGACGGTTCATGGAGCAACTGGGCTGGTAACCAGCGGAGTCGCCCAGTCCGGATTGAATATCCGACTTCAGAGACCGAGGTGGTTGACCTTGTCCAACGGGCTGCCTCCGATGATTTGCGGGTGCGGGTGGTGGGAGCCGGGCACTCATTCACCTCTATCGCCCGGACTAACGACGTGCTCGTCAGCCTCGACGGGCTGACCGGGATCGAGTCCCTTGACGACGCCACCGGTCGGGTTCGGGTTCGGGCTGGGACCCGTTTATCTGACTTGAATCCCCAACTCGATGGACGGAGCCTGGCGATGCCCAATCTGGGTGACGTCGCCTATCAGTCGGTGGCTGGCGCCATCTCGACATCAACCCATGGAACAGGGCTCGGCTTCCAGTCGATTGCCGCCGGAGTAGTAGGGCTCCGTCTAGTAGCTGGTGACGGGTCGGTCGTGGTCCTTGACGACGACCATGATCCGGAGTTGCGCGACGTTGCCCGCGTGGGTTTGGGTGCATTGGGGATTCTCACTGAGGTGACATTGCAGTGTGTCCCAGCGTTCAACTTGCACGCAATTGAGGAAATCCTCCCGGTGGACCAAGTCCTATCTTCCTTTGATGAATGGGCGAGCTCAACTGACCATGTCGAGTTTTTCTGGATGCCCCACACGGACTTTGCCCAAGTCAAGCGCAATACGCGTACTGACGAAGTGCCACCTCCTGCCCGGAACCAGCGTCATGCGATGCAGCGACGGTGGAAACGGTTTAAGAATAAGGAGTTGTTGGAGAACGTCGGTTTCGGTGCCATGAACCATGTAGGACGACTTCGTCCAGCGCTCATACCTTGGCTCAACCGCAGGGTGTTGAATGAGATTGGTCGAGCCGAGTACCTGACGACGTCGTACTCAGTATTCGCTAGTGAGCGGCGTGTCCGCTTCTACGAGATGGAATATGCCGTGCCGCGAGAAAGTGGTCTTGAGGCTTTCAGCCGAGTCCGGGCACTTATCGATGTGCTTGATCGTCCGATCAGTTTTCCAATCGAGTTTCGGATTTTAGGTGGTGATGACATCCCACTATCTACTGCGTACGGTCGCGACTCCTGCTTCATCGCCGTACATGTTTTTCGAGGGACGCCCTATGAGCAGTATTTTCAAGGGGTGGAGCAGATCATGAACGATTACGAGGGCCGGCCACACTGGGGCAAGCTTCATTTCCAGGACGTCGATGTGCTGGCTGGTCGTTACCCACATTGGTCCCGCTTCCAACAGGCTCGTGAGCGGCTCGATCCGACGCGACGTTTCAGTAATAACTACCTAGACAGAATACTTGGTCCCTAAACGTTGATTGCCGGCATTGGTTCGCTTCTACCGCCGGGATACGAGTGCTATCTCAGTAGTGGTGTCTGTGATCACTGTGAGCGACGAGTCGTACTTATAACCCTCCGGATGAGTGAAGTCGACTAGGCCCTCAGGTTCGTCTACGCCGTACTCCACCACATGACGTACCAGCGCGCCTTTTAGTAACTTGTTCCAGTGAGACACAGTCACCATCTTGCGTTTCCCATCCCTTGTCACTTCGTCTAAAAATCTCACCTTGATGCGCTGTGACGCAATAGATGGATCCCATGCAGCGCTGTGCTCGTTGGGTAAAAGATCCCAAACTGTTCCCGCTGCAGATTCAGCCAAAGTGACACCCAGGATCGGTTTCCAGAACGCGGCGAGTCGACCGAGGTTGGGCAGCATTGCGCCCATCTTGAGTTTGTAATTTGGTACCGGGTCGGTCGGTCGGACAGCACCCCACAAGCCAGAGAAAATCACTACTTGACGGTCCACCCCCCGTCGGACCTTTGTCGGTAGTGACCGGTAGTCGAGAGAGTCGTAGAGCACGCCGGTGTAGCGGCCGATAGCCGCCATGGTGGGTGCTGTGGGTACCGCTAAATTGGCAGCGGTGGCCTCCTCGGCCCTGCCACCTTTAACCCCTAGCAGTTTAGATCGGGTTTCGGGCGCCTCACCCATGGCCTCAAAGAGGGCGGCGATCACTTCTTGCCGGGGCTCAGCGAGTTCAGGGAACGATTGGTCAGTGTTCTCCCAAGGTCGTCCCTCTCCTCCCTGGGCCTTTCCTTCAGACGGAGGCAGCAGGATCAGCGGAGGAGGCACCAGCTGACGGTACTCTCGCAGATGTGAGTGATCCAGACATCGACAACAGTGAACCAGACATCGACAACAGTGAACTTGAGTCATTGGAGTCCGATCTGGCCACCATCACTGTGGCTATGGAACAGGTTGACTCCGGCGACCTCGAAGGTGCCGAGACCGCTATGGGTCGCTTGAATACCGATCCAACTCTTGAGTCTGCATAGGGAATTCGTTTAGATCCCAATTGCACGCAACTCCAGATCAAAGTACGTCGGGCAAGGTCCCATCTGGAATCAGTTCTGCCCGAGGGCCAGACGACAGTTGTCCATCGGTGACCTTGAACCACCGGGCTCCCAAGTTTGGGATGCGATGCCATGGTTTCCCGCAGGCTTCCTCAAGGGCATATATGACCCCTCCGTGAGCCACCACGAGAAGCTCACCGCCGTCCTCTGTTGCACCGGACCGATCAACCATTTGATCGATCGCTACCCAGACTCGGTTCAGCATCATTTCGTCAGACTCGTAACCTGGGGGGCGCGTTCCATTTTCGAGGTAACCGGGCCAGCCCGTCTCAATCTGGCTACGCGTGAGGCCCTGCCACTCACCAGCATCGCGTTCTACTAGGGCTGGTTCGACCAGTACTGGGCCGATCCCGAGATGTTCAGCAATGATCGTCGCTGTCTCAGCAGCGCGGAGTAGAGGTGAGGCAACCACGGCGTCAAACGATCCCAGTGAGCGGGCTGCTGCGACCGCCTGTCGACGACCCTCTGTCGTCAGTGGTGGGTCGGCTCGTCCCTGCCACCGGCCTGTGGCATTCCACTCTGACTGTCCATGTCGGACTACGAGGAAATTGATGGAAGGCATGGCAGTTGAACGTATCGGTCCCTAACTTAATCTCCGAGACGGGGAGCCCGGCAGAGGCTTCCGTACACTCTCTCCATGGCTGTGTTGCGCCTCTTTGCTTCGGTCCGGATCGCTGCCGACACCGGCAAGGTCGACGTCCCCGGTTGTACCGTGGGCGAGGTTCTCGCTGCGGCTGACGAGAAGTTTGGTAAGTCGTTCGCCGGTGTTGCAGCCACATGTCGAGTTTGGTTGAACGGAGAGGCTGCGATCGCCACCGATGCTGTCTGTGATGACGACGAAGTAGCACTTCTGCCACCTGTATCGGGGGGCTGAGCTCTGCGCCGTTTAGCTGTCCTCTCCTTGCACACCTCACCACTGGTCCAGCCTGGATCAGGTGACGGTGGCGGCATGAACGTTTACGTTCGCGAACTGGCCTTTGCCCTGTCCCAAGCCGGTGGAGGTTCGACGGTTTTCACCCGTCGGACTGATGAAGAAACACCGATGGTGGTCGACGTGGAACCGGGATTTCGAGTTGTTCACGTAGAGGCCGGTTCACATGATCTCTCTAAGGAGGAGCTCCCGGGAATTGTTGACGATTTCACCGATGGTGTGGCCTCTTACCTGGCGTTACATCCTGAACATGACGGGCTATTGGCCAACTACTGGTTAAGTGGCGTGGCAGGTCATCAACTTAAGCACGAACTGGACCTGCCTTTAATGACCATTTTCCACACTCTCGCTCGGGTAAAGGCTGAAACTGGTGATCTCGAACCGCGCCGACGTATAGAAGCTGAGACGACAGTGGTCGGCTGTTCGGATCTGATGCTGGCAAATAGCCCTGAGGAACGTCGCCAGCTAGTTGACCTTTACGGCGCCGACCCTGCCCGCATTGAGGTTGTTCCACCGGGGGTTGACCATGCCTTCTTTACTACGGGTTCTCAAGCTGTTGCCCGACGGGCCACTGGGCTAGGTGCTGGACCTGTGCTGCTTTTTGCCGGGCGGATCCAACCCCTCAAGGGCGTGGATGTAGCCGTGCGAACTCTTGAAGCGTTGAATCGTCCCGAAGCCAGCCTTGTGGTGGTGGGTGGTGCCAGCGGTGCAGAAGGTGAGGTTGAAGAGCAACGCCTAAAGGAGTTAGCCGTTGCCCACGGGCTAGTTGACCGAGTCCATTTCGTCGCTCCACAGCCCCACCACTCCCTTGCCTACTGGTACCGGGCGGCTGACGTGGTTGTCATGCCCAGCCGTTCTGAGTCATTTGGCCTAGTCGCGTTGGAGGCCGCAGCCTGCGGGGTCCCAGTAGTGGCGGCCGACGTGGGTGGTTTACGGACACTCGTCGACCACGGTCGAACTGGCTACTTGGTCGAGGGCCGTGATCCGGCCGACTACGCCGCAGCAGTGGCTTTGATCCTCGATGACCCAGAGTTAGCTGCTGGGATGGCATCAGCGGCTGCCGAGCGGTCGTGGTCCTACACCTGGTCGGCCACAGCAGCCCGTCTGCGACGCATCTGCGACGACGTCTCGTCGCGTTCGCTCGTGGATTGTTCCTGACTGCTATCTAGCCGTGTCCGAGCAGTGTCTACGGCCAGATGAGATAGCAGCTATTGAGGCCGTTGTCGATAACTGGCTGGCCCGGACCCTCGATGAGAATCCAATCTTGATCAACGTGGAGCGCGACTCGGACATAGGCGCCCTTGAGTCCCGCTGGTTCGTGCGGATTAAGGGTGAGGAGAAAGAGACCTCAACTATTCGTCTTTGGTTGCGACAGCGGATGCTCCACCATGAGACGTACGTGATGCCGGCCCCTGAAGAGAACCACGCCGAGTTCCATTCTCACCTCTTGCGTCGCAATCGAGCACTTGTGGGCGCCACGTTTTGTGTAGGCGAGGAGGAAGCGGTTTTCCTGGTTGGAGCGATCCCCACTTCAACGGTCGATGAAACCGAATTGGACCGCATCCTTGGAACGGTGTGGACGGCCGTGGAGCGGTGCTTTCGACCTGCGCTGCGTATCGGTTTCGCGAGTCGGTTTGGTCGCTGAGATGGTCATGGCAAACCTGTTTTCTAAGAACTTTGGTGGGTCCACAGGACGATTCGGAACCGTCGGCGAGTACGCCATGGTTCAACCTAATAAATGAACTCTCCGGTACCACGGCGGCTCGCTCCATCGCTTGCTAACACTGGTATTGGGCGCAAGCCGTCTCGCTTTCTCATATTCTCGGTCACCGCACTAGCGCTGCTTAACAACTCTATTCTGATGAGTTCCACCCCGGAAATCCTTGAATCGTTTGGCGAGCCGGTGTCCCGAGCGGGAATGCTTATCGCAGCGGGCACTGTCACCGGAATCATTGCTGCTCCAGTTATCGGCTTCCTCGCAGACCGTTATGGGCGCAAACGCATCCTCGTACCGTGCCTTGTGGTATTCGGTACTTTCGGCAGCCTCGGTGGATTCAGTCCGTCCTTTGAGTGGTTGCTGGTTATCCGGGTTATCCAGGGCCTCGGATCGGCTGGACTGATCAACCTGATCGTTGTCCTCATCGCTGACCACTGGTCGGGCATCGACCGGGCTCGCCTTCTTGGCCAGAATGCAGCCGTCATTACCGGTGTCGCCGCTGTCTTTCCGTTTCTTGGTGGGGTCACCACAGACTTGTTTGGCTGGCGTTGGAATTTCGCCTACTACGGGATGGCGCTGTTGGTTGCTGTGGTGGTGGTTCGCTTCCTTGACGACCCTTGGGTGGGTCGATGGGTGCCAGTAGGGCGTCAGTTTCGTATGGCCATTACTGAAGTTGCTGTCCCTGTCAATGCAGTGACCATGGCTCTTGGAGCCCTGACCTTCTTCGTGATGTTTGGTCTCTTCTTGACCCTGATCCCGATTCACCTCGACGAGGTATTCGGGCTGAGTCCCACCAAGCGGGGTCTAGTAGCTGCTATCCCAGCGTTAAGCTCGACGGCAACAGCGCTGACCGTGAGCTGGTTCCGAGCTCGTGTTTCGGTGGCTTTCTTAGTGGTCGCTGGGCTGGGGGTCTTTGGGGCCGCTTTCGTGGCCATGGGCCTGGGTTCGTTGTGGCTCCTGGTGGCGGCGGCTGCCGTTTACGGTCTTGCCGAGGGTCTCATGGTCCCTACATTGCAGGACTTAGTAGCTGAGAGGGCGCCCGAAGATTTGCGGGGTGTTCTCATGGCTCTCTGGGTTGGTGGCCTCCGGATTGGCCAGACCACCGGGCCTTTGTTCGTTGGGGCAGCAATCGGGTTGTGGTCCACGGGTACGGTTCTGGTGTTGTCTGGAGCGACCACAGGCTTCCTTGCTATAGCCGTTGCTGTCGCCGGTATTCTTCCATCGGGGCGGCCAGTGGAGCTTGAAGAGCCAGGGTCCTCGGCTCATGCAAACGGATAGGTTCACATCGTGAGTACCAAGTTGCAGTTAATCGGTGGGGGGAAAATGGGTGAGGCCCTTCTTTGTGGCCTTGTCGCTGATGGCTGGGCGGCCGCTGGAGAACTCCACGTCGTCGAACCTGACGAAAGCCGCCGTGGTGTGCTGACTGAAGCCGTTCCAGGTATCTCTGTTGGTGTGTTGGCTATCTCGGGTGTAGACACGCTTATCGCCGTTAAGCCCCATTTGGTGGTGGATGTGTGTGTCGGACTGGCTGAGTTAGGCGTCCCTCGAGTGCTATCTATCGCGGCGGGCGTGACTACGGCGGCCATGGAAGCGGTGTTGGGTGAGGGTGTACCTGTTGTAAGAGTCATGCCAAATACCCCATCGCTGGTTGGTCAAGGTGCGGCCGCTGTGGCGGGGGGAAGAATGGTTACTCCTGAAGACCTTGACTGGGGTGCAGGGATCCTGAGAGCAGTTGGCGAGGTAGTGGTGGTCGACGAGTTACTTCTAGATGCCGTGACTGGATTGTCTGGCTCAGGTCCGGCTTACGTGTTCTTGCTTGCAGAGGCCCTGATGGCTGCTGGAGTCGCTGAGGGTCTTCCCGCTGATGTAGCCGTAGCCCTCACCGAGCAGACGCTCCTCGGTGCCGCAACCCTGCTGAAGGCATCAGAAGAGCCACCGGCCGTTCTTCGGGAAAACGTCACTTCAAAGGGGGGAACCACTGCGGCCGGGCTTGCTGTGTTCGAGGTGGCCGGATTCCGTGATCTGGTAGCCGATGTGGTCGCCGCAGCTGCTGCCCGGTCGCGTGAACTGGGCGCTTGATCAGGCATCCCATGGGTGAGCGATACCAAACCGTTTCCTTTCTCTCGGATTACGGCACCGATGACGAGTTCGTTGGAGTGGTTCATTCTGTAGTGGCGTCCGTAGCACCCCATGTTCGAATCGTCGATATAGCGCATGGAATCCCGGTCCACGATGTGCGGGCCGGTGGTCTGGCTCTGGCTCGCAGCGCCCAGTACCTGTGCGCTGGGGTAGTACTCGCTGTAGTTGATCCTGGAGTGGGTACTGCTCGACGAGGTATAGCCGTTGAAGTGGGTGGTGGTCAGTCGGTTCTCGTTGGGCCCGACAACGGCCTACTTGCGCCAGCAGTAGCCATGGTAGGTGGTGCCGACCGGGCTATTTCCCTGACTGATACCACTTGGCATATCCCATCTCAGGGCACAACGGATAATGGGCGTGATGTATTCGCCCCTGTGGCTGCGCATCTGGCCTGCGGCATCGACCTCGCAGAACTGGGTGAGGCAATCAATCCGAACAGCCTGCTGCCTGCCGTGGTTTCGGCAGCCGTATTGGAGACTGACGGGCTTCACGCCGAGGTCTGGTGGATCGATCGGTTCGGCAACGTTCAGCTCAACGCTGGTCCTGAAGATCTCGAGGAGTTGGCCGGGGATTCGCAGTCCGAACGCTTTCGGGTTCGCGTAGCCGACCGGGTGCTCCCGGCCCGGAGGGTCAGTGCCTTTGACGAGGTAGAGCCGGGTGGTCTGGGCCTACTCGTTGATTCAGCAGGTTTAGTGTCACTAGTGATGTGTCGAATGTCTGCAGCCGACGACTTGGAGTTGAGACCATCAGACCCCGTAGTTGTGGAAGCATCTGAAGGCATGCCCAGTGTTGGTGCAGTTACGCCGGTCAGCCTTGGCATCCGCCCGTCAGTTGATGTGGCTTCTGACGAGGAGCACTGATGCGCCCAGGTACCACGATTGTCACTGCACTGCTTCTGATGGGAATACTTGGTGCGGCGGTTGTGCAGTTCGTTCTGCTGGTTGATTGATCTCCCTGGTCTTAGTTTGCTTAGGTGAGTTGCAGGCCAGTTGATCTGAGAGGTTGGTGGGGTAATTGGTTGGTGGTCCCATGTGGGCTCATGTGCGAGCGCGTAGTTTCGGACTATGACTCTGACCGGCAGCTTAGGTCAGAACTCGAGCGGCGGTTTCGCTGAACCTATTCCCGACGCCACGGTGGCCCGTCTCCCGGTTTACTTGCGTGGCCTAGTTGAACTGGCTGAAACTGGTGCAGCCACCGTGTCTTCAGTTGAGTTAGCAGACCTTGCTGGAGTCAATGCCTCTAATGTCCGTAAGGATCTTTCCTACCTCCACGCCCACGGCACGCGCGGCGTCGGCTATCAGGTTGAACACTTGATCGGGGAAATCAGTTTTGCACTGGGTGGCAGTGCCCCGAGTCCGGTGGTAATAGTCGGGATCGGAAACCTTGGTCGAGCGCTCAGCAGATACGGCGGTTTTTTGGCCGGTGGGTTTCCGGTAGCGGGCTTGGTGGACGTCGATCCATTGGTGGTGGGAAAACGCATTGGTGGCCAAGTTGTCCGACCCGTTGAGGAATTGGCTGCCGTGATTGCGGAATCAGGGTGCACGGTGGGGATCATCGCTACACCCGCAGCTGCGGCACAAGAGGCCGCTCATCACTTAGTGGCCTCGGGCATCCTGTCGGTACTTAACTTCGCTCCGGCGGTAGTCCAGGTTCCTGATCACATTGATCTCCGCCAAGTCGATCTGGCAACCGAGTTACAGATCCTCGGGTATCACCAGCATCGTCGTATGGCCAACGGCGTTGACGCTCGAGATACCGGGTGAATCACGTCATTAGGGGTTGGAATAAAGCCCTGTAATCAGGAATGCTGGGGACATCGGCGCTAACGTTCTATGTCGATCGCTTGCCCCACAAATCCGCCTAATGACCTGCCCCATATATCCGCCTACTGACACCTCGGACCTCCGCTTGTGTCAGAGAAACAGGAGTAGCGACCTTTGTCGGTCGTAGCCGTTGGCCTGAATCACCGGACCGCTCCTCTCGACTTGCTCGAGCGGATGACAGTTCCCGCGTCCCGATTACCCAAGGCGTTGGCCGACCTGACTTCGCGGGAGAACATCACCGAGGCTGTTGTGCTCTCGACGTGCAACCGAATAGAGGTCTATGCCTTTGCAGAGCGGTTCCATGGGGCGTATCAAGACATCCGGAATTTCTTCGCCGAGGTTTCTCATGTGGCCCCTGAAGATTTCTCAGATCACCTTGTGGGCTTGTTTGACAGTGATGCGGCTCGCCATCTTTTCTCTGTTGCTTCCGGCCTTGATTCAGCAGTTCTGGGAGAGCATGAAATCCTTGGCCAAGTTCGTACAGCCTGGGAGACAGCGGCTACTGAGGGTGCCGTAGGACCGGTTCTCAATCCACTGTTCCGCCATGCGTTGGAGGTTGGTAAGCGTGTTCGCACGGAGACGGCTATTTCCCGCAATATCACCTCGGTATCGCAGGCTGCGGTGGCGATGGCCACTGATCGGCTTGGCACGCTAGAAGGCCGACAGGTCATGGTGGTGGGGGCCGGCGAAATGGGTGAGGGGCTGGCCCGTGCCCTACACAGTGGTGGTGTGGCCTCGGTCCTGGTGGCCAACCGGACTTGGGAGCGTGCTGTGGACGTGGCCCAACGGCTAGGAGGCACCCCGGTTCGCCTTGACGACCTGCCTCGGCTCCTTCCAGAGGTAGACGTGCTTCTGACCTCGACTGGTGCTTCAGCAGTCATTCTTGAGCATGGCGACCTGGCCTCGGTGGTTGGTGAGCGCGAGGGTCGTGAATTGTTGGTAGTTGATATAGCGGTGCCTCGAGACGTGGATCCGGCAGCTGGTGAGATTGATGGTTTGACACTGCTGGACATGGACGACCTCAAGGCATTTGCTGAAGCTGGGATTCGCGAACGCCAACGCGAGGTCACAGCAGTTCAGACCATCGTGGATATGGAACTCGACCGGTATATCGGCGAGTCGACTGCCCGTTCTGTAGCGCCGCTTGTAGCGAATCTCCGTGGTCGTGGTGACGATGTCCGAAAGAGTGAATTGGAAAGGCTGGATTCCCGATTCGGCGATCTCACTGATCGCCAGCGGGAGGCTGTAGAGGCTCTGGCCTCCGGCATTATCGGCAAACTCTTACACGAGCCGACCGTCCGCATGAAGGACGCCGCCGGTACCGCCCGTGGTGAGCGTCTGGCCGAGGCCCTGCGCGACCTCTTCGACCTTTAGAGGTCGACGTGCACATCCGTGCGGCGACCCGGGGTAGCGCTCTGGCGCGCTGGCAGGCTGCGCGAATCGCTGGTTTGATCTGTTTGGCTAGGCCGGGGACCACTGTAGAGATTGTGATTGTCGAGACCGCCGGTGATCGAGATCTCTCCACGCCACTTGAACAGATGGGCGGACAAGGGGTATTTGTCAAAGAAGTACAGACCGCTGTCCTCAATGGTCGGGCGGACATAGCTGTCCACTCAGCCAAGGATCTGCCAGCTGTAACTCCCGAGGGCCTCATGTTGGCTGCGGTACCTGAACGAGCGGATCCACGGGACGCCATAGTGGGCAGCCGGTGGGATGAATTAGCCGAGGGGGCCACAGTGGCGACTGGGTCGATCCGTCGTCGGGCGCACCTTGGCTACCTCCGTCCTGATCTGGCCTTCGTGGGCCTCCGGGGGAACATCGGCACCCGACTGTTGGCACTAGATGGGCCACCCCACCTTGATGCCATGGTTGTGGCTGCTGCAGCCCTCGATCGTCTGGATTTGACTCCCACGGCCGTTGACCGGCTCGACCCTTCTGTGCTGCTCCCCCAGGTGGGACAGGGTGCACTCGCAGCGGAGTGCCGATCCAGCGACACTGACGTGGTCGGATTGCTGGCCGCAATAGATGATCCGGTAGCCCACCGGGCGGTGGCTGCTGAAAGGGCGTTCCTTTCTGAACTAGGGGCTGGATGCGATCTACCGGTGGCGGCCCATGCTGTGCTCCCTGATGGCCTTCACGGGGACCTCCACTTGACTGGATCGGTGTCATCTACGGATGGCACAACCCTGCTTCGCGAAGAACGCGTCGGGTCTAATGGGCCGAGTATGGGTCGGGCAGTTGCCCGGTTCCTTCTCGATGATCAGGGTGGAGCCTCCCTGTTAGCCCGGTGACCGCAAAGCGAGTTGGCCCACTGGACGGCTATTCCATTGTCGTGACCCGGGCTGCCAATCAAGCCAGTTCATTGGCTGATGCTCTGCACGACCGGGGTGCTGAGGTGGTTCAGTTACCGGTTATCGCGATTGTGGAACCCACTGACAGGGGAGCGGCTCTGTCTGATGCCATAGCGAAAGCGGTTGGGGGTAGTTACGAGTGGATTGTTGCGACGTCGCCAAATGGGGCGCGTCTGGTGGCCGAGGGTGTTTCCAAGCGGCTTGCGGTGGGGAGTCAGTTTTCTGGTCGATTTGCAGCGGTCGGACCTAAGACCGCTGCTCCTCTAATTGCTGCTGGTCACATCATCGATCTGATTCCATCTGAGGCTTCGGCAGAGGGTTTGTTGGCTGAGTTTCCAACACCGTCTGGCGGCCAGAATCGACTGCTGCTGGCCCGGGCTGAGACTGCCCGCGAGGTCCTACCCAACGGTTTACGAGCCGCTGGATGGGCGGTCGAGGTGGTTGTTGCTTACCGGAATGTGGCCACAGAGGTAGATCCATCGGTGCTGGCGACTGCAACCAAGGCTGATCTGATTACTTTTACGTCGGAGTCCACTGTTCAGCATTACAAAGGTCTTCTTGCCGGCGAACCGGCCACTCCGGTTAATGCGGTTTGTATCGGCCCGATCAGTGGTGCAGCAGCCCGCGAGGCTGGGCACGCCGTGGTTGAGGCCGACTCACAATCAGTTAAGGGTCTGGTCGCAGCAGTCGAGAGTTGGGCTAGATCCAGAGCCGACTGACCGCCGTGGGCGCTGGCATACGTAGGCTTTACAGCGTGGAATATCCCGTCTTGCGACCCCGCCGTCTACGCCGCACAGCCGCTTTGCGTAGACTTGTAGCCGAGACTCGTCTTTCAGTCGACGATCTGGTTGCCCCGCTATTCATCCGCGAGGGTATCGACAGTCCGAGACCGGTGGCTTCCCTACCGGGTGTGGTCCAGCACACCCGAGTAAGCCTCCGGTCGGAAGTAGCCGAGTTGCGGGACCTAGGTATTCCAGCAGTCATCCTGTTCGGTGTTCCTGAGGAGAAGGACGCACTCGGTTCAGGGGCTTGGAACCCGGACGGCATCGTTCAGGTGGCCTTACGTGACTTACGCGACGAGGTGGGTGACGACATGGTGCTGATAGCCGACTTATGCGTAGATGAATACACCGACCATGGTCACTGTGGGGTGCTCGATGGCCGAGGTTCGGTCGACAACGATGCCACCCTCGAGTTGTACGCCCAGATAGCGGTAGCTCAAGCCGAGGCTGGGGCGACGGTTACGGCTCCCTCAGGAATGATGGATGGCCAAGTGGTGGCCATACGGACCGCCCTTGATGATGCAGGCCATCAGCAAACGGCGATCCTGGCATATGCCGCCAAGTACGCCTCAGCCCTATATGGGCCGTTCCGCGATGCGGTAGACGTGGAGATCGTTGACGGCGGTGACCGCCGGGGTTACCAGCAGGATCCACCGAATGTTAGCGAAGCACTGCTGGAGATTTTGGGTGACATCGATCAGGGCGCTGACATGGTCATGGTAAAACCAGCGCTGGCCTACCTCGATGTCATTGCTAAGGCGAGGGCGGCTGTCGATGTACCGCTAGCCGCCTACCACGTCAGTGGCGAGTACGCGATGGTGCAAGCAGCAGCGGCCAACGGTTGGATAGATGGTGACGCCGTTGGAATGGAGCACTTGCTCTCTATCCGGAGGGCTGGGGCTGACTTCATTCTCACCTACTTGGCCCGACGGGCCGCCGAACTGCTCGGCAGCTGAGGAACACTGGTGGGCGCCAACTTCGACCTCTTCGAGCGTGCACGACGGGTTATCCCGGGAGGGGTGAACTCGCCGGTTCGGGCGTTCGGCTCAGTTGGTGGCACACCCTATTTTGTGGACCGGGCGGATGGTCCGTATCTGTGGGATGCCGAGGGTCGCCGGTACATCGACTACGTGCAGTCTTATGGCCCGGGAATCCTTGGACATGCCCATCCGGCAGTCGTCGAGGCCGTAACCCGTGCTGCATCGGCTGGCACCACCTATGGCGCGCCAACTGAGGCTGAGGTGATTCTGGCCGAGATGGTAGTTGAACGGATTGCTGGGCTGGAGTCCGTGCGATTCGTGTCCTCGGGTACTGAGGCCACCATGTCGGCAGTTCGACTAGCCCGGGGAGCTACCGGGCGCTCGGGCATTGTGAAATTCGCTGGCTGCTACCACGGCCATGCCGACGCGCTATTAGCCGCCGGTGGGAGTGGGGTCGCCAATCAGGGCCTGTCGGGATGTGACGGGGTGACTGAAGGTGCTGTAGCCGACACCACTGTCGCTCCGTACAACGTGGTGCCGGTTCTCGATGAGACCGTCGCCGCAGTCATCGTGGAACCGGTCGCTGCCAATATGGGTCTAGTTGCGCCACTCGGTGGCTTTCTTGAGGGGTTGCGGACTGCGTGTGACCAGGTTGGTGCGCTGTTGATCTACGACGAGGTCATTACTGGCTTCCGCCTAGCCCAAGGGGGGGCTGTCGAACAGTTCGGGATAACCCCAGACCTATGGTGTTTCGGCAAGGTGATCGGCGGTGGTCTGCCGGTTGGAGCCTTTGGTGGCCGCTGGGAAGTAATGGAAAATTTAGCTCCGCTAGGTGGCGTTTATCAGGGTGGCACCCTTTCAGGGAACCCATTGGCCATGGCGGCCGGCCGCACAACGTTAGAGCTGCTTGACGACGGAGCATTTGACCGTCTAGCCGCTACGGCAACCCGATTAGCCGAAGGCCTAACTGACGCATTTACATCAGCTGGTTTATCTGCGGTGATGCCCCGGGTGGGCTCTTTACTTGGTTTGTACTTCGGTGAACGGGCACCGACTGATTTTGACGAGGCCAAGGTGCTTGCTGACAACGGGGTGTATCCGAAGGTGTTCCACGCGCTACTAGAGCGCGGTGTGGCTTTGGCGCCGGGAGCATATGAGGCGGTATTTCCGAGTCTTGCCCACGATGAAACAGTGATTGAGGAGACGATCGAAATCGCATCCGAGGCCGCATTTGCCGTTTCTGGTCTAACTACCTCTTAAGGCTCGGAATCGACGGAGTAGTTCAGATTCCGGTGCCGACCCGGACGCCACATCAGCGGCCATTTGCTTGCCTAACTCGACGCCCCACTGGTCGAAGGGATTGATACCCAGCAGCGAAGCGTTGGCAACTGTGCGGTTTTCGTAGAGGGCAATCAACTGGCCGAGCGTTGACGGTGTCAACTCGGGCATCAAGGTGACTGTCGACGGACGGTCGCCAGGGAAAACCCGGTATGCCAACAGTTCCTTTTCAACACCGTTGTTTGTTTCTTTCTCGGTTCTGCGACCGAAGGCCAACGCATCGGCTTGTGCCGCCAAGTTGGCCATCAGGAGGTCGGTGCTCCGATACGCACTTCGGTTATTGACGCTGGGTCGAGCTACGCCAATGAAGTCAACTGGGATGACGTCGGTGCCCTGGTGTAAGAGCTGGAAGAAAGCGTGCTGGGCATCGGTGCCACTTCCACCCCAGACCACGGCGCCGGTTGGGACGTCTGTCAGCGAACCGTTACTGGTTGCCCGCTTGCCGAGACTTTCCATCGACAGTTGTTGCAGATGGGCGGGTAGCAGTCTGAGTCCGTGGGCGTAGGGCACCACAGCGATTGAAGCCCGACCGAGGACCGACCGATTCCAAAAGTCAATCAGGGCCATTAGAACGGCTGCGTTTTCGGGGACGGGACTGGTGACCGCCTGTAAGTCGACGGTTCGCATTCCGGCTAACAACTCGGTGAAGCTGTCTGCCCCGATAGCAACCATGGCTGACAGGCCAGTGGCGGATGAAACAGAGAAGCGGCCACCAACTGATTCCGGTAGTTCGAAGATCCGATTTTCGGCAATACCGAGTGCCCGGGCCCGATCCGCAGCTGCGGTAACCGCTATCACGTGTTTGATGGCCTTGTTGCCAATCCCATCGGTTAGCCAGCCGGTGGCGTTGTCAAGAGCAGTCATGGTCTCGACGGTGGTGAAAGATTTAGAGCACGCCACGACCAGCGTGGTCGCCGGTGCTAGGCCATCGAGTGCCTGAGATAGTTCGACAGTGTCCAGACCTGATGAGAACCGAACGGTTACTTCAGGTTGGCCGAGGTGGTTGAGGGCATCAGCCACGAGGGACGGACCGAGATGGCTTCCTCCGATCCCCAGGTTGACAACGGCACGAATTGGGGCACCAGTAGCCCCCATTTCGTCACCGGCGCGGATCCTTGAGGCAAGGTCAGACATACGGTCTCGAGTGGCGATTACATCGGTCGGCGACTCCTCGCGTGAGAGACGCAGGGTATGGTGCCCGGCCGAAAGGCCTTCGGTATTATTGACTACCTCACCGGCAATTGTTCGATTCAAAAAGCCTATGACGTCCCGCTCGTCGGCGAAGTGGACCAGAGCATCGAGCACGTCGTTGTCGATGTGCTGACGCGACAGGTCGATCCAGAGGTCCCCTACCTGTACGGCTCGTCGGACTGCCCGGTCGGGGTCAGAGGCGAACAATTCTTGGAGCCTGATGAGCCCGGCCTTCCGGAGCTCGATTAAAGCTCGCCACGATGGTGTGGTGGAAAGAGGTTGGCTCACGACAACCATTCTCGCCTGACTGGATAGCTATCCGGGGTCATGGCGGCCGACCGGGGCATCAAACCGTTGGTCAGGTGTCGATTATACGGTCAGGTACTAGGCGGACTATGCCAGCGATAGCCGAGTAAGCGGCCTCGGCCATCCCCTTGTCTTCGTCGCGCATCAGATTGGCCATAATTCTGAGCGCCCACTCCATTAGGGGCTGGGACCGCATTCCGACCCGAGTTAATTCCCGTATAAG
Organism: uncultured Acidimicrobiaceae bacterium; assembly: GCA_963933065.1. GTDB lineage: Bacteria > Actinomycetota > Acidimicrobiia > Acidimicrobiales > MedAcidi-G1 > UBA9410. The sequence goes on along the minus strand of CAWVUB010000015.1, from coordinate 1,092 downwards.
CGTCGGATTGCCGATCACCTTGGAGAAAATCCGGGCAACCTTAAAGTAGAGCCCGTATTCCTCATCGAGTAGGTCGGGATACCGGGTCAGTACGGCGCTATCACCTCTAGCCACCGCTTCAGCGATCAGACTGGCGGCCAGTCGTCCAGTCTCGTAGGCGTAGTCAATCCCCTCCCCGTTGAACGGATTCACTGAGCCAGCAGCATCGCCGACTACTAGCCAGTTCGGCCCTGCTTTAGGCCCAACCGATCCAGCCATCGGTAGTCGGCCTCCAGTTGGAGGAGCGGTTGGTCGAGTGGGGTCGATCTGCCAGTGCTCGGGGAGCGTGCGGGCAAACTCTTCGAACAAATGACTGGTATTGACATCCTTGTAGTCTCGGAAGGTTGATAGCAGTCCTATACCTACGTTGATGGTGCCGTTCCCCACTGGAAAGATCCAGCCGTAGCCAGGCATGGCGTTGCCATCTCGGTCGCGGACGTCGAGCGACGATTCAATCCACGGGTCATCGTGCAATGGGCTTTCGAAGTAACCGCGAATGGCCATACCCATCGGGTAGGTCCGATCGCGTGCCGTACCCATCGCCCGGCCGAAGCGAGAGTTGGCACCATCGGCCACCACTGCGTGGCGGGCCCGGATCGTCCGTTCACTGCCTGAGTCCTTATCTAGGACCACTGCACCACCGATGGTGCCCGCAGCTGTTCCATCAGGAGGATCAACTGGACGGACAGCCTCAGTGCCTTGGAGGAGCGTTGCTCCCGCAGCCACCGCGTGGTCGACCACGAAGGTATCGAGATCACATCGGCGCACCACGTAGCCGTAAGACGGGTAGACGCTGTGGTCTGGCCAGGCCATTTCGAGGGTCCGGCCGTGGGCGATAGCTCGAAGGCCGTCGAAACGGTGGTAACGCTGCAAGGTTGGGCCAAGGCCCATCTCCTCAATCTGGTGAACGGCTCTCGGCGTGAGGCCATCACCGCATGTCTTCTCTCGGGGAAAGGTTTTACGTTCAACGACAACCACATCAAGACCGTGGCTGGCTGCCCAGTAGGCGGTCGCCGCTCCAGCCGCACCTCCACCGACAACCAGCAGGTCGTG
>CAWVUB010000014.1:0-31227 GCA_963933065.1 uncultured Acidimicrobiaceae bacterium | reverse complement strand
CCACTACATCTACGAGCACCACTACATCTACGAGCACCACTACATCTACGAGCACTCCCGTTACGCCACCTTCTACCCCCTCAGTAGTTCTGCCGTGGGACCTGAGTGGCGTTTCAACTATTGGCACTCAGACCCTCCGCGAGCCAACGCTTCAACAGCCCCTCCGGCTAATGCTGCTCGGCGATAGTGTCACGTTTGAAATTGAACCTGGCCTGACTGCATCTCTCACACACACCGACCTCGCTGTCGTCGCCAATCGGACGCAAGTTGGTTTCGGACTTAGTCGATGGCCCGTTTATCCCTGGTGGGACCTCTGGCCCCAATTCATTGCTGATGTACGCCCAGAGGTGGTGGTCATACAGACTGGCACCTGGGATGTTGACAACGTGTGGGGAGGCGATGATCGAATCCCAAGGCCCGATGATCCGGACTGGGAGCAATCCTTCAGGTTCCTGATTCACATGGCTACCGATGTATTAGCGAGTGGTGGCGCACACGTCTATTGGCTCACAATGCTTCCATCACCGGATTCAAGATGGCCGCAGAAGCTGAATCGACTACTGCTTGAAGTGGCTGACGCTGATTCCCGTATGTCCGTCATCGACTTGACGCCCGGATTCACTGACTCCAGCGGTATCTATATAAGCCACATCGGTACCTCCCCAAACAAGTTTCCGATACGTAAGGTCGACGGTGTCCATATTTGCCGAGAAGGAGCGCGAATAGCTGCCCAAATGATCGCAACATCGATTCTGACCGATGCTGGACTGTCGGTTAAACCGGGCTGGGCAGACGGGCCGTGGCGGGCAGATGATCGCTACGACGTTGATCCCTGTGAGACCCCGAAGAAAGAACTGCAAATGCGGTGACCCGCGCGTGGCGTTAGGGAAGGACGAGCCAAGCTTCATCTCTAGAAGCGCCACCTGCAGACCCCCGGCCTCGTTTTGTCGGCCGAGTGGTGACTTGTTCACTCACGATGGCTGGGATGTGTCTAATGTTCACGGTTCACCTCCGACACAATTATTTCTAAACGTAAGGGCCGTTAACTAAATAACAATACTTAGAGCAGTAAATTCAGGGGAAGTGCCAGACTTGGCTGTTTGATTACATCGCCTACTCGAAAGGTTCAGGCTTCACCAAATGCCCCACGACCTCAACGAGTGGCCGGTCTTTGAGGCCGAAATTACGCCAGGAATGAGTCCGCTCGATGCAGTTGACCTTGGAGTCCAGGTGGAGGTGGCGGGCTTCCATCGGCTAGGGGTTTCCTGCGTGGCCCTCTGGCCTGATACGTACCAGATACAAACACTCATTGCTGACAGGACTGACAAGATTCAAATTGGCCCCATGGTCACGAACCCGTACACCAGACATGTAGCGGTTCATGCAAGCGCCATGGCCACATTGCAGGAAGTATCAGAGGGACGAGCCTTTTTAGGTATTGGGGTTGGAGCGGGTCTCGAAGAGCTTGGCGTCACATACAACAAGCCCGTGCAAACACTGCGAGAGACAATTACGGCCTTCCGCCAACTGTTGAGTGGAGAAACCACAACCATTCAGGGAGAGTCAGTATCTATTCAGAACAGCCGGTTGCTCCGGGAGCCTGATCAGCCTGTCCCTATTGCAATCGGCACACGAAGTCCGGGAGTTATGAAACTTGCTGGTGAACTCGCCGACGTTGCCCTAATTGGAGCCCGTCACCTCACAACCGAGATCCTCGAGGAATACCGGGGCTGGTTAAAACTGGGGGCGAGCCGTACCGGTCGAAGCCTCGACAGCATCCAAGTTCTTCCTCGTGTCACATTGTGTATTTCATCTGACGCCGACTTAGCCGTGCACAGCGTCAAGCGATACGCCGCCCACTACTTGGGAATTCTTGGCGAACAGGGACCAAAGATTGAGAGTTCCTTGAGGGGTTCTATCGAAAATGCGCTCGCTCAGGCCACAGGCTGGTACTTCGATGCAGACCGGTACGACCCTCCAGAGCTAATTGAACTCATTGACGCCGAACTCGCTCGACAATTCGCAATAGTTGGAACACCCGAACAGTGCGCTGAGCAACTCCAAGCCCTCCTAGCCCTGGGGGTTGATGGTGTCAGTTTCAACCTTGCGGCGGTGGCAAGAGGATCTATGTTTGACGGACTTAGCGAGACCATCGAAGGAGCTGCGAAGATGTTGGACTTACTCGTGTAAGTCCGGCATTAAGACGCACCGGCAACAGAAAGACTTGTTGAGCCGATCTGGTTTCCAGCAACAAACTAGGTATGTGCTAGCGAAATCTGACGCTGGGCTACTTCGGTGAATCCTGAGCACCAGGGCAACCCATGGTGTCCATCTTCGACAAGTATCAATTCCGCTCCATCTATACAGTCGACAGCACTTATCGCGTGATCAAGAAGGGGAAACGCATCATTAGTGCCCTGGGTGATGAGTGTCGGCGCTTTTATCCTCGACAATGGGAGGGCAGCTAAGTTGATTTCGTTGGCTTCGTCATTCTTGTGCCCAGTCTCTCGAAATTTCCTTGGAGCCAGAGAGGTTGACAAACCTGCGGCACTTCTTAGTCGTGCAGGATCAGATGTGATCCAGTCAATCGCAGCCAGTCTGCGATCTTTAGTTAGGCCACCTGAGAGCGCTTCCACAAGTAACGAAGCTGCCAGTTTCGGCCATCTATTTGCTATCTGACACGAGACCCAGGGCCCAACACTGGACTCAAATACCTTTCGTTCCATCCAGTTGTTCTCTGGGGTAATAGGTAGGAGAACTGCTGCATCAAGAAGCAGAGCACGAGTTCGTTCTGGGTGTCGCGCAGCGAAGTGAACCGCTGAAGGACCACCCGAAGAGATTCCTAGCACCGTCACCTTCTCAACAAGCAGGACATCGAGCATCGATGCGTACAGATCTGCTTGCTGGGCTGGGCTCCGGCCAGAGTCAAGTGGTGTCCGAAGGTATCCGGGGCGCGACGGCGCAATTACCTCACAGCCCCCATCTTGCAAGTGTTGAGCCCAAGCCAAGCCTTGATCAAACCCACCAGGAGACCCATGAATGCTGAGAACTTGAGGCCCCACCCCCTCTTTTGCTACCTGGACCAGCCCAGACTCCGTCGACAGTACGGCGGCCCGTTGGTCTAATGACGCAAGCAACTTGTCAGACCAGCGCGTCACTAGGGTGCTGCAATCCTGTGGGCCTGTTCGAGTAGTTCTATGACTGCTGGACGCGCCTGGTCCGGACCTGAGAGGGCTTCGCTAAATGACACACGGGCAATTCGTGGCCCTGAAGCGGTATTCGCATGGAGAGTTACCCCATAACGATCAATCCCAACCATTTCAGCCTCAATTGCGTCAGTAAGGCCAGCCAGATCACGAACGTAAGCAAGGTTTGCCTCTGAATGATCCTGATTCATGTGTTCGAGAATGGAAGCCGAAACCGGCCATAGTGGGTCCACACTCGCTCCTGAGTAGGCCTCAGCGGACACCCAACCCATGTGATCGACCCCACTAACAAAGTGACCTTGGTCAATCCTCAGCTGCCAAAAGTTGAAACTACGGAGGTCAGCACAATCAGAGGAATTGGGATGGCGGTTCAGATAACAGGATCGTGACTCTTCAGGTTCCACCACCACCCGCAGGGAACCAACAAGGGTAAGTTGGGCTAGGCCAAGCCCGTTCGCTCTATCTTGTGCGTCTGCAGTAATTAGCATTGACGTTCGCTGGTTCTTGCGGACATTCACTGTGTGCTGAGCTAGTTCCGAAAGAAGAACAATCGGTTCGCCGTCATCTGCAACGGCATAGCAAACGCTGCTTGTGTAGCGACAACCGGTTTTGTCGAAAGTGCTTACCGTCGCTTCCGTTTGAGTAACGGCGAGAGTCCTGGCCAATTCAGCATTGCTCGGAAACGTCGATAGGGCACCGGCGACCAGCGCTTCGGTTTCCCTGCCGCTGTCCGCAAGAGGTCCGTTCATTCCTTCGCAACCGTCCGGGTTGGGACGCGCCGGATCAAATACCAAATGCCTCCTAGTGCCACCGCAACAACGACTCCCCGAACAGCAGGTGAATTGACAAGAAGGCCAGCGCTTACGCCACTCATCACCATGATGGTTGCCACAGCTAAGCGTTTAGCCCGCCTCGGCATTCCTAGACCATTCCGATAGTCCCGGACCAACGGTCCGACCCCAGGTAAATCCAAGATCCAACGTTCGAACCGTGGCATGGAACGGGCAAAACAAGACGCAGCGATGATCATAAACACTGTTGTTGGAAGACCTGGGACGACCACTCCAATGCCGCCGACAGCAACCGAGAGGCATCCAATCAGTAACCAGAGGAGCCGCACTGGACCTCGACTCAACGCTGGCCCCGGATTGCTCTCACCAACCCCTGAGGCTGCTTGTTCTCTATCCATTGAGATCAGCGATGTCTAATCCCATCAGTACAACAAGAAGTACGATCACTGAGACATTTATTGGGATGATCATCCACTTCAGTCGGTGCCCTGCACTTCTAAAACGCAGGATACTTCTCACGTTGAAATAGATCGCCACCACCGCGATTGGTAGACCTATCGCTGGTCCAATACTAGTTGCGACTCCGAGAACCGGCAGCAACCATGGGAACAGGACATAGGTCAGCAAGCAGCGAATTCCAGACACCACCATCGACGTAGAGAACGTTCGGGCCTGGGCTTCAGACGGGACTGTGGAGCTCGGGGCGGTGGACATAACTACTGGTCTATCCATCAAATGTTCTCCCTGCTGACGTCAAGGTGAATCTGTTGACAGCATGTAGAACTTTCAGCCTCTGTTCTCCAGACCACTTTCCGACGGGATCTCCACTTACTGCGCCTACAAAGTGCCAATATCGAAATTGCTACAGTCTGATTGGTGGGAGCCTGAAACCAAATATTGGTACGAGCGTTGGGTGACTTCCAGTCCGCTCCCTATGAGCCGATTAGCGTGCATTCAATACGATCGGGAAAACTCCCCAACTACCTACTTAGCGAGGTCTGTTCTTGTCCAAGACAACTGTCGTCCATAATTTACATGAAGATTACGACGTCTATATCGGACGAGAAGTACCCGAGCATGGACTCAGTGCCAGCAAATGGGGAAACCCCTTTGTCCTCGAAGACGAAAGCGCCGCGGAACGTGAACGAGTGATTGGGGTATACCGCGATTGGGTCATAAAGCAGCCTCACTTGATGGGATCCCTGAAGGAACTCATAGGGCAGCGGCTGGGTTGCTGGTGTGCGCCTCTGAGTTGTCATGGGGACGTGCTAGTTGAACTAGTCCAGTCAATCGAAGAATTGGACCAGCCGTAGTTATGTAATGAGTTTGAGCGCGACAATATTCTCAACGCCCTCGTAAATGTGTATAAAATCTCTCTGGCGGTTCCATTAGGCAATAGGCTCCGCCGGTGTCCAATACCCTTGCTCTTTCCTCAGCGTTTCTCTGGGGGTTTGCAGCCTTCTTCGGCGGCCAGGCAGCACGTCGTTCGCACCTCTTCTCTGTGCTCGTACTGGATCAGGCCCTAGCTGCGCTATTCGCTCTTCCGTTTGCCTTTTTCCTAGCGGATACCTTCATTTTTAGGGACTTCCTAATTGGAGGGGCCTCTGGGCTTTTCGGCTCTGCTGGAGTGGCGTTTTTTTACATCGGTTTGCGAAACCACATGGTTGCGGTTGCGCCAATAACTGGAGTAGTTGGTGCCATTATTCCGGTGCTTTGGGGACTCAGCGTTGGCGACCATCTTTCGCTCTTGCAGTCAATTGGGGTGGCCCTCGGGCTTACCTCAATTCTTCTCGTATCTGGTTCTGGATGGACAGTTTCCGGTCTGAAAGTTGGCGCCATTATCAACGGCGTACTGGCGGGTACTGGTTTTGGTTTCGCCTACATAATTATCAGCACCACCAGCCCAGAGTCGGCTCCGTGGCCAGTCCTTGGTGCCCGTCTCCTACCCGCGATCGTCGTTCTTCTAGTCGCTACAAAGGCACCTTGGCCAGTAGTTGCTTCGTCCCGGGCGAGACCATTTATTGTTGGAGCAAGCTTTACTGACGTTTTCGCGGCCGTTCTGTTCTTAGAGGCCTTAAATCTTGGCCTCCTCAGTATTTCCTCGGTCCTAAGTTGCCTTCACCCCGCCGTCACAGTTCTTCTTGCCCGCTTCTTCCTGAATGAGCGCATTTCAAAGGGTCAGGCTGTTGGCCTAGTGATAGCAGTGACTGCAATCTCAATGATCACTGTCGGGTAACCAAGCCCACTAAGGGGATCACCAAGTAGAGAGTCCAGTGACTCCAACCACCATCGTTAGAGTTGCGGCATCATCAAAGGCCTTGTTGCTCCTCAATTGGCCATTGAAGGCGAAACCTGAGGCAAGGTAAGTAAATGGTTGTAACCGGGTGAGAGTCGTTCAGGTTGGGCAGTCTCGCGAACTCGAGGTCATTGAGAGACCTGACAGGGCACTAACTCGAAGAGAGGCGCGCGTCGACGTTAGTTTTTGTGGAATTTGCGGGACTGACCTGCACCTGCGAAACGTGGTGAGTCCCGGAGCGGTATTCGGTCACGAGTTCGCCGGTACCGTTTCAGAAACTGGCGCCGAAGTTGACGGCTGGTCAGTGGGAGACCATGTCGCCGTCCTCCCTTATACGAACTGCGGCCAATGCTCGTTTTGTCGGTCCGGAAATGAGAATCAGTGCCTGAAGGGTGGGCATAACGGTGACGTTCTGGGAGTTCACGTTCCAGGCGGATACGCAGATAGGGCCATTGTGGATTCGTCGTCTCTTTACGCCCTGCCTGACTCCATGCCACTTCAGTACGGCGCGTTCACCGAGCCCGTAGCTGTCTCGTCTAGGGCGGCTGGAACAGTCGCGGATCTCGACCCGCAAGAGTCGGTCGTAGTCGTCGGAGCAGGTCCTGTTGGCGTGCTTACCGGATTCGCGCTCCAGGCACAGGGACAGGAAAATATCGTGATCCTCGAACAGAACCCCGCCCGAGCCGAGATCGCAGAAAGCCTTGGATTCAAGACCGTAGTAGAGGAAGACCCAACCAGCGGTCTGGGTGCACTTGGTGTAAAGGATCCAGCTGCCATAATTGAGTGTGCTGGGTCACCTAGCGCTACTAATGCCGCGCTCAAGTTGTTGCGACGTCAGGGAAGATTGGTGCTTGTTGGGTTGCCTATGAAACGCTCTGAAATCGACCTTGATGCTTTGATAATGAAAGAAATCCGTGTGGAGGGGTCGACTGGCTACACACGGGCAGACTTCGGGAGAGCAATCCACTTGCTGGCATCTGGCTTCATCCCAGCCGAGTCGATGACCACCGGCATTGTCTCATTGGATGAAACCGAAGAGGCGTTTGCTGAGTTGGCTACTAAAAACACCGCACATATGAAAGTTCTAATACAACCATCGGTTCGTTAGAAACACTTCAGAAAACGTTGGAACTCGACATAACCCAGTGAGCCAGTTTTTCCATAGCTACTCGGTTCCACGTAACGTCCCATACGTCGTTCCGCGCTCAATGAGCCACCTGCGGTAGGCAAGGCTTCCGGCGTCGGCTGGCTGATGCGCTTCGGCTCGTAAATCCAGAGGAAGTTTCTTGGGCAACTGAGATTCCACCACCTTGATGTCCTGTTCAAAGATTGTCAGATTAAAAGCTCTCTGGGCATCGACATCTACTTCCGGGTCCCGAACCGTCACAACACGCCAGACCAAACATTCGGTTTCGCTTCGGGGGCTGGCTACCAAAAGAATCGAAAAACCACCGAGGTCACCGCCATCGATATCACTCGGTATCTTCGTGAGAGTTGCGGCATAGGGATGCGAGACGGTGTATTCATAGGACACGGGACCTCCGCTGGTCGCCAAGGGTCCAGGGTTTGGCTGCCAAACCGACACATCACTGAGGCGTAACACTCCTTCAACGACGTCAACGACATACCTGTTAATAGCTGGAATCTGCGGATCGCCGAGATAACCCGCGTGCACGAATGGGAAGTGTGCGAGATCTAGAAAGTTCTCGACGATCCGAGGGCCTGAACTGGCGAGTGGGGCTGGCTCCAGTACGAGGCTTCGACCAATGCAATTCTCGTAGTCGGTAAATTCCGGCAAGTTCTGTGGATTATCCCCTAAACAGGCCCAGAGTAAGCCGTACTGCTCCCGCACCAGGTAGGAGGATAGAGCTGAGGCTTCCGTTGGCGTACGAGAAGGGTGAGCCGGCTGGTATAGGCACCGTCCATCAAGCCCGAACTCCCACCCGTGATAAGGGCATTGAAACTTTGAACCGTCGAATGAACCAAGGCTCAGTTGCGCACCTCTATGCGGGCACGTATCGGGGAACAGCGATGGTTTCCCATCGTTTGCAACGCCTAGGAGTAACCGGTCTTCCAGCAACGTCACCGATGAACAGGTTCCCGGTTGCAACTCACCAGAACTGGCAATGGGGAACCACTCATCACGAATGTTGCTCACAGCAACGACCTCTTTCGCCCTACCGTTCCTCACGGGAGTAGGGAATGGCAAGTGCCGCAGGCGCGGCAGTGGAACGAACCCTTTTCCCTATCTTGGCTGCACCAGCTGGCAGGAGAATGGCCGCCAAGGTCACAAGAAATGGCAACATCGAGAGGAAGAAGGCGAGGTCCGTAGCATTGAACAGGAAGCCCCAACCTCGTGCCTGTGCTGTGAGTCCTAAGGAGAACATCGTGCCGTAGAGCAGTGCTCCGAATACAGCCCGGACCGGCCGCCAACCAGCGAAGATCACGACTGCGAGAGCAACCCAGCCTCGACCTCGTGCTATATCAGGTGACCAGGTGGGCGTGAATGAGAGCACCATATATGCGCCTCCAGCTCCGGAAATCGCAGCACCCAGAACGCTGTAGCCGATACGGGACCAGGTCACGCTGACACCGACAGCATCTGCTGCAGCTGGATTCTCACCTACTGCCCGCATATTCATCCCGTGCCGGGTGCGGAACAGGATGAACCAAAGAGTAAGCGGGAGGAACACATACGCGACGTAGACCATCGGGTCATGTGCGAAGAGGGCTTCACGAACGCCTCCATCGACGAGGCTGCCGCCAAGACTGAACTCGCTGAACTGCGTTCTCACCTGAACGCCATTTCGGTTGGTTCCCAACTGATTTGACAACCCGATCCCGCCTAGCGCCAGAGCCAGGCCAACCAACACTTGGCTGGCTCTAAATACCACAACGGCAACAGCGAACATCAGGCCAGCAATACCTGCCGCTGCCATGCCTATGGCAAGTGCGACCCAAGGGCTATCCACACCCCAAGTCACTACGGCTATCACCGCGTAGACCCCTCCTATGCCTATAAGGCCTTCTTGCCCCAAATTTAGGACCCCCACCCGTTCTCCGACTAGGCAACCAAGAGCTGCAAGCACAACCACGGTGCTTGCAGGAATAGCAGAGCTGATGAGACTGAGGAAGCCGTTCTGGATGAGAGCGAAGGTCATGATGCAACTCTTTCGCTACTAACCGCATCCCTTACTCGAACCAGTCGGTATCTAGCAGCCATTTCGCCTAACGCGACCCCGGTGAGAATTAGGCCATATATGCCAAAGATGATGTAGACGGATAGGCCTTTGGTCTGAAGCACCAAGCCAGCAAAGAACATCGAGGCAATGAAGGTTCCACCAACTAACACGCCCATCATTGCCCCTCCGGCAAGGGCCGCAACGATGAAGCCGGTTAGTCCAAACTGCGCTTCGTATCCTGGGCCGAGTTGCCGTGCCCCCGGGGCACTAAGTTGCAACATTCCACCAAGGCCCGCTATCGCTCCGGTACAGAGCATCACCAGCAGCATCCGGCGGCGAACGTTTATCCCGGCAAAGGCCGCAGCTCGCGGGTTGCCTCCTATGGTGTCGATCTCAAAACCAATAGTCGTCGAACGGAATATCCAGAACAGCACTAAAGCGATGACGAACGGCACCAACAAAGCAATGGTCAACGAGTCGGTGCCTGGCAACTCAGCAAGCCTGTAGGGCACCCGTTTGGTGGACTGAATAACAGCTGCCTCAGTATCACGCCAGAATCCAATTGCAGCCCAGGTCACCAACTGTGCCGCGACGAAGTTGAGCAGCAAGGTTGTGATGATCTCATTGACGTCCCAATAGGCGCGGGCAAGCGCTGGAACTAAAATCCATAGAGAACCAGCGACTAGCGCTGCAAGTGCCATCAAGATCAGGACAAGCCAGCCCGGGCCGTTCACGTGGATGCCGACTCCAAGTGCCGCGAACGCACCCATAAGAAACTGACCACCCGAACCGATATTCCATATCTTCATGCGAAGCGACAACGCAACGGCGAGTGCTGTCATGAGAATCGGGATGGCCCGGAGCGCTACACCTTCTAGGCCTCGTTGACTGCCGAAGATCGCTTCGAGTCCATCGAAAAGAATTTTGAACGAGTTTCGACCTGTCAGCAACAGAATTATCCCGGCTACGCCCATAGCAATTAACGCGCCAGCAACTCTTGTGAGTGCTTGCTTCTTCGTGTCGACGTCGAGTCGGCGCTCCAAACGATAGGTACTCATTTAGCCATCGCGTCTTCGAGCGTGTGGCCGCCCATCATTAAACCAATCGCCTCTCGATCCGCATCTGCCCGATCGAAGATCCCCATGATGCGCCCTTCGTACATCACTGCAATCCGGTCACTCATCAGGAGAACTTCGTCGAGATCGTCCGAGATGAAGAGAACGGCTGCTCCTCTATCGCGCTGTCCAATTACGGCGGTTTGCACCTCTTGAGCAGCATGCACGTCTAGACCACGCGTGGGGTGAACGGCTATGAGCACTCGGCTCGCTAATAGGGCCTCACGTCGGGCAACGAGACGCTGCTGATTCCCCCCTGACATCTGACCGGCAGTGGCAGAAATTGATCGGGTTTGCACGCGAGCAACTTCGACCAAGCGGGTCGCAAAGTCGACAACTGCCTGGCGAAAAAGCGTGACGCCACTCGATAACCCCTCAGTCCAGTAGTGCCTGAGAACAGCGTTGTCCTTAACGGAGGCTGAACCAACTATGCCAACACCGATGCGATCCTCTGGTATATGACCAACTCCAAGGTCGGTGACCTTCCGGACCAGGCCATTGGCAACATCTTCGCCATCAACAGTGATTGTCCCGCCGTCCACTCTGCGCATAGCTGAGATGACCTCAGCAAGTTCAGTCTGGCCGTTGCCAGACACCCCGGCTATTCCAAGAATTTCACCTGATCGCGCTACTAGATCAACGCTGCTGAGAGCAACAACGCCGCGGTCATTGCTCGCCGTTACACCCTCGAGCTGCAGAACAGTTTCTCCCGTAATCTCTCGATGTTCGACCTCAAGAGTTCTTTCCTCACCAGTCATCAACCGTGCCAGCTCTCGCGGTGTCGCTCCTTCAGCCGAACGTGTGATCTCATGAATCCCGTTGCGGAGAACTGTGATCTGATCGGAAACTTCGAGCACTTCATTCAGTTTGTGACTTATGAAGATGACTGTCCGGCCGCCCGAAACGAGGTCGCGCATGACTTTGAACAAGTCTCTGGCTTCGTGGGAAGTCAGGACCGCGGTGGGTTCGTCGAGGATGAGTATTTGGGCTCCTCGCGCTAACACTCTGAGGATCTCAACTCGCTGTTGTTCTCCAACCGACAACTGCCAGACCTTCGCAGTCGGGTCGACATGAAGTCCGATTTCTTCCATCAAATGGTTCGTCCGGTCTACCAATACCCGCTGGCTGACCAAGGTTGGGGTATCAGGCCAACCGAGGTGGACGTTCTCGGCCACTGTCATAGTTTCGACGAGCTTGAAATGCTGGTGAACCATTCCAATTCCGGCTTCGATCGCCTGGGCAGGCGTGCGAACGTCATGGGTGAGTCCATCAACGGCAATCTCACCTGAGTCCGCTCGATATATGCCAGCAAGGATGTTAGAAAGTGTGGTCTTTCCAGCACCGTTCTCACCTAGGAGGGCATGGACCTCGCCCCAATGAACTTTAAAGTCGACACCGTCGAGGGCGGCGATACCTCCGAAATACTTGGAAATGCCCCGCGCCTCGACGGCATACGAATGATCCGGTTCGATCACTCCAGTCCCGACACGCCTTCAACTGCCCAGTTGATTTCGTAGGCGCCCAGAGAGTCAATTGTCTCGCCGGCGGCCAGGACCTGGTTGCCCTTGTTGTCCATAAGCGGACCTTCGTAGACGTGGAGATCGCCACTCTTCAACTGGGCATCAGCTGCGGCGACCGCATCTTTGACGTTCTGAGGAACCTTTGGACCCCAGTCGCCCAGTGGCGTGTCAAGAAGTGTGGCCACGCTTGGAGCAACCCATGAGCCATTAAGAACCGCTTGGCACTGCTGGGTGTAGAACGGGCCAAGGCCGTGACCGATATCGAAACCGGCTGTGTACATGTTCGGCGCCTGCTCGGGGAAGTCGCCGTTCCAGTAGCCAGTCCAGACGCCAGCCTCTTCTGCAAGGTTGAGGAAGGTTGGTTCATCCATCACTCCAAACAAGAAGTCCACACCGTTGTTGAGCAGGGCGTCAGATGCCTGCGCAGCAGCCTGAGGGTCATAGAACGTGCTGACCATAACCGTCTCAACGGTTGCCTCGGGGTTAACCGATCGTGCCCCTAGGAGCATGCCATTGACATCGTTGTAGGCAGTCGCAGTCGGAAACGCTCCGATGTAACCAATCCGTCCATTGTCAGCAAGATGAGCTGCTGCAACTCCGAGCAGATAGGCAGTGGTTTCGTGGGCGAGGTAGTAACCAAAGCAGTTCTCAGTGAAATGATGGCCGTTGGTCTCAGCCCACTTCACCTGAAGGTTGGCGTCCGCTACCTCACTCATGAGTCCGGAGTATTCCGTGTTCATGAAGATGATGTCGTTCTTGTCATCTACCAGTTGCTGGAAGAGCTGAGTGGTGCCTGCGTCGAACCCTATGTTGGGCGTGTACCCCGAAACCATCTTGTCCCCCATCGCAGCCACAGCAGCCAAGTAGCCCTCATGGTGCCGCTGGGTCCAACCCTGATCGTCAGGCGGTCCGATGTAGACCCAATGTGCCTTGATGCTCTCCTTGGCTCCGCCAGAGGCTCCTGTGCTGGAGTCATCCGAACCGCAAGCTGCTAGAAGCGAACCACCTATGGCGAGGCCACCAACACCAATGGCCCCAAGTCGAAGTGCGTCACGCCGGCTGTAACCAGACCCGGTTGCAGATGGTGGAAGGTGTAACCCTCTCGTTTGATTCTTGTTCATTTAGTACGCCCCATTCCCCGATAAAGGTTGTATCTCTATTTTGTTAAATTCTTAGAACTCTATTGTGAACACTACTTCTCACCTTACGTCAAATTCGCAGCCAGCTCATCAAACTCTGTCGACCAATGGCGTCTCATTGACCGCTTGTCCGGTTCGTCAATCCAAGCGCCATCGATACCGTTAAGCATGCACTGTCGGAAGTCCTCTACTTCGAAGCCCATGTGGTTGTGGGCCATGACCAGGTCTTTTGTTGGATCCGTCTTGAACATCGGTGGGTCATCACAATCCAAGCTGATTTTCAAACCAAACTCTCGCATGCGTTTGATTGGGTGGTTGTCAAAGTCGTTATCAAAATAAACCCATGCTGTCGAAACCGGGGTGCAAGTGAAAACCACGCCTTCGTCTCGGCAGCGCCGCATCACATCTTCACTTTCGACCACGTGATAGCCGTGGTCAACGCGCTCACAGCCCAATAGATCCAGACAAGTCTCGATGTTGCGAGGTGGTTCAGCCTCAGACGCATGTGCTGTCAACCGGTACCCGGCGCGGCGCGCCATCCCATAGGCCTTCCAGAACCTCTCAGGTGAGGTCCCAGCGTCCTCCGCGTAGTCCAAGCCAATTCCGATTACCTCGTCCCGGGGATTTGCAAGCATTGTCTCGACCATCTCGACGGCGAGTTCGGGACTTTCCATCCGGTTCACTGCAGCAACCAGGCGACACTCGATGCCATAATCGGACCGAGCCGCGTTGATGCCATCAATCAGACCGTCGACGCAAGTCCCATAATCCACGCCGGCCGCCATATGCGTGGTGGGGTTAAAGGACATTTCACGGTAGCGAACGTTGTGGTCCGCCGCTTCGCTTAGCGTCTCGTAGCAAATGCGCTCAAAATCTTCTCTATCGACCACACCAAGAGCAGTGTTGTCATACATATGGAGAAACTTGTAAATGTCTGGATAGTCGTAAAGATCTTCTGGCTCCTCAAAATCCGGCAGTACCACCCCATGTTTCTGACACAACTCCACAGCGGTACGGGCCTGCACCGAACCCATCAGGTGAAGATGCAGACTCACCTTTGGAATGGCTTTTAGAAAGGTCTCCATGTCCACAGTTTTGTTTCTCCAGCCTCTCGCCCCAAACGACATTGCGCACATTAGCAGTGGCAGCAATCTGAGGCTTTCTCGGCACAGGGGCCGTAGGAAAACGCCAACACTGGACCGATCGAAGACATTGACACAACACTCGATCTAAAATACCAACCCTAAAAATATGGTCTCAGCAGCGAACTCGTGGATCAAATTAATTCCGGTCTTTTCCCTGAAGATCAGAACACCTGACTCAGAAGGCCGTCAATTTCGTTGCTCCAGGTGGAGCGCCATTCCCGTTTAGTTTGGTCATCGATCCACGCCGCATCGATGCCGTTGAGCGCAAACGTCTTGAGGTCGTCTGGAGTAAAACCCATCTGGTGATAAAGGGTGCAGTACTCCATTGCCAGATCGATACCAAACATTGGCGGATCGTCAGAGTTGATGGTGAGTTTCAGACCTGCATCGGCCATTTGACGAATCGCGTGGTCAGGCGCTCCTAGATCACGAAAGGCACTCGTGTAAGTGGTCGTTGTTGGACATGCAGTGAAAGGAATCTGGCTAGCCACGCACTCTGCAAGCAAACGAGCGTCCTCCACGATGTTGTAGCCATGGTCGACTCTTTGGCAATCAAGGAGTTCGATTCCGGTTCGAATGTTCTGCGCGGGTCCGACCTCACCAGCGTGGGACGTACGATGCAACCCGACTTGGCTGGCCAGACGGAAGGCATCCACGAAGGCTTCTGGCGGGTGGCCCAACTCGTTGAAATCCAGCCCCACACCAATTATTCGATCGTGGCGGTTGTCCGCCACCATCTGAACGAATTCCACCGCCCTGCACCCGCCAAGTTCACGATTGATCGCAGGCACGAGGTTGCTAACCAAACCCAAATCCATTTCGACATCTTCCACACCCTGGAGCACGCCCTCAAGCATCGTCTCGTAACTAACTCCAACTTCAAGGTGTGATTCTGGGCTAAAAAATAATTCGACATACCGTGCACCGCTATTCACGCAGCGCTCAAGACATTCGTAGGTCACCCTCTGGAAATCATCTCGATCTCGTATCGAGTGAGACACCAACGAGTACACATCAAGGAAATCAGCCAAGCTGTCGTACTCGTAAAGATCTGACGCCACGGTATGAGGCGGCAATTCAAGTCCGTGTTTTGCAGCAAGTTCAGCGAACGTAGTTGAGTCCACCGCCCCCTCAAGATGGAGGTGAAGTTCCGTCTTTGGCATTAGGCGGAGTGCTTCATCAATGTTCATCGAGACCCTCCTAGATCACACAGGCAATCCTGGTCACAGTTGGCTTCACACGGAACTCGGCGGGCCGGTGGGAGCTTTGTCGCACTGTAAGCCATCTCCAGAAGGTCAATTCAGCTCGCAGCCGAGTGATTCAATCGCTTCTTCAAACTCATGGCGCAGTGCCCGTTTGTCGATGTCGTCGAGCCAAGTAGCGTCGACGCCATCGAGCGCGATCTTCGTCGCCTGCTCCCGGCCGAGACCCATACCCACACACCCCTCCTCGTATTCCTTCCCGATGTGGGTGTTCATCATTGTTGGGTCGTCGGTGTTGAGTGTCACATTGAGACCTTCGTCGATCATGTGTCGAATCGGATGATTTGCGAAATCGTGCCAACCGGACAGAATCTTGCTCGAATAAAGACAGCACGTGAAGTAAACGTTGTTGTCTCGGGCCCGCTTGACGAGTTCTGGATCCTCCAGAACCTTGTAGCCGTGATCAACGCGGAGGCAGCCCAGATCAAGAGCAGCGGCGACATCCTCCGAGGTTGCGGAGTCAATCTCGCCGGCATGAGCAGTGATGTTTAACCCGTTGGCTGCAGCCAGTTTGTAGGCCTCAGCAAATAGGCCAGGGTTTTCCTCATTATCAGGGGTCAGGTGATCCTGACCGATTCCAATTACCTCGTCTCGAGGTGAATTTATAATCTGATGAACAAGGTCCACGGCATCGCTCACTGGCTCCGATCGATTGATGCCAACAATCAGTCGGCATCGGACTCCATGGTCGAGTTCTGCTTGTCGAATCCCATCGATTGCCCCATCAATCACAGTGTCGTAAGAAACACCGTCGCCGTAGTGGTTGGTTGGGTTCAGGAACATCTCCCGATAACGGAGGTTGCCGAACACCACTCCGTCCTCCAGCGTCTCATAGGCGATCCGGGCAAAGTCCTCACGGTCAATGATGGCGTGAGAAATCTGGACGTAACGTTCGAGAAACTCAACGATTCCCTCGTACTGATACAGATCTTCCGGCTCGTAGGTCGGGAGCCGAACGGAGTACTTCTTGGCGAGTTCAACCGCTGTAGTTGCTCGCACGCTCCCCTCCAGGTGGCAGTGCAACTCGACTTTCGGGATCTTCCGCAAGAATTCGGCGTAATCCACCTTGTCTGCTCTCCTCCAGGCGCCCTGAAAATAGCCACCATCATTCAGTACATAAGGTCAGGGCAAACCTACTCCAGAGCAATACGAGATCGATAACGACTCTTTACGGAAACGATGTTCGAAGTCGTCATGCTGAAGTAATCGCTGCCAACACCCGTGGTGGTGTCATTGGCAGCGAGCGGAGACGCTGCCCTATTGCATCACGAATGGCGTTTGCCACCGCCGGTGCAATCGCAGGAATCACTGGGGTCCCTATGCCCTTAGCTCCGTAGGGCCCGCCGTCGGGATCTGGCGCCTCAACGAGAACTGCAGTTATCTCCGGCATATCCGTGGACATCAGAACCTTGTACCCCATGAAGTTGGGGTTTATTGGCTGACCTTCGTCATAGAGCAACTCCTCACACAGTGCATATCCCAGTCCGTGGTGAATGCCGCCCTCGATCTGGCCACGGCACCCAAGCAGATTGATAACACGACCAACATCTTGGGCTGCCACGTAACGAACCACCGAAACCACCCCAGTAGCGTGGTCAACCTCAACTTCGCAGAAGTGGGCCCCGATGACTGGTAGCGGATCCTTATCAGCAGGTACGAAAGAACCTTCGATTGGCTGACCCTCAATGGCTTCCGGGCCGCCAGCATCCTGGATAGCAACTTTAAGATTTTGGCAAGCGTTCATGACTGCCCGCCCCGTCACATACGTGGTGCGGCTCGCTTCGGCGCCGCTGTAATCAAGGGGAACCCCATTCGTTCCGGCATTGACTATGGAGATTAGGTCGGGGTCAACGCCCAATTCTTCGGCAGCAATAAGTGCCAACGTGGTGAGGGAACCCTGACCTTTTTCAACTACTCCCACCGTGACGACATATCGGTTGTCCGTAGTCACTTCAACTGTGCACTTCGAACCTTCCGGGGTCGGAATCAACCCGGTAAGTCCAGCGTGATGCATCCCTACAGCCATTCCGACACCTCGGGTCACCCCAAACTTGGAGTACTCCGGATTCGTCGTACCTGTCCACCCAAAGGCGGCAGCCCCCTGATCGAGGCATTCGTCAACGCCCAGCGACCGGATCTCGGTGCCCATCGGCAACGTATCGCCTGCTCGGACAAGCGTCCGGCGCCGAAACTCGACCGGATCAATAGCAAGCGTGCGTGCGATCTCATCAATCTGGGACTCCATGGCAAAGTGGATCTGCGCCGTACCAACTGACCGGTAGGCGCCACCGGGCACGTGATTGGTGTAGACCGAGGTCGCCGTGAAGCGGATGTGTTCACATCTGTACAGCGTGGCCCATTTACCCAGCATGCTCAGTGCTACCACATAGCCCCAACCGTAGGCCCCAGAGTCGAGGACAATGTCTGCGGTACGAGCAACGATATTTCCCATTTTGTCGAGCCCGGTGGCAAGTTCGATCCGTGCGGGGTGACGAGTGACCGTGGCACCGATGGACTCCTCTGGCGACAGGGCCATCTTGATGGGCCGACCAGCCTTCTTCGACAACACAGCGGCGAGCGGCTCGAGGCCGGCAATTAGGCTGTTCTTCAAACCGAACGTGGCGCCGAGATGTGGGGGTGGATGAATCACCACCGACGCGGGTTCCAGAGCGAGTGCCTCGGCCAGTGCATCGCGAAAATGAAACATGGAGTCGAGGTGGGTCCAGACATGGAGTTCATCACCGCTGCTCCAGTCGCAGAGGCAGACCAGAGATTCGATGGTCTGAGCGGCCTGACGTTGAGTGAAGTAGGTGTCGCGAAACACATGGTCGCAGGTGTCGATGAGAGCATCTGGCTCCCCCCGAGCGATTTGGATCTCCGGCCCAGCTCGGTTGTCTGGTGCTGCTTCATGAAGTTGAAAGTCACCACCAAGAGCTTGCTCGAACGTAAGGCAGGCTGGCAACTCTTCATACCTCACATCAACCAGAGTCGCAGCGTGGCGAGCAATCTCCGGCGTGGAGGCAGCGACAGCGGCCACGACATCTCCAACAAAGTTTGGACGGTTGGTAATCACATGCTGTACTGGAGGTGAGTCACCAAAGATTCGCAGGGGTGGAAGGTCCGACACGTCGGTTGGGGTCACAACAGCCCAGACACCTTCCAACGCGAGTGCGTCGGAAGCATCGATTGAAATGACCCTCGCCCGAGGGAACGGCGACCTCACAGCAACACCATGAGCCATATTTTTCACGGTCATATCCGACAAGAATATGGCCGCTCCGCTAACTTTTTCTCGTCCATCCAGCCTTGAAACCGGTCGACCAACCTGTCTGAGGTCCCTCATTTGTCCAGCCCCGTCCGACCAGTGCCTACGGCTCTAACAATTGATGCGAAACCGGTGCAACGACAAATGTTTCCCGTAAGAAATGCTCGAGCCTGCTCCTCTGTTGGTTCGGGCACGACATCGAGTAGACCGCGCGCTGACATCACAAACCCAGGAGTGCAGAAACCACACTGGATCGCTCCAGCCTCGAGAAACGCCTCCTGCACGGGATCGAGCTCCACCTCGGTTGACAAACCTTCGATTGACGTGATCGTTCGTCCGTCCAGCGTGGCAGCCAACAGACAACATGCATGGGCCACCACGTCATCGACAAGCACCGTGCATGCACCGCAATAGCCGATACCGCATCCGAACTTTGCACCCGTAAGTCCCAGGTCGTCGCGAAGAACCTCCAGCAGCGTGGTTCCCGAAGCGCACTCGATCCGCTGGTTCTCACCATTCACAATGAGCTCAAACGCACTGTGGTGTGGATCACTCATCGCTATGACACCCCTCGATTGCTCGTCCCACAGTGCTCGCTATAAACCTCGGCAGCATCGATCTGAGGTAGTCGGCAGGTGCGGATATCTCAGGCATCAGGTCGGGGCCGGCATCGAGCGACCAATCCGCACGGAATGCAGCTTCGGCTGCGTCGACAACCTCAGAACCCACCAATCGAGCTTCCAACGCTGGTAGGCGTTGCGCTCGTGAAACGGCTCCACCGATCGCAACGCACGCTCGGACCACTCGCCCAGTTTTGACTTGGAGATTTGTTGCGCATATCGCCATGGCGAGGTCACCGGATCGCTTCACCAGCTTGCGGTAGCCATGATGCCAACCAGAATCCGGACTCCCGTCAACGTCGAGTCCGACAGCCATCTCCGAGTCGTCAGCGGTGGTGCTGAACGGACCGACGACGAACTTATCGAGCGGCACCTGATGCTGCATGTCAGTCGATCGCAGGAGAACCGAGGTGTTGTAACAAAGGAGTGCTGGGATCAAATCACTCCCAGGATCAGCGTGACAAATGTTTCCAACCACGGTTCCGAAGTTGCGGACATGGGGAGAACCGACATGGGATGCAGCAGTAGCAAGTAGTGGGAACTGCCGGGAAACACCGGTGTCGGAGGCGAGTTGAGCAGTGGTGACCCGAGCGCCGATACGCAAAGAGCCCTCTTTTACCTCAATTTGGCCGAGGCCCGGGCAACGATCGACGCTAATCACGACTTCAGGCATGGCTAAGCCCAACGTCAGAAGTGGGGTAAGTGATTGACCGCCCGCCATGACTCGCGCATTTTCACCGTGCTCCGCAAGGAGCGCAACAGCGTCCTCCACGGATAGAGGTCGCTTGAGCACGAAGGGCGCAGCGACCGCCATTACGACTCTACTGTGGGCTCAGCGACGTACTCGGCCCACGTGATACGTGGAATGCTGTAGACGCCTTCGGGTACGGTGCGGAGAAACGACCGCAAGCCCAAGCGACTTATCGGGGCAAGCAGTAGCGGATCAATGCGGCCCCTCTCGTTGTGGATTGCTCCGTCATACTCCACCCACACCACCTCACCGATAACCAAGTGCACTTCACCGAAGGGGATTCCTGACTCTCCAAGTTCTACGACCTGTGAGACTTTGCATTCCAGGCGCGCCAGCGCCTCACCAATTGCGGGGGCAGAAACTTTGGTGGCCGGAACTGCTGTCCACCCCACCAAGCCGAACTCATCGACATCAGCTGGTGACTCGAGTGCTACATCTTCGATGTCTTGGGCAAACGCCTCGGATGTGACATTGATGACAAACTCGCCCGACGCCATAGCGTTTTCATACGAGTGTTTCAGAGCGCCGTCCTCGCGTAGGCCCATTGTCACCCCCACCAGCATCGGGCTCCCAGTAATCGGCATGTAGTAACTCATGGGAGCAATATTAGGAATACCGTCCTCGCTAATCGTCGAAACCATAGCGATCGGTCGCGGAACGACGAGTTGCGACAACATGAATTGGCAATCCATTGGACTGTTCTCAAGCGGGTCAAACGTGATTTTATCTATCGATGCCACAAGGTCTCTTTTCAGTTAGGAGCGCCGAACAAATGGCTGGGCGAGCGCTGCAGGTTTCTTGGCCTGGTTGGCAAATACAAGTAGCCCAATCAATGCGAGCAAGAAAGGAAATGAGTCCAAGAATGGCCCGGGTACGTCCTTTACCCCGATCGCAGGAAGCGCCACTCGTAGCGCGTCAGCAAAGCCGAACAGTATCGCCCCGCCCACAACACCCTTCAGCCGCCATCCACCAAACAGGACTGCAGAGATAGCGATGAATCCTTTACCGGCAGTCATGTTCTGGGAGAACGCACCAACTAGTGAAACTGCAAGGTAGGCGCCCGACAGTCCACCCAGAGCACCTGAAAGGTAGATCGCCTGGCGGCGACGTTTCAGAACCGGAACACCGCTGGCGTCGGCGGCCGTGGGGTTTTCTCCAACGCTACGGATCTCCAAGCCCCAATTTGTCCGGTGCACAAGCCACCACACGGCAGGAACTAACCCGAACGTCACGTAACCCAACCAGCGTTGAGCGAAGAGCGCTTGCCCGATCATTGGAATTGAGGAGATGAGTGGAATCTCAAGAACTCCGATCCGGGTAACCACCATGTCGATCTCGATGAAGAGGAAGGTAGTCAGGCCGAGAACAAGGGTACTTAGTGCGATTCCCACGACGAATTGATTCGCGTCCAGATTGTGCGAAAGATGCGCTTGCGCAAACGCCACCAGGAGACCTGCGACCATTCCGCATAGGATTCCCACGACAGGCGAACCGGTTTCCGATGTTCCAAGTGCCGCGGCGTACGCTCCGCCGAGCATCATTCCTTCCAGTGAAATATTGATAGTGCCTGCACGCTCTGCTACATACTCTCCAAGCACAGCGAAAAGCAAGAGATTCGACAGCCGGATTCCCGAGCCCATGATCGTCTCGACTTCGTCGATCACTTAGTGACCTCCGAAGGCGTTGCGGCTAGGCGCAAATCTCGCCGTCGATCACGAATAATCATAATTGCAGCCGGCAGGAGTGCCGCTATCACGAAAAGTGCCTGGATTATCTCTGTGATCGTTGAGGACACTCCGGTAGCCCGCAGCGAACTTCCACCCCGTCGCGTGACTCCGAAGAAGAACGCCACGGGAATGACGGCGAAGGCGTTAAGACGGGCGACCAGCGCTACCAGCAAACCCTGCCACCCAAAGTCGTTGGCGATGCGATCCTGCAGCCTGAAGGCCGAGCCGAGGAGAAAGACTCCACCGGCAAGACCAGCGGTTGCACCCGAGAACATCAGTGCCCCACCACCAACGAGCCCGGGTCTGACTCCTACGCGTTGCGCCATCCGCTCATTCAACCCAAGGGTCCGGATGTGTAAACCGAGAACGCTGCGAGACAACAAATACCAGGTAACAAACGCGATTAGCACGGCGCCGATAACCGCGATATTCAACGTGTTGTTAAACAGGTCGAACTCCGTCAGTCGTACACCGTCGCTGAGCTGTTCACTCTGCGACGCTCGCCTACTGTTCGAACCGCTCACATCCAGAAGTAGCGACTCCTTGCTAGTCAAATACAAGATGATCTTCGGAGCTATGAACGTCAGTAGCAACGTCCCGATTAAGACGTCGACCCGGCGCCAGAAATATGCGCCAGCCGCCACACCTGCCCACAATCCACCCCCAAGAGCACTCGCCATCAGCGCCATGGCCATAACCAAGGCGCCGGGTCCGGGCATCTCGAGCGCAACGACTACAGCGAACAAGGCTCCGATCGCCACTTGACCTTCCTGACCGATGTTGTACAAACCACAGCGAAACGCGACAACGACTCCAACGGCGACCAACAACATCGGCACCGTGTCGATGAGTGTCCTCCCCCATGCTCCGTCAATGAGGAGGCTTCCATCTATAAGGGTGTCGAGTACCTCGGTTGGTGATCCACCAACGGCGTATACGAGGGCCGCCGATACAGCCAGTGCCACACTGAAGAACGCAGCAAACAAACCAATCTGAATTCCGGCGCGCTGCAGTTTTCGCTCCTCCTGTGCGCTGCCGACATCTTTAGTCGATGACCCCGGATCCTCGCGGGTTTCGGGCTCAAGCGTTTGGGTCATGCAGCTTGTCCGCCCATCATCAAGCCAATGCGATCGAGATCTATTTGTTCTCGAGGCATTTCACCCACAATTCGGCCACGATGAATGACGGCAATTCGATCAGCAAGGTCCAGCACCTCTTCCAACTCGGTCGACACAACAAGAACCGCCATCCCATCGCGTGCCGCCAATCGAATTTGCTCACTCATGTACTCGATTGCTCCTACGTCAAGTCCAGTTGTCGGCTGTACCGCAACCAAAACACTCGGTGCAAGAGCGAGCTCGCGCGCCAACACGACACGCTGCTGGTTGCCGCCCGAGAGCGACCGGAATAGTGCATCCGGTGATTCGGCCACAATGTTGAATCGTTCGATGAGATCTCGGGCGAAATTGTTACGTTGGCGTCGATTTATAATTCCGTGCTTCGAGACCTTTCGGGGATCAGCCAGAATGATGTTCTCCGCTATCGACAGGTCGAGTACGCACCCTGCGTCGTGGCGGTCTTCCGGGATTACACCAAGTCCCGAAGCGCTCATGGCTCCGGGCCGACCAGTAGGGACGGGAACCCCATTGACCTGGACGGTGCCTTCATCCAGCCTTACAAGGCTTGAGAGCAGTGAACTCAGTGAACTCTGCCCATTTCCCTCGACGCCAACAATGCCGAGAATCTCACCGGCTCTTACATGCAGGCTCAGGCCGTCTAGAAGACGGTTCCCTCCGTCTGCGATCACCACTGCGTCGTTAATACGCAGAGCGGCCGGAGCATCATCTGCGGTTTCGAGTTCTTCAACTTCAACGCCTACCCGTTCGGTGACCGTGTTCAGCAACCCAAGGGCTGATGCTTCTGAGCGTAGGGAGACATCACGGCCGACCATGGCCCGGGCCAGCGTCTGCGCGTCGGCATCGGTGGTGACGAGCTCGGATACGACGGCTCCGTCGCGCATAACTACGACGCGGTCTGTCCCATGCAAGATCTCGTCGAGCTTATGGCTGATAAGGATTACCGCCTTGCCCTCCTCACGGACAACGCGCCGTAGCACGACAAAAAGCGCCTCGGACTCTGCGAGGGTAAGGACTGACGTTGGTTCGTCAAGAATCATGACACTGGGATTACGGCGCAGACACTTGATAATCTCCACTCGCTGTCTCTGCCCTGCTGTGAGGTCACCGACTTTGGCTTCTGGGTCAATCTCCAGCCCATAGCGCTCGGCGATTTGCTCCACCTCAAGTCGAACCCGATTTGCGTCGAGGGTAGTTCGCTCTCCCAGATGTACGTTCTCCCACACCGTCAGGGCATCGATAACGCTTAGATGCTGGTGCACCATGGCGATCCCGTTCGTGGCCGCGGCCAAAGGATCACGGACCGTGACGACTGAGCCGTTGACACGGATCTCCCCTGAATCGGGTTGTACCAGTCCGAGGACAACCTTCATAAGGGTGGATTTTCCAGCACCATTTTGGCCGAGCAGGCCAAGGATTTCGCCCGCCTGCACAGAGAGATCGGCACCGTCACACGCAGTGACGGTGCCGTAGCGTTTGACTATTCCAGATAGTTCAAGAACAGCCGGGCCAACACTCTCGGACATCAGCCCGCCGATAGACCTTCAGTGTCTAATTCACCAGAAGCAATCTGCGCCACGATGCCATCAATGATGGCCTGTTCTTCGGCTGAGGCATCACACAACGCCACCCCCACCGCAGCGTCAATACCTACATGGAACTCGCGCTCAGCGCCCGGCACGAACTTGCCGTCACGGAAGTCCTCGAGAACGCCCACGAGATACTCGCCTGGCGGGAAGAGGACCGACCCACCGAAGGGAGAGCCCGGGAAGCAGGTATTCGTTGATGCCGAGAAAGCGACACCTCCGGCAGCAGCAATCGAACCGCCAGTCGGGAACATGGCCCCACCTAGGAACGTGTAGATCACTCGCAAATCCTGATCAAGCATTGCCGAAGCGGCTTCGATTCCCAGAGCCGCATCGTTGAAGTCTCCCGTGTGAGTGACAACAAGTTCGAAAGAGGGGTCGATCGATTTCATACCGGCCTCCATCGACTGATGGGCAACCGTCGAGAACGCCAACTCCGGTCCGCCGATAAAGCCGGCCTGCGACTCCCCTTCTCTCTGCATGACGAGTCCAGCCATGACGCCTCCGAGATAACCGAACTCGTGGTCGAAGTCGGCTGCTGCCGCGTAGCATGTCTGGCCTTCGGGAAGGGCTGCGTTGATGTAGAAGAGCACGTCTGAAAACTCCTCCTCACAAGCCACGGCGTCTATTCCGTCCTGCAACTCGGAGGCTCCAACGGCCACGAAGTCAACGTTGGCACGAGCCAGATCAGCAATGGCGGTGGCTGCGTCTGCCGGATTAATGAAATCAGAAACAACGATTTCCCAACCTTCGGTCTCGGCCAACGCTTTCGTAGCGTCTACGAAACTCTGGTAGAACCCACCGTCGTTGGTGTCGCCTGGGCTGGCTATACCGATCACGACCTTGCCGTCACCATTCACGTCCGGTTGGTTTACAGGCGGCACAGCAGTCGTCGTCGGAGCAGCAGTCGTCGCAGGAGCAGCAGTCGTCGCAGGAGCCGCAGTCGTCGCAGGAGCAGCAGTCGTCGCCGGAGCCGCAGTCGTCGCAGGAGCAGCGTCAGTCGCCGGAGCTGCATCCGATCCACACGCGCTGGCCACCATGGCCAACATGATCGTACTGAAAAGCCATAGTTTACTTCGATACATAGGTGTCCCCCAGGACTGGTCTGATTGTCAGACCATAGTTGACAGACAACTAATGTCCAACACCGAGATAACTAGATACGGACGACTCCCCTGCAAGTCGAGAACTGACCCTCAGTCCTGCTCTTCGAGCATCGACATCGACTTGGCGGTAATCCACTTGCCCGAGATCACTGGTTCGTATCTCGAGGGTCGGTCATTGGTCACCGTGGTCGGTATTGTCTCAATAAGTGCTCCGTAGGAGGGCTGAAAGAAGTACGGCACCGACATTCGATCCCGTTCCTGATCAGCCCCATCAGGGATAACCACCCGATGAAGGGTGGAAACCCAACGATCGTTGGTCCATCGCGCCATGAGATCGCCGAGATTCACAACGAACCCACCCGGCACCGCAGGTACGTCCACCCAAGTGTCATCAAGGAGGATCTGCAGGCCTGGAATCTGCTCAGCAGCCACGATCGTGAAAGCGCCGTAGTCAGTGTGCGCGCCGCGCCGAAGCTGCGCCGGCCGGGCCGCACCACTAACTGGTGGGTACCAGTTCAGCAGTAGCAACGCTGTGTGCTCAGAAACCTTGTCATCGAACCACGTTGAGGGAAGGTCGAGCGCTCCTGCAAAAATTGGGAGCAGGCCAATGCACAGTTGCTCCATTACGGCGTAGTAACGCTCCAAGACAGGCCGCAACTCCGCCGGGTCCTCGGGCCACAGGTTGGGGTGCACCGCAGCGTCCGCTCCCTCAACGTATGCCCGTTCTCGAACTGCAGGGTCGTCGAAACGGTTGATGTTGAACGACTCACACAGATCGGGGGGAACCTCATCACCGAGGGTCGCGGCGAGCGACGTGGTGTCCATACCGAGATAGCCCCGATAATGCTCGGGCCCCGGCGGGGCCACTCGCTGCTTATCCTCGAAAGGCAGACGGAAGAACCGCCGCCCCTGCGCCATCACCTCTTCAACAAGCGCTGGTGAAACTCCGTGCCCAGTGATCACAAAGAAGCCGCTGGTCGTACAGGCGTCGTCAAGGGCTCGTGCGGCCTCAGCCGCTGCACCGGGTTCTCCGGCCAGGGCGGGACCGATATCCACGGTCGGTACGGAAATCATGCCATCTCTCCTTTATCAGGCTCTTTGCATGTGGACGACCCGTACGTCACCAGCAAACAATGGACCCAGGCGGTCAAGAAGTCCTTCCTCGGTCCGCCATGTCATGTATGCAGCGTGATCCTCGGGTGCGTTCCAGTGCTCCCACAGGAGAACCATTTCGGAGTCGTCGCAATCAACATAGGCATCGATCGACCGACACCCACTGAATGCCCTCGTTTCTTCAAGCGCTGGCAACAGCGATGCCAGGAGCTGCTCCCTCACGCCTGGCTGGCATCTGATCTCAACGATTACGGTATGGGCCACAGAACCACCCTACGCTTCGTAACGGATCGACAGATCCCACTACCATTTTTGGGATGGCAGAAGAAAGACTCGAAAACCCCCAACTGACAGCCCAACGCCTATAACAAAAGCAAGGTGTTCATGTCAGGTTTTGCTTTTTTGTGGCTGGCAGGCGATGCGGCCCCTGGTCAGAGAGAGTGCCCTTGAGCGGGTCCAGGTTCAAATCCTTTCCGTTCCCACCACTACGAAAAGCGTTTCAGTAAGACAGCCGTGGCAAGGCATGGATTAATCAGCGTGCATCACCGGCAGGAAAAATTCCCGGCATCACCGTAAAGCGTGGTATTCGCTTAACCCGGTCGGTCCATCTCCGAATTGCCGGATAGTCCAGGCGGGAGATTCCTCCCTCTTCGGACAGGATGACATCGGGGAAAATCGCTATGTCTGCAACGGTGGGATGTTCGCTCGAGCACACCCAGTCGAGATCTTCTTGTTCCCTGAACCATAAATGCTCTTCAAGTACCCGAAACAGTTGATGCGCTCCAGAGCGGCAAGACTCTATGTCGAAGTCGTAGCCAAGATTTACGTGCAAACGGGCAGCAGACGCCGTATTCGTGGTCCCCTCAGCAAAAAGCATCCACTGAGCAGTCTCTCCCAGGAACTCAGGACTCCCGATCGGATACCAAAGTCCAGTCGGGTCGTATTTCGATGCGAGGTAAATCAGAATTGCGTGTGCGTCACGCAGCATGAAGCCGTCGTCGTCGATGACCGGTATGTGCCCAAGTGGATTGATCTTTTTGAATTCTTCACTCTTGTGTTCCCGCCCTGGGTAGAAGTCGACAGGTACCGACTCAAAGGGCACGTCCAAGATGCTCATTATCAGTCTCTGCTTATAACAGTTCACTGAAAGGATGTAATCGAAGAGTTTGATCATCACCGCGCCCTAGATGTCTAGAACTAGCCGGGGCGACTTCGCCCGAGAGACACAAGTCATGATTCTCTGGCCGGCCGCCTTCTCTGAGTCATTGAGGTAGACATCTTGATGTTCTGGGTCACCTTCGATCACCGTTACTTCGCACGTGCCACATGCACCCTGCTCACAGGACGACATCAGTGTTATGCCGTTTGCGCGAAGAATCTCCAGAATGGTCTTGCCGCTCGGAATCTCAAGGGTGAGGGCTGATCTGGCCAAACTCACTTCGAACGAAGATGAACTGTCAATCTCGATGGTGTTCTTGAAGTACTCAAAGTGCACGGCCGCATCAGGCCAACCCACCTCAGAAGCGATACGGCGAGCGGCCTCAAGCATGGGTCCGGGTCCACATACATAGACGTGCATTGCTGGCTTATATCCCACAAGCAACGCAGCCAGTTCCTTGCTCGTTGCTTCTGGCGATAGGCCGAGATGGGGCGCTACTGCATCGCCGAGCTCCTGCAGTATCTCAGGAAAGGCAAGATGCCCATCGGTCTGTGCGAAGTAATGCAGTTCGTAGTCCAATTTGTTGTTTCTTAGCGTGTGAGCCATTGACAACAGGGGCGTCACTCCAATCCCGCCAGCTACCAGGATCGTCTTCACCGCGTCGCGGCGTAACGAAAAGTTGTTACGCGGCTCAGAAATCGCTAAGACATCGCCTTCTTTGACCGTTTCGTGGAGGCAAGAAGACCCACCACGTGAATCTGATTCAAGTTTAACCCCCAGCCGATATCGCGATCCTTGCCCTGGTGCGTTTGTCAGCGAATACTGCCGCACCAACCCATTGGGTAGATGCACGTCGATATGGGCGCCTGGCTGGGGAGTTGGTAGAGGTTTACCGATCGATTCGAGTTCCAGACCCACAATCCCTTCGGCGGTCACCCATTTGCGAAGCACCTGCACGCGGAGTGATGCCTTGCGACCAGAAGAGGGTGTCTTTATTTCGTAACTGGTGACAGGAACCTGTTCGATAGTGGGAGTCATTGGCTGAATCTGCGGAGCCTTAAGGGCCTCCAGTTCGACTTTCTCACGGAGGCGGGACAGTTCCGTGCTGTGATGTCGCAGCGTGAGGATCCGCTCAGAATCCGTTGGGCTGCTGCTGAGCACGCCTCGAATCACAGATCGGTTTGAGTCAACCGGCTGAACGAAGAATAGGACTGTCGATTGTTTGCTATCGAAAGTCGCAGTTACCGAAAGGGAGCGCTGGTCCAGATAGTTGGCGGAAGTCACGGCAAGGTTTCCGGGATCACCAGCGAGGGAAAAGCGATAGTTGGCCAGGTGTTCCAGAACGAGATTCAGCGGTGCGTTGACTGCGATGCTCCGCAACGGGAGCGTTCGGGCTTTCTCTAAGAGGGGAACCTCAGGAGGGTCCCCCGTTGGGTCCTCCCCCGACCAGATCAGTCCATAACGTTCACATACCGAGAATGTTCGGTTGCAGATGGTACGAACCGGTGCGTCCGCTGGGTGAGCAGGAATGTAGGTACAACTAGCCGATCGATTGGCGTAGCGCCAGCCGTGATACTGACACTTAAGCTCAAACCCCTCGTTCCTCCCGATCGAGAGTCGCACACCGCGATGCAGACAGCGATTCTCCCAGATGTTGACAAAATCGTCATCGGCTCGCCACACGGCAAGCTCACGCCCGAGCAACTGGCCCTGGAAGATATGGCGATACGGCAGGTCCTCAGCGCTAGCGATCGGATGCCAGAGGTTCATCAAACTTTGACTCATCGGATCAAGTCTTAGGAATCACGCCGTAAGTGACGCCTAGGTCGGAGAGCCACCGTCGATATGCGATTGCCAACTTGTCGGACCGGACAGGCGTCTCGGCCCGAGGGTCGAGCGGTAGCAGTTTTGGGTTCTGATTTTCGAGAATGGGCTTGTCCTGAGCGAAAATTAATTGCTGGAACTGGCGGATAAACGAATCACTACTCGAGTCATCAAGCAGGCTCAGAAACATGCTCGCCTCAATGTAGTCAGGAGCAACCGATCGAACAAATAGTCCAATTGCGTCCATACGCGAGCTGTCAAGAGGTGACGTCTTGTAGAGAAGCGAACAGTAAGGGTGGGGTACCCGGAAGTCGTACCCGACCATTTTGCCCGTTGTGGAAGTGGCTGCCGCCATTGGTTGAAAGAAGTGGCAGTTAGTAGCCCAGAGCTCATTGTTCTTGGGATCTACATGCACGTCGTATTCGACGACTTCAGTATGAGGCTCAATGCCTAGAACCCCAGTGTGGACGTATGGAAAATGGCCCAGGTCCAGAAAGTTCTCTACTGCCCGAGGCGCCGAGCAGTAGACACCAATCGTCGCCGCGTGGATATTTCTTCTGTCTGGTTCGTCATATTCAGGAATTTCAAAGAGACTTTGGCTTGGATCTCCAAGACTTGTCCAGAGATACCCATATCGGTGCAGAACCGGAAGATTTTCGGTTACCGCCGAAGGCATAAACACTGTTCCGGCGGGAATGGCAGGGTCCGTTCGCCAGGCCAAGTAAACGCCTGGCGCTGTTGACGAGTAACTGACTGCTTGCCCAAGCAGCACCACCTGCCGCACTATTCCCACTTCGATCTCACTGGCGGGAACCACCGGATGCCAAAGATCAAGAATGGCTCCGTTCGTACAAACGTCTCGGTCCGCTTGGCTCCTCATAGCCCAACGTTACGCGCTACCTGCGTCTTCTGACGTCTTACCGGCAGTGGCGGCCCTCCCTGTGGCCGACCATCACACAGGACTAGGCCCGTTCTCTAGGAGCGGAGCGGCCGACCGCTGCAAAGTAGCCGCCCACAGTGAGCGCTTCGACTGCCGGCTCAAGGAGGTCGCCGAACCGGCCGACCGCCTCATCATTCATTCCATCCCAAATCGAGGCGTCGATCTCGTTCGTCCTGCGTTCGAGGTGTTCCCGCCTCGTCCGGCCTTCTCCGGTGACGCCATCGTCGTCGAGCCAACCCCGCAGCCTCAGACGATTGACCGCCTTGGACCAGTCTTCTTCGGACCATCCTCGGGTGGACCTGATCACCCCGGGCATGTGAAAGAGGTGTTCGCTGACGACCGTG
>CAWVUB010000013.1:0-32413 GCA_963933065.1 uncultured Acidimicrobiaceae bacterium | reverse complement strand
TACGAGCTTGGTCGTTCGGACTCTGGTTACCGCAATGCGAACCTCAACTGATTCGCTACAAGTCGCTGAGACGGCGGTCCGCTATCGAGATCGCGGCGTAGTCGGTTTCGACATCGCTGGCCGCGAGGCTGGCTACCCCCCAACACTCCACCTAGATGCCTTCCAATACTTGCAAAGAGAAAACTTTCACTTCACCATCCACGCCGGTGAGGCGTTCGGACCCGCATCCATCTGGGAAGCCGTGCAGTATTGTGGGGCTGAGCGCCTAGGTCACGGTGTCCGGATTATGGACGATATAACTACCGACACCGATGGCGAGGTCCGTCTCGGCCGACTGGCCTCCTTTGTTCGGGACAGGCGAATTCCGTTGGAACTTTGCCCCACGTCCAATGTGCACACCGGCGCGGCAATCGACATCGCATCACACCCCATCGGCGACCTGCGCCGACTGGGCTTTCGCGTCACGGTCAACACCGATAATCGGTTGATGAGCGATGTTTCGATGACCTCGGAGATGGCCGCCCTTCAAGACGCATTCGGCTGGGGACTGGACGATCTTCGCTGGCTGACCATCAACGCCATGAAAAGTGCCTTCCTGGCCTTCAATGAGCGTCTAGCGATTATCGAGAACGTCATCAAGCCCGGGTACACGAATCTTGTGAAGTCGAGTTGATGACCACACTTTCTGAAAAAGATTCACGTACTTTGGTGGCAAACGCTGGGGTGATCGTTTCCGACTGGGCTACCGCTACCGATCCGGACAGTGCAGTCGCTGTATCAAGGACTATGGGGTTTCCAGTGGCGATAAAACTGTGCGGTGACACCATCACCCACAAGACTGAACGTGGCCTCGTAAAACTCTCACTGACTTCAGACGACGACGTCCGTATCGCTGCCAGAGATTTGCTCGCAGCGGCCACACCTGACGACGGCGATGTCGAACTGCTGGTTTCAACCATGGTCAAAGGCGACCGAGAGCTCATCGCCGGGCTGGTTCGGGACCCACATTTTGGACCATGCGTGATGCTGGGCATTGGTGGAGTGCTTGCCGAAGTAGTTGCCGACGTGGCTTTCCGACTAGCCCCGCTAGATCGACTCGATGCGCACGAGCTAATCGAAGATCTGGATGCCCAGACGTTGCTCGGTTCTTTCCGGGGCCAACCTCCCGTTAACCGCGAGGCGCTTATCGACACCCTCTGTGCTCTGGGAGCATTATCTGACAATCCAACTATCGCCTCGATTGATCTAAACCCTCTGATCGTGGTGAACGGTTTTCCAGTGGCTGTTGACGCTCTTGTAGAACACGCCTGATGACCCGTGACCTGAGACCGCTATTTGAACCACGTGGCGTCGTAGTGACTGGTGTATCCAGTCATCCAGGCAAGTTCGGCTTCGTCACACTCCACAACTTGTTGTCCTGTGAATATCAAGGTGAAGTATTCGCCGTGGGACGCGAAGAGGGAACGGTTTTAGATCAGCCAGTTTTAGCGTCCATCGAAATGCTGCCTGATGGTGCAGCCGAACTCTTAGTGGTCTGCACCCCAGTATCAGTTAACGAAGAGATCATTCGTGCGGCTGCTGCGCGCGGTGTCCGAGCCGTGTTCGTAGCCGCCGGAGGCTATTCAGAAACAGGCGACGAAGGAGAAGCAGCGGAGGCCCGCTTAGTTGCCATAGCCAACGAGCTGGGCCTCGTCTTGGCCGGGCCCAATGGGCAAGGTATTACCTCCCCCCCCGTGGGTCTGTGTGCCCAGATAGTCGCGCCCTTTCCTCCACGCGGCCGAATCGGCGTGGCATCCCAGTCGGGCAACTTCGTCTCAGCGTTTCAGAACTACGCCAAGCAGACCGAAGTCGGCCTGAGCCGCTCTGTTTCAGCCGGAAATGCCGCTGCGACTGGGATTGCTGACTATCTAGAGTGGTTTGCTGACGACCCGGAAACCGATGTTGGACTCTGCTACTTGGAAGGCCTTACCGCCGGTCGAGAGTTCTTCGAGCGAGTACGCCAGATAACAATGAGAATGCCCGTAGTGGTGGTCAAGGGTGGTGCGACCAGTGGTGGTCAACTAGCAGCGGCGTCCCACACCGGAGCACTGGCTTCAAATGACCGGATTTTCGACGGCATGGCACGGCAGGCTGGCATGATCCGAGCAACCAATATCGAATCTGCCTTTGAAGCAGCAGCAACCTTCGCTACCCAACCCCTACCGCGCGGCAACGGCGTCCTCATACTGACAACGGCAGGCGGCTGGGGCGTCATGACCGCTGACGCAGTAACTGCCCACCGGGACTTGATGCTTACACCCCTACCCAATGACCTCTTAGCCGCTATAGACGAGATGCTCCCACCAAGATGGAGTCGAAATAATCCTGTCGATCTGGCAGCCGGTGAGACACGTGACACCATTCCTGAACTTTTGGACATGGTTGCTGGGCATCCGGCCGTCGATTCAGTCGTCCAACTTGGTCTAGGCATTCAGGGCAACACTGCTGACCTGACTCGTAGTGGACCGTTCTATCCCAGCCACGGCTTGGAACGCATTGTGGACTTCCATGACCGTCAGGAGCGCCGCTATGCCCAGGCGGCTGCCGAGGCATCTACCAACCATCAAAAGCCTGTTCTGGTGGCCTCAGAGTTGGCCATTACTCAGCCCAAGAACTCAATGGTCGCAGCGGTCCGTGAAACAGACCGACTCTGTTATTCCTCGGCTAACCGGGCCGTAACGGCCCTGGGCTGCTTGGTACGCTATGCCACTTGGCGCCGGGCCCGCATCTGATCTAAGAGATCATTCTCGGACTAAGGAACTTAAGAAAATGTCCGTGGAGGAGATTGTTCCAATCTGAAGCCAGCAGAAACATCATCTTCCCGTCGTGGTCCGACTCGATTGCTCTAAGGCCGCACTGGCTGGCACCGAACTACTTCAAACCTCAACGGTCGATAGCCCAACAAAGTGAGACAGCGGCTCGACGGTAGATGCCAACGAAGAAAATTAACGCCGCACAGACCGTACGGCCGAAGCCAGGTTTCCCCGCTTTCCTATATCCACGCCGTTCATACCTAGAAATTCTGCAAGGCGATCCAACTCAACTGAAAGTTCGGCGGCCACGTGTTCACGATCAACGCCGATCTCAGCGAAGACCCCTCGGGCGCTTAAGCGCTTTGTCTGTCGGTCAGCTTTGATATCGACCCGACCGACCAGTTGGTCACCCAACAGGAACGGCAGTACGTAATACCCATACTCTCGCTTGGGTTGGGGAACGTAGATCTCTATCCGATATCGGAACCCAAATAGCCGCTCTGCGCGGGGTCGAAACCACACCACCGGGTCAAACGGTGACAGTAAAGCGCGCGCTGGCACTGTTCGAGGACACACGGCATCAGGGTGTAGGAACGCTGGATCCCGCCAGCCTTCTACTGCCACCGCCACCAACCGACCGGACTCAACCAACTCGGCTAAAAGTAGGCGAACATCACGCGTTCGTATTCGGAAGTAGTCGGCCAGATCCGCCGCTGTGCCAACTCCGTAACAACGGGCCGCCATCTCGAGCAAATTTTTTTTAGCCTCGCTCTCAGACGGACTAGGGAGGGCCCGGATATCAGGCGGCACAATCTCAGCAAACACCTCATAGGTACGCTCAAAATTGCTGGTACGTCGACTACCAACCTCACCGATACGAAACAGCCAATCCATCGCCCGCTTGCCATCCGACCGGCCATCCCACCATAAACCGTCGCGTGGCCGAGGATCACTGAGATTACCCGCAGTAACTGGGCCATTTACCCGCACTTCATCGAGTACCGCCATCACATAGTCAGCATCCTCGTTGGCCATTCTGGCCAGCTCTGGCCATGTCTGGCCGGCTCTGGCCAACACCTTCAACCATCGCAGAATCGGCTCAAGATCTATAGGGACAACAGAGGCCTCGTGGGACCATGTCTCAAATAGTTCACCAGACCTCCAGAGCCAGTTATCAAGACGGTCTCGATCATAAACACCGAGTCGGCTGTAGACGGGGAGATAGTGAGATCGACATACGACCTGCACCGAATCGAGTTGCAACAGACCAATCCGACTCAGCACACGACGGAAGTGACGGACGTTGACCCGCCCAGTCGGTGGCTGGTCACAGAATCCCTGTGCGGCCAGAGCTACGCGCCGAGCACCCGAAGCGCTGAGGGACGCCGGCAGGGAGATCAGACGCCGTTTCCGACCCCGCCGCTGAAGGGCAAGAGGTCATCAAATTCACTATCACGGCCCTCAGCCTTTGCGGCAAAAGCCTCACCCATATCTGACGGCTGGAACATTCCGGCCTGCCAGGTAGCGATGTAGTCCAACGAGTCAGCCGTCGAATGATCGCGGCTGTAGGTGATCATCTCTTTAGAGCCGTAGACAGCTAACGGTGGTTTAGACGCAATTGTTCTTGCGATCTCATGAACTCCAGACAACAGATCTTCGTGGTCATCAAACACTTCGTTAACTAGTCCAACAGACTTCGCCTCGTCAGCTGGCATCCGTCGACCCGTGTAGGCCAGTTCCCGACAGACACCCTCGGGGATGAGCTTGGGTAGGCGCTGCAAAGTACCTACATCGGCGGTCATCCCAATGTTGATCTCTTGGATGCAGAAAAAGGCCTCAGCCGAGGCATAGCGCATGTCGCATGCCGTAACCATGTCTACAGCTCCCCCGATGCATCCTCCCTGGATGGCGGCCAGCACAGGCATCCGTGTTCTCTCAAGGGCCGAGAACGTCTCTTGGAGGTGCAGGACGTTGGATCGCATGTTGGCCCGAACTTGGCCTTGGGGAGCACCCTCATTCGGACGCTCGCCACTTGTGAACACTGCCAAATCCATCCCAGCTGAGAAATGTCTGCCGGTAGAGGCCAAGACCACTACACGAACCTCGCCACTGGCGTCTAAATCCCTCATCAAGATTGGGAGTTCATCCCAGAAAGCCGGCACCATGGTGTTTAATTGATCACCGCGGCTGAGGGTCACCGTGGCAACCCCGCTGTCCTGCTGTACGTCGAAACAGGTATATCCGTCACTCATGGACAAGACGGTAGACCCCCGTTGCGATGTCTGGGCTATCCGGTGAACTACTTCAGAATTATCCTGGAATCAACCCAAGATCGAAGTGGCCACTGACGACAGTAGCCGGCCCGGTCGAGCGCCCAAGTGACTTATTACCTCGGCAGCAGCAATGCTGCCTAGACGGGCAGCATGGGGCAAATCGGCGCCGCGGCTGAGCCCAAACAGGACGCCCGCCGCGTAGAGATCACCGGCTCCGGTAGTGTCCACCACCGCTTCCAACTCGTCTGCCTCTATACGAATGCGATCCTTACCAACGACCACCATTGACCCCTGCTTTCCTAGGGTCAGGAACGCCAGGTCCACCTCAGCAGCCACCGCGTCGGCCGCCTGGTCCACCTGATCAACCTCAAACAGCGAACAGATCTCCGAAGCGTTGGCAAAAACCACATCTACCCGATCAGCCAATAGCTCTAACCACTCTTCGCGATGACGCTCCACACAGAACCCATCGGACAAGGTAAGAGACACCGTCCGCTTAGCGGCGTGGGCCAGGTCCATTGCGTGCCGGATGGCTCCCTTAGCCTCTTCCGTGTCCCAGAGGTACCCCTCGCAGTAGAGGTGTGCGGCCGAGGCCACCAAGTCGCCATCTATCTCTTTGGCTGTCAAATGTGCCGAGACCCCAAGATAGGTATTCATGGTGCGCTGAGCATCGGGGGTGACCTGAATAAGGCACCGAGCCGTCGGCTCTCTATCCACTACACCAGGGACGTCAAAGCCAACTCCCACATGGCGCATATCGCGGCGAAACACCTCTCCTAAGAAGTCATCAGCCACCTGACCTATGTACGCAGCTCTCCCACCAAATGAGGCAACTCCCACCATGGTGTTAGCCGCAGATCCACCCGATTCCTCTAACCCTGACGGCATTGCCGCATAGAGCTCTATCGCTCGCTCCGTGTCAATGAGTGTCATTCCACCTTTGGACAAGCCATGTCGGCCAATGAAGTCATCATCAACTTCGGCCAGCACATCAACGATGGCATTGCCCACGCCAACCACGTCCAACGTGGTTTCTACCTGGTTGGTGGCCATAGGCCCTCCCAATAGCGAAGGGCACATTGGCCCGCGACCCTACATCATGCCCGCTGGAGATCAGGGATTAGATACTGGCGGCTGACCGACCGGTACGGTGCGACAGGTGATCTCCCCACATGACAAAACAGGCCGACTCCCAAGAGCCGTAATCCCTCATCACTATGCCCTGGAAATTCGCCCAAATCTCCAAGATAATACGTTCACCGGCACCGTCACTATCGATGCTGAGGTGATCAAGGCGTCTGAAGTTGTAGTCCTCAACGCTGCCGACCTCGCAATACCGTCAGCCATTGCGATTACAGGTGACAACGGACATGACCTCACAGTGTTGCTGGACGCCGAGGCAGAACAAGTCGTACTCAGCGGCCCCTCTCTGTCCGTCGGACCGATTCAACTAACTCTTAACTTTGCTGGAATATTAAACGACCGACTTCGCGGCTTCTACCGGAGCACACTTGTACTCGATGGCGAAGAACACACCATCGCCACCACCCAGTTTCAGTCCACTGATGCCCGTCGAGCATTTCCCTGTTTTGACGAGCCTGATCTGAAGGCCACCTTCGCGATCTCTCTGGTCGTCAAATCAGGGCTGTTGGCCATTTCCAATGGTTCTGAGATCTCCCGCACAGCTATCGGTGACGGAACCGACCGAGTGGTATTCGCTGAGACGATTCCTCTCTCCACCTACTTGGTGGCATTCGTAGTTGGTCCGCTGCACGCCACCGAACCCATTGAGGTTGACGGAGTACCAGTGCGGATAATTCACTCCCCAGGGAAAGCCGACCAGACGGCATTCGCTCTTGAAGTTGCCACCCACTCTCTGCGCTGGCTCGCCGAGTGGTACGGCATCGCCGTCCCTGGCGGCAAAGTTGACCTAGTGGCCTTACCTGACTTCGCTTTCGGCGCAATGGAAAATCTGGGGTGCATCACATTCAGAGAAGTTTTACTACTTGTTGATCCAAAGACAGCCGACCAGCGTGAACTAGAGAGCGTGGCCGCTGTCCTCAGTCATGAACTCGCTCATCTGTGGTTTGGCGACCTAGTGACGATGCGCTGGTGGAACGGCATATGGCTGAACGAAGCTTTTGCCACATTCATGGAGATGAAAGCCGTTGAGGCATTTCGGCCTGATTGGGAGGTCTGGGCTGGGTTCACAGCTTCCCGAGCGGCAGCCATGGATATAGACGCGCTGGCTGCCAGTCGACCTATCGAGTACCCGGTAATAACTCCAGCCGATGCTGAATCCATGTTCGATCTGCTCACCTACGAAAAGGGTGCTGCAGTTGTCCGTATGTTGGAGCAGTTTTTAGGCGAGGACGTATTTCAGGAAGGCGTTCGCCGCTACCTGACCACGAACCTCTACGGGAATACTGATAATGGCGACCTCTGGACTGCTCTTGAAGAGGCATCAGGCCAGCCAGTGGAAGACCTAATGGCGAATTGGATATTTCGATCTGGTTATCCTTTGGTCAAGGCGGTCTCGTCAACTGACGGCTCAAATTGGACTTTTTCCCAGCGTCCATTTCGCTACCTCACCCCCCACGATCCGGATGCCTCCATCTGGCAGGTGCCACTTCGAATCCGCACTGCAGCGGGAGAGAAACGTGCTCTTCTGGGTGCCGATCCAGTGACTCTCAATTTCGATGCGCCACTACTGAGCGTAAACGCTGGGGCTACCGGCTTTCACCGCAGCATCGGCTTGGACGAAGTTGATCCCTCAACTTTGACTCACGTGGAGCGTGCAGCAGCGATTGATGATCAGTGGGCCATCACCTTGGCCGACCTTGGCGACCCCAGTTCATTCATCACTTTTGCTCGGACCTTTACCGACCGCCCAGGTGGTGAGTTCGACCTAGCAGTCTGGCAAGCCATTCTGCGTGGGCTTTCGACCATCGACCTCGTCGCTCCTGAGTGCCACGAGCAAACCGTCGCAGATGCCACTGGTCTTCTGGCAGAAGTCGTTACGCGCCTCGGTTGGAATCCCAGAGCTGACGAGAGCGACCGGACCCGCCAACTACGTGGATCGATACTCGTCGCCGCAGCCCTATACGGCGATGACACCGCGGTAATCGCTGAAGCTGAACGACGATGGACCAATCCGGACCCCACCGGCGATCCTGCAGTAGCAGCCGCAGTCATCTCTATCGTGGCATCTTTTGGTAATGGTGAAACTCGAAACGAGTGCCGTCGTCGAGCCGACGAGGCCACCACCGCTCAGGAAGAGCAACGGCATCTTCGAGCGCTGGCTCTCTTCCCTGGACACACAGAGGTCAACGTCCTCTTGGAAGAGGTGCATAGCGGCAAGATCCGTACTCAAGACGCTCCGTTTCTACTCCGTTTGGCTCTAGCTCATCCAACCGCCAGGGTCATAGCGTGGCGATCAGTGACCGACCGGTGGGATGAACTCACACACCGCCTGCCGTCTAACAGCATCGCCCGAATGCTTGAAGGCATCCGGGCGCTCGTGACCGCAGTGGACCCAGACGTTGACACCTTTTTGGACAACCACCCGGTGCCCCAGGGGGCACTCATGGTCGCCCAGCATCGCGAACGACGCTTGGTCAACCAACGGCTACGGCAACGCCTTCTGGCTGGCTAAACCGGCTGTCATCCTTCAGCGGGAGCAGCGTCGAGACGAAAGCCTCCGTCGGAATCGAGCAGAGTGGCAATCAAGCGGATCTCTCGTCCGACGGAATCATTTGCCACGCAGGAAAACCTCTCACCCGCATACGCCACCCGGACGGCTGGTCTGCAGATCACTGAGGCTTCTACTCCCGTATCGGTCATCAACCTCTCAGCAGCCCGGCCGGCCAGATCTACGCCGGCAACCACGTCGGCTGGAGTCTTGACACGAATCTGCCCGTCACGTGCCGGCCGATGCACTATGACCGGCACTTCGGCACCTGCTATTGACGCTGTGCAACGTACCGGACCCAGTCGCCCAGGATCTAGATTCTCGCAATTGACTTCCGTTACCAGAGTGGGGTAACCAGGTAACAAAATTGACGGTAGTTGCTGCTCCACATCACCAATGTCCATTGTCGTCGACCCATCCCCAGCACAAGCCGCACCAATAAGCGCAACCGTCAGGGTGGTTAGTCCCACTCGGCGGCGAATGCCAGAGCCTCGTCCCACGAAGCATCCTGTTCTAGTAGCCCCTTGGACTGCATCACATGTCGGGGTCTATTCATTCCTAGCGCACCAAGAAAGCGCCCTTCGTGACCATAAAAGGCTACGAAGCGGTGTTCGTCAACGGAGCCGGTCATGACCCGCACCTCTGCATCGGGACAACTGCGGCCAGCCAGTTGGATCTTGCGATCGTACTGATCGCTCCAGAACCATGGTACGGGATTAAACGGCTGGGCCTCGGCATCGGCTTGCATGAGTCGACGGGCAGCGTGAGCCCCTTGCTGGACGGCGTTGTCCCAATGTTCCACCCTCATTGACTCGCCGTAGCGAACGTTGAACCAACGGGCCACATCACCGGCAGCCACCACATTCGGAGCAGCCAAACAGGTCTCATCGCATACCACCCCATCGTTTAGGTCCAGACCTGAGCCCTCCAGCCAGTCCACATTAGGAATAACACCAATGCCGACCACCAGCAAGTCAGTGGAAACCTCAGTTCCATCGACTAACCGGACACCGACCACTCGGTCTCCCCCACTCCCGGTCGGGGCCATCAGCACCTCTTCTACTCCGACCCCCGTCCGCAAATCTACGCCGTGACTGCGATGCAGGTCAGCCAGCACCATCCCCATTTCACGGCCAAGGACACGACTAAACGGCGACTCAAGGGCCTCCACCATGGTCACCGCCAGCCCACTATTTACCGCTGTGGATGCGACCTCAGCGCCGATGAATCCAGCACCCACGACAACCATCCGCTCAGCTCCGTCTTGTACTGCCGTCCGGATGGCCTCGGCGTCGTCAAGTGTCCGAAGGGTGTGTACCCCAGCCACACCATCAGTCTTCGGCAGTGTTCGACAGCGAGTACCGGTAGCAAGAACTAAGCCGTCGTAAGGTTCTTTCACTCCATCAACTTCCAGAAGTTGGGAGGCCACATCCAACCCTGTCGCTCGCTGCCCTAACCGGAGGTCGAGGTCAAGAGCCTCCAACTTCTCAGAAGAACCGAGGCTCAGTTGGTCGCGGGTGATATCGCCAGCCAGATACTTCTTGGAAAGCGGAGGCCGATCGTACGGATCATGATCTTCGTCACCAATGAGACTGATAAGCCCTTCAAAACCGTCTCGACGCAGCGTTTCGGCAGCCCAATATCCCGCTAGCGAGGCGCCGACAATCGTGACCCGCTCCCGCAACTGCGTCACCAGTTAGTCCTGCAGGGAGATTGCTTGCTTGGGGCAGCGTTGCACAGACTCTTCCAAGACAGCCCGTCGTTCGTCTCCCGGCGTCTCATTGAGGACGTACAAGAAGTCGTCGTCACGTACCTCAAATATGTCCGGAGCGATCTGCATACATATCGCATTACTCTCACAAAGGTCATAGTCGACGAGTACTCGCATGTCTGTTCTCCTCTTAATGGCGGCTAGTGATTCGGCTTTAAACCCAACCTGTACAAGAATCTAGGCGTCAGCGGCCTGT
Organism: uncultured Acidimicrobiaceae bacterium; assembly: GCA_963933065.1. Taxonomy (GTDB): domain Bacteria; phylum Actinomycetota; class Acidimicrobiia; order Acidimicrobiales; family MedAcidi-G1; genus UBA9410. The sequence continues at coordinate 21,690 of CAWVUB010000013.1, read as the reverse complement.
CAGGGCTTACTTGCTCCGACTACCCACATTGCGAAGTACTGAGCCCCACCACCGTAGGCATGACCAAAGGCTTTTTGCGCCCCATCTACCTGATGTTCGCCAGCCATTCCCCGGACCTGCAGAGCAGCCTCCGCAAACCGGATCATTCCCGAAGCACCGATGGGGTTGGAAGAAAGCACTCCTCCTGAGCAGTTCACTGGCAAATCCCCACCATCGATTTCTGTTGAACCATCCTCCACCATTTGCCACCCTTTGTCTTTTTCAGCAAATCCCAAACTCTCTAGCCACATTGGTTCATACCATGAGAAGGGCACATACATCTCGGCGACATCGATTTCCGACCGGGGATTAACGATGCCAGCCTTGGCAAACACTTCAGCAGCACAGTCGCGACTGGCCTGAGGGCTGACCTCGTCGCGACCTGGGAAATTATTTGCCTCCGAACGCATGGCCGTCCCGTGCACCCAAGCTACCGGCCCATCAGCCGCGTCGCCAGCAGCCTCGTCACCTAAGACCATTGCGCACGCTCCATCTGAAGAGGGACAAGTTTCAGAGAACCGAATGGGGTCCCAGAGCATCGGAGCCTCCACCACCTGGTCGAAAGTTAGATCAGGCTGATGAATGTGGGCGTAAGGATTAAGGAGGGCATTTTGACGGTCTTTGTAGGCCACCATGCATCCAATCAGCTCTGGGGCGCCAGAGCGAGCCATATAACGGCGGATAATGGGCGAGAAATAGCCACCGGCCCCTGCATTGATGGATACCGAAAATGGTTGAGGTAGCGATAGGGCCCACGTCGCGTTCGACTCAGACTGCTTTTCAAAGCCCAAGGTGAGAACTCGCTGGTGGATGCGTCCCTGGATAAGTGAGGTGGCAACTAATGCCGTGGAACCACCCACTGAGCCAGCAGTGTGAACTCGAAGAATCGGTTTGCCTACGCATCCAAGAGCGTCGGCTAGAAATAACTCAGGCATCATCAGACCTTCAAAAAAGTCGGGTGCCTTTCCTATTACTACAGCGTCAATGTCCGCCCAAGTACATGAGGCGTCCTCGAGCGCCCGCAGCGCCGCCTCACGAACCAGTCCAGCGATAGATACGTCACCGCGTGTCGACTGGTACTTCGTTTGCCCAACACCGAGCACTGCTATGTGCTCTCCCAAAGATCCCATAGTTAATCTCCTTCCAGCAGGCAAACCAGATTCTGCTGAAGGCAGGGTCCCGAGGAGGCATGAGCCAGAGCTCTGTCAGCGTCTCCTGAGGCAACCTGCCGAGCCGCCTCAGCCATACGCATTAGACCCGCAGCCATCAGGGTGTCTCCGGCCAGCGATCCTCCAGATGGGTCGATCCTGACATCGTGACCGAGACCTATACCCACAGTTAAAATATGAGCCTGGGCTGTACTGGCAGCGTGTAGTTCAGCGATATCCACACTGTCGGCGCCAAAGCCAGCCCTATCGGCAGCATGAATGGTCGCCAAAGTGGCTGACGGCGCCGTAACAAGATCACGTACCCCTAGACCATGCGCATCAATTCGGTGGTCAATGCCGCGAATCCATACTGGTCGATCACAAAGCTCGCGGGCTCGGTCTCCGGCAGCAAGGACCATTGCGCATCCACCGTCGGCCTCCGCTGCTAGGTCTGCGGCACGCAGCGGATCAGCAACCACTGCGGTGGCCAGTACATCAGCCACCGTGACGTCTGCCGAGGCACGCAGTGCATTCGGGTTACCTACAGCGTTGCGCTGACTACGCACAGCGATAGCGGCAAGTTCTTCGGCAGTAACAGCCCCTGACTCGATAAGCAGGCGGGCTTGGAGGGCGGCTACAGCATGGGCGTCGGGCCAGAGGGGAGCGACGGTATACGGGTCGAGTTGCACGGCCAGCACGTCACGTCTCGACCCGGGTGAAGACTTCCCGTAGGAGTAGACAAGTGCTATGTCGATCTCACCAATCTGCAACTTCACCCACGCTTCGTAGAGGGCGAAGGCTCCATCCATCTCCACGTGGCTCTCGTTGATCGGTGGAGAGGCGCCCACCGCGTCCAAAGTCTGCACAAATGAGAAACCCTGTCCAGCCAAGAAATCGCTGCTACCAGAGCATGTGAAACCAACGTCAGCCTGAACGAGGTCCACGGCATCACGTGCTTCGTTAATGAGTGACACCATTAACTGCACATCTGTTTTAAAGGTCAGAGCTTCTACTTGGTGAATCGCTGACGAAACGACGGCGATCTCACGCATTGCGTATTTCCCCCCCCGGCCAAGCCCGGTTACCGGCTTGTTCGACGGGCACGTCGGGTTCACCGCTTGGTTCCCAGTACAAGATATTTTCGGCCGTTGCCCCCAACTCTTCGTCGGCCTTCCACACTGCCTGTACCCGCATGCCTATTCGAACCTCATCGTTCTCACAGCCAGAAACCAGACCAAGGAACCCGATATCGGCACCATCTAAATGAATCCATGCGCTGACGTAAGGCGTCGGAAGGTCACTTCTTCCAGGAATAGGTAGGTGGGTGATGCAGAAGTTGCCGATGTGGCCGGTATGAGGAAGTTCCACCATCTCGGTGATTTCAGTACCGCTACGGGGATCCACTCCTCGTGGTGGCACGAACACGGCCCCGTCTACCGGTGACCGGTTGCCCAAAATACGTTTTTCGGCATAAGCACGGAGATACTCCTGAGCCGCAGCGCTGGGGATGAAGTCATACTCAAGTCGGATCGGCGTCCGAATGGAACGAACTGGATCAGCTTCCGCACTTTTATTACCTATCTCTGGATCGACAGTTCCGGTACCTTCCGGAACAAACCCCAACAGGTCGGTGATATGACCAACTCGTTCCTCTCGCCAGACAGCCTCAACCCTCATCCCTGTTGCCATGTCAGCTACCGAATCAACAAGCACCCCATGCAACATTGGAGTATCCGCACCGTCAAGCCGCACGAGAGCCAATCCATGAGGGCCATCCCATGGTGAGCCCGGACGCGGAGGGTCCACCCACGTCCACGTCTCGACGACACCCACCGAGGCAACATCGACAATCTCGCTAAGTGAGTTCCCCGTGTCAGGATCAACCTCAGCGGCTGGAACAAAAACCCGTCCATCGGCCCGTCGCGAACCTACGATTTGCCGATCGCGCAAGCCGGTCATGAACGCTCCCACCACTGGGCCAGTGGTCCGGGTAAACGGGTACGCAATAACCAAATCGGCCCGCAACCGTTCTTGCTCCGACAATTTCGCGGTCACACCTTTAACCTCGTTGACCGGCATCTACTCCATCGACATTTTCGGCTAGAAGTCAATAACTTGACGGATTACGTCGGCGTCGCCCATGCAAGCCATGGCGTCGTTCACCTCGTCGATCCGGATGCGACGAGTGATCATTCCTTCCAAGTCCAGGCGACCTGCCTTGTAGAGCCGCAGGAACCGATTGAAGTCGGTGCGCACATCGGCACCGCCGTACATCGACCCAACTAGGGTCTTCTCAGAGAAAAACATCTCAAAGGCGGAAAGAGCGAATGTCTCCTCAGCCTTACCTACTCCGACAATGCACGCTGTGCCGCCGCGACGAACCATGTCGAAGGCCTGCCGCATGGTTGCCGGCATGCCAATGCACTCCAAGGAGAAGTCAAAGCCCTCGCCGCCAGTTATCTCCGCCAGCGCTGCTGGAAGGTCTTCAGGCGTAACTCCGTGCGTAGCGCCAAACGCTTTAGCCCTGTCTAACTTTCCCTCGTGAAGGTCAACCGCCACGATCTCTGACGCCCCGGCGATACGAGCACCCTGGATCGCCGCTACACCTACTCCTCCAGCCCCAATGACTAATACCGACGATCCAGGGGTGACTTTGGCTGTATTGAGTGCCGCTCCCACGCCAGTGGTAACACCACAGCCGACGAGGGCGGCAACGTCTAGCGGTATGTCGTTGTCGATCTTGATGGCTGCTATACCGGGGACGATGGTCTCCTCGGCAAACGTTCCACAGCCTGTCATCGAGCCGATCACCTGATCGCCTCGGCGGAACTGCTGGTTTAGAAACATCGAAGTCATGCCGTTTATGCACAAGTTGGGTTGACCGCGACCCGTGCAGTACGGGCAAGTCCCACATGGGGGTGAGAACGCAATAATCACATGATCACCAGGCGTCACGTGAGTTACACCATCGCCCACAGCGACCACCTCCCCCGCCCCCTCGTGGCCCAGTACCGCTGGGGGAGCCATTGGAATAGTTCCGTCCATTGCTGAGAGATCTGAATGGCAGACGCCACTGTGAGCGATCTTCACCTGGACATCACCGGGGGCGATGTCTCTCAGGGTCACGTCATCAGCGACAACTAACTCCTCAGTAGGCGTCTCGGTCAGGATCGCAGCGAGCATTTGGGTTTCTCCGTTCTTGGCACCCCTGCGGTGCCGATTAGTCTGAAGGTACTGGTCAGCCGATCGAAGAGAGAAACCCGACGGACAGGTCTATCGCCGGAGACCACTGGGTTGACGTTAAGCACCAAGAATCCGTCAACCAATTTAACGACAACTACTGTTCCCCAACCAACAGGCTGAGTTCGGCTAGAGCCACTGTTTGAGTAGCGTCAGATCTCCTCTAAATTTTCGTCAGCCACCACGATTCCGTCTTCGTCGGCCCATAGCCACATCTCAGGAGTTATTACTACCCCAGCCACGTTGACAGCAACATCACGGTCCCCCAGCCCTTTCTTCGCGCTGCGGCGAGGGCACGTCCCCAGAGCACGGACACCAACTGCTGAAAGTCGTAACTCCTCGATGTCCCGAACACAGCCATCAACCACGATCCCAGCCCAGCCGTTGTTGGCGGCTAACGCCCCCAGATTGCCTCCAACAAGGGCACATTGATGCGAGCCACCCCCGGCGATCACTAATACCCGACCCTCACCATGTTCGGCGAGCGCATAGCGGACCAGCGTGTTGTCTTCAAACACCGAGAGTGTCGACACCCGGCCTCGAAAACTCGAAAGACCTCCGTAGGAGCCAAAATCGCTTTCGAGAACTCGTATAGCACCACCATGTTTGTCACAGAGATCTGAGGTGGGTGTCATCTTTCCAATCAACTCTCACCGATGAACTGGTAAAGACGATCCTTGGGGCGCCCAACGGCGGCGACTAACGGACCCGTAGCTTCTAGATCGCCCCGAATAAGGATGGGCCGCTGCAAAAGGGCTTTACGACGGGCCAACAGCCCGACAACTGCATCAATATCGCCTACGTAGTCCTTCTCAACAAGTTCCAACTTCTTGAACTGTGAGTCCTTTCGGACCAAATCCTCAACAGGGTCAATCAACCCATCAGCGATGCGCCTCAGAAGCGCCTCGTCTGGTGGCTCCTTCATGTAGAGAACGACATCAACGTCGATTCCTAACTCCTCGGCGACCGCCAAGGCATTTTTGGAAGCATGTCAATGAGGATTATGTAGGACGGTCAAGTTAGCCATAGGAACTCCTATTGCACCTAGTCAATGGTTTAATCGTGGTACTCAATATGCGCTCGCAGGTGAGTCCCTGCCTGATCAGTCCACCCTCGGGATCGGGCATATTCAAACATGCGGGAGAAGCCCTCTTCCCAAGCCTCATCAGTCCTGCCAGACAGCCAGCGCCGAACAGCATTCTCGGCAATCCAGAGGTGCTTACCGTCCGTTCGCGTTTTCTCGCCCATGGCTTCTGCCAGATTCTCGGTGATGAATCGTGCATGCGCATCTACGTGAAAGCCGGTAAAAACGTCGTGCTCGTCTAACCAAACATCACCCACCTCGTTGACTCGAATGATCATCGTTCCGGTAACCGCTCGAGCGTCACCATGCTCACTGACCTAGAAACCGCGCCAGACAGGGTCGCGGCGCTCACGGAAACTGGAAATCCCCTCGGTGGAGTCAAGAGTTCCATTGTTGAGTTCCACGGCCCAAGCCTCATTGTCTTCAAGCGTCCGCCGATCAACGTCTAACGACCGGTTAACTAGCCATTTGGTCAACATCAAACTGCGAGTAGGACCGCTGGCCAACCGTTCGGCCCACTCGGTGGTGGCCTCTATCAAATCGTCGCCAGGTACTACCCGATTGCAAAGCCCCAGATCCAGAGCCTTCTCCGCGCTGATGTCTTCGGCAAAGAACATCAGTTCCTTGGCTTTTTGCAAGCCGACCAGTCGCGGAAGAATCCAGGCACCAAGACCGTCGGGCACCAATCCTCGGCGAGCAAACACCTCAATAAACTTTGCATTGTCAGCCATGATCACCAAATCACAACAAAACGCTAGGTGCGCGCCTACGCCCGCCGCAGTGCCGTTGACCGCTGCGATTACCGGCAACTCGCTGTCGAGAATTGCTGGCATCAATTTGAGTTGACCCTCGAGCATCATCCGACGGGACTCACCGACCGCTAGCGGCGGTGCACCGTCAGGCCGAGGGGCGGACTCGCGACCGACACTGATATCAGCCCCAGAACAGAAGAGTTTCCGTCCTTTAGCGGTGATCACTATCGCTCGAGCTTCGAAACGGCCATTGCAGCCATTGATTAACCCCACCATCCGATCGCGCATACCGGGCGACAAAGCGTTCCCCTTCTCAGGGTTGTCAATGGTGATCCACGCCACCTGGTTTCGAATCTCGAACTGAATCTGCTTCTCAAGATCCGGCTCTTCGAGATCACGCGTCTCAGCCATGTCATTAGTCATTAGTTGCGACGGTAGTCGTCTCTCCCCTTAGGTACGACCACGGGCCAACCCGGAGATGTTCGACAACCAGTCTCATACAGCATCCGCACCACGCTCACCGGTCCGAATGCGGACCAGACTCCCGACGTCGGTCACCCAGACCTTACCGTCACCAATCTTTTCAGTTCGAGCGGCCGCCACGATGGCGTCGACCACCTTGTCAGTCACATCGTCATCTACGACGACCTCGACCCGGGTCTTAGGGGTGAATAGGACTTTGTACTCGGTTCCCCGATAAGTCTCACTATGGCCACCTTGCCGGCCGAATCCCTGTACCTCGCTGACCGTCATCCCCTGAACCCCGAGAGCAGCGAGGCCATCCTTGACGTCATCGAGCTTAAAGGGCTTTATAACCGCTGTGATCAGCTTCATGGAGTGCTCCTGTCTCCCAGGCTGCTCCTGGTTTCGTAGTGTTTTAATGCCCCCCATCGGGAAGCATCTTGATACATAGTTTGATGTGTATCACTTACGGATGCAACTGATTGCAAGATATTGACTTCATTATTACCTGTTTGTACCAATACAATAGACAATAATGAAACTTGGGCCTGCAATTATCGAGTCAACCGATCCGTTGGGTAGGCCCCGCCGTCTAGTGCTTCGCCTCAACAGTGACGGGATGGTTCCCTTCTACGAACAACTCCGAGCACAGCTCTCAGTCATGGTTGCTGTCGGCCACGTTCTTCCTGGCTCTCGTCTTCCCACCATCCGCGACATGGCCAAGGACCTCAACCTGGCACCAGGGACCATCGCCCGGGCCTACCGGGAGATGGAAGCCGACGGCGCAGTAGTAGGACGTGGTCGGCGAGGCACCTTCGTAGTTGACGAACCGCCACATTCTGAGCCATTACGCCAACGCCGCGAACGGCTTGAAATGGCCGCCGACCACTTCGCTTTCGAGGCCCAGCAACTGGGCCTCGGTCGTGAAGCCACTCACAATCTGCTAACTGAAGCCCTCATTCGATTGGCTGACGCCGAACAGTTCATCTAAGCCATTCAGGGGGCTAGAGCCCAAACACCGGTGCGGGCTCACAACCTTCAGCAATCGATTGATGGACAGCGTCACCCACCTCGTCGATAGCGAACCGCCGATTCCCTACAGAAACGACAGGACCATGCTGCCACCCGTCACAAACGCTCAACTGGCCACCGGTGGCCTCGAAGACCCGACCGGTCACATCACATGCCACGCTGCCGAGCCACACCATCAACGGTGACACGTTGGCCGGATCCTTCTCGTCCCAAGCAACATCGGGAGCGGTGGCGTAGATAACACCTTCGGTCATGCGAGTTCGAGCATCAGGGGCAACCCCGTTGACCAGCACACCGTATCGACCCCACTCCGCTGCTGCTTGAACAACCAGTAAGGCAATCCCCGCCTTGGCAGCGGCGTAGTTGCCCTGTCCGATGCTGCCCATCAAGCCGGCTCCAGAAGACGTCATTACGATTCGGCCAGCCACCTCCTCATCTGCCTTAGAGCGGTCTCGCCAGTAGGCGACGGCGTGACGGGCCGGGGCAAAGTGTCCCTTTAAGTGAACTCGGATTACCGAGTCCCACTCATCCTCATCCATGTTGGCCAGCATTCGATCACGCAAGAATCCAGCGTTGCATACAAGCGTGTCCAGACGTCCCCAGGTTTCGACAGCCCGGGCCACCATTGTCTCGGCTTGCCCCCAATCCGCCACATCAGCCCCGTCAACGATGGCCTTACCGCCCATGGCCTCGATAGCGGCCACTACCTCGTGGGCTGGGCTGTCTCCAGCATCACTGGCCTGCCCCTCACGACCCACACCCAAATCATTAACCACCACATGAGCGCCCTCTGCGGCGAAAGCGAGGGCATGGGCACGACCAAGACCTCGACCGGCCCCGGTCACAATCACCACTCGTCCATCACAACTACCCATCAAATTTGTTCCTTCAGTCCTTGTCACTTGCGACTAGTCACCCTAGGTAAACAGATCCCATCACTGGCTACTGGCCACGATCAGATCACGCGAACCATGCCTACAACAGTTCCCGCACGGTTAATTAGCGACTTCGTTTCGGAGGCTGGAAGGCGCCCAAGCTCCGCCAACAGATGGACGATTGCTGCGTCTGCAGCCCGGCTAGCACCATCGCGCACCTTCAGAGCCAACCCCAGTCGGTCGTCAGGGAGAGCAGCGCAAAACACGCCCTCGGCACCGGTCTTCACCACTGTTGCGCCAGAAGCCGCCCTGATGATATCCGTGCAGGCACGACCACTCCCAGCAACGTGGAATGGCTCAGAACGCATCGCTTCCAGCAACCGAGCGGCAGGAGCTCCTATCGGCGACGCGCCCAGTTCTGCCCAAGCCGTGGCCAACTGATCGAGGGGCACCGCCCAGACTGGGATTCCACATCCATCTATTCCTGGCACCTGGTTGGTGAAATCAATCTGGCAAGCCTCTGCGATCGACGGGGTTACATAATCAGCCTGTAGGGGGTGGGTTGGATTCAGGTATTTTTCTTTCGCTAAACCAAGATGACAGACAACAGTCAAGAACCCAGCATGCTTGCCTGAACAGTTGTTCATAGTCGGATCTGGCTGACCACCGGCAACCTCCAGCGTTATGGCCGAAGGTTCGTGCATGGGTAAATGAGAGCCACAGGCCAAATCTTCGGGACCCAGACCGAGATGCTCCAGCCAGGCAGTTACCGCACCGACATGACCTGGCTCCCCACCGTGACTGCCACAAGCTAGGGCCAGTTCGACATTACCTAGATTGAACGCATCAGCCGCTCCGGTAACCACTAGGGGTAGGGCTTGGAACGGTTTGGCTGCCGATCGAGGCATCACATGGCGGTTGAACTCGCCATGAGAACGAACTAGACGACCACCAACTTCAACGATGGCCACATCAACCTCGTGTCGACTCTCGACCCGATCACCCCGGATGAACTCAACCACCAGTGGCTCACGGCTCACGGCATTCTCCACTGAAACAGAACTACGCGACCAGAGACTCTCGGGTAGGAATCGTTACCTCCTCCTCACCCCGATGCCCATGAATTTGGGCATGCAGCCGATCGATGGCTTGGCTAGCCGTCGTCTGGCAAAGAGCTGGGAGGATGGCATGCACAGTCGCCGCCATCCCCGCCATGGTCAACGTCCCAGCAACCGAGAACGCAAAGCGAGCGTGCTGCAACCAAGTCTCACCGACCGAGGCTGGGTGGGCCGTGAAGAGCCTCAAGAGGTTGGAGTTACGGTGCGTGACCATGACATGACCGTACGGAATACTCGCTGCGATGTCCGTGCGTTTATATATTAAATATGTTTAATAATGAAATGTTCTTGCTGTAAATCTTATTATTAACTAATATTATTGCACTATGGACGATATCGATCGTGATCTGCTTCGACTACTTCAAACCGACGCATCACTCTCTACTGCCGAATTGGGCGACAAGGTTGGCCTCTCCGCAACCTCCTGTTGGCGACGAGTCCAACGTCTAGAAAAGCGGGGAATTCTGCAAGGCCGAGTCGCCCTAGTCGATCCAAAAGCCGTTGGTAGAGGACTGACCGCCTTGGTGGAGATCCGGGCCACCGACCATTCACCTAACTGGTTGGAGCAGTTCACGCAAGGCATTAGCGAGTTCCCTGAGATCGTTAACGCCTGGAGAACCAGTGGCGAAGTGGACTACATGCTCCGAGTCCTAGTTCGCGATATCGCTGCCTACGACGACTTCTACAAACGAATGACTCAGCGAGTCAACTTCTCAGGCTTCCGATCAATTTTTGTCATGGAAGAACTCAAATCCACAACTGCTATCCCACTGGACGACCTAATCTAATCCACAAGCCGATCAGCGGGTTACGCCGACTACCGCACCAGAAGTGGCCTTTACTAGGTCCTTGGGTTTAACAGGAAACACTGAATCCGGTGTACCAGCTGCTGCCCACACCTCCTCAAAATCCATTAGATGAGGATCAACCACGGTACGTAACGGCACCGTATGGCCCAACGGCGGAGTTCCACCGATAGCAAAGCCCGTGGCTGCTCGGACCTCGCTGGCACCAGCAATCCGAATCTCGGTCCCCAGATAGGCCGCCAAGCGCTCCTCGTCAACTCGACGGCCACCCGAACAGAGCACCAGCACCGGGCGGACATCAGCAACAAACACGAGCGACTTGACAATCTGGTCTACATGGCAACCCACGGCACTAGCCGCATCAGCCGCCGTACGAGTCCCATCCGGATACCGCTGAACCTCAATTGTCAACCCCGAGGCCTCAGCCTCGACTGTGAAGCGCTCGATGGCGTCACTCCGACGGCTCATGCTCTTGACTCCCAGGGGAACGGGGCAGCCCTTTGATTAGGCCGCCTAGACGATGAAAGACACACCACCTCGGTGAGTCGATCAAATGATTCTAGGGGAGTTCGGCCCACGCGAGTACCGTCCGGCGCATGCCTTCTATAGATCCACGCCGGCTACTACTAGTGCACAACCCCGTCTGAGGAAAATCTCGAACCGCTCTCGAGTTGCTCGATGAGCGCAACGTCGAGTTCGACGTCATCGAATACTTGGATCAACCACTGGATCGCGCCATGCTGATTCGGATTCTGGATCTGGTGAACCTGCCCCCAAGGGAAATGGTTCGCCGTGACGCCAACTTTGCCGAGTTGGTCACAGATCCTGCGGCCCTAGACGACCCGGCTGTAGTGGTTGACCTTCTGTTGGCCTACCCCGTCTTGATGCAACGGCCTATTGGGATTCTCGGAGATCAAGCAATTGTGGCCCGACCAGCTGAACGCATCCTTGAGCTTCTCAACGTCTAACGCCGCACTCGAGCCCAATGAAATCCAAGACCGCTGTACCGCTACTGGCCCGCACGTTAGATAGGGCTGCCCACCGATACGGCGAACGAGTGGCCTTCCGGCTTTCATCAGGCGCCGAGTTGTCTTACCGAGACTTGGACCGAGTATCTGACGAGGTGGCCGCCGGGTTGGCCGACCGCGGGGTGGGCCCCCGAAGCGTGGTCCTGCTCTCCCTGCCATCCGGCTTGGCCTACGTCGTGGCGTATGCGGCAGCCGCCAAGCTCGGCGCGACCACGGCAGGAGCCAACCCCCGGATGAGAGCCCGAGAACGGGCGCTCATCGTCGACACCGTGGACCCTGATCTGATTTTGACCACTGAACCACTATCCGGTGGGATACCCGGCGACCGTCGAGTCGAACTCGTGGAAGCTGACGAGAACCAAGCCAAGGAGTCCAGGCACCTCCTTGTCCCATTCAGGGGCAAGGGTGACGTTGTCCCCGCACTACCAGTTGACCCAGACCGTCCAACCTGTATCTGTTTCACTTCCGGCTCAACCGGAAACCCTCGAGGAGTTTGGTTTACCGACCGGCAGCTAGAAGCCGTTCATGAATTGGACATAGGCGGGGTATGGGGCTCCGGCGGACACATGGTTAGCGGCACAGCATTTGCCCATGTTGGGGTAATGACAAAACTGTGTTGGCAGTTGGCCTCGGGCGCAACCATCCACGTCATGGACTATTGGTCAGCTCCCGGACTACTCGATCTCGTGGAGCAGTACAAGCTGCCCACCGTCAACGGTGTGGCCGCCCAGATCGCCCTACTCATGAAAGAACCAAACTTCAACAATCGGGACCTGTCATCCGTGAAGGCCATCGTGGTCGGAGCAGGCCCCTCTCCCCCAGCACTAGTCGCTAAGGCTCGTGAACGGTTTGGCGCTCCATACGTAATCCGTTACTCCTCTACTGAATCCGGCGGGGTCGGCCTAGGAACGGCGCTGGATGCCAACGATGAGGAAGCCCTGTACACCGTGGGACGCCCCCGCCCTGGAGTGGCAGCCGAAATCCGCTCTACAGATGGGCGGCCAGTTCCCCACGGTGAAGTTGGCGAACTCTGGCTCCAAACACCGAGTGCCATGTCTGGCTACTGGAACGACCCCGAGGGCACCGCAGAGGCTCTAGTAGGTGGCTGGCTTCGGACCGGTGACCTAGCCAGCATCGACGAAGCTGGCTGTTTCCGACTCGCTGGACGGATCAGAGAGATGTTTATCCGGGGCGGCTACAACGTTTACCCACTTGAAGTCGAAGCAGTTCTGGGAACGAACCCGGCAGTATCCCAAATAGTCGTAGTGCCGCGACCCGACCCCACCATGGGAGAAGTGGGCGTGGCCGTAGTGGTCCCAACCAACCCGAACCACCCCCCCACGCTGGATGACTTGGTGGCCCACGGTCAAGAGAGGCTTTCGAACTACAAACTGCCTGCAGATATAAGAATCGTGGACCAACTCCCCCTAAACAGCGGCGACAAGTTGGATCGACTGACATTGGCTGAGCACGAAGCCCAAATCTGATGGACCTTTTCTATCGACGACGACCCCGTGAGGCCCTGCGCTCTCGCTCCACCTCGCGTTTTCGCTGCTCGGCCAGTTCGGCGCGTAAAGACCGATAGCGCTCAACTCGGCGCTGGTCGACCCGGCCGGCCGCCACTTCGGAGCGAACTGCGCAATCTGGTTCGGCGTCGTGCACGCAATCGGAAAACCGACATTCAGTTGAACGATCTTCAAGATCACCGAACACTCGAGCGAGAGAATCTTCGGCATCCCAGATCCCCACAGCTCTAATACCCGGCGTATCTACCAGCAGACCTCCCCCGGGACGCAATACCAGTTCCCGAGTGACCGTAGTATGACGACCCTTTGCATCCTTGGCCCTTACCGCTCCCGTGGCCAACAACTCATCTCCAACTAACGCATTGATCAGCGTTGACTTGCCAGCACCCGACTCACCCAGTAATGCCACTGTCTTTCCATGCTCCATCAGTGCTGCAACTAGGTCGTGTCCTGACCGGTCGTCCCCAAGTCCAACAGTCAGAACCTCGATATCGGGAGCCAGTGCCCGAACGGTGGCTCCCACCTCCAGCGCTGCCTCGGGCTCCGAGTCGGCCTTAGTCAGAACGACGACCACCTCAGCACCGCTATCCCACCCCACTACCAGAAATCGCTCAAGGCGTCCCACCGGTAGAGGTCGATCCAACCCATGAACAATCAGAACTAGATCCACGTTCGCGACAAGCACCTGCTCGACAACTTCCTCGGATGGATCCCGACGGGACACCGTATTTGTTCGGTCCAGCACACGAGAGACGATGGGGCCCAACTCGGTATCGTCAACTATCACCACCCAGTCACCAGTAGCTGGCGCTACTAGATCTTGAGAGCGTTGAGAGTCGGAAAGTACTCGTAGACGGCCCTCGTCCGTGACCACGTCACACTCCCCGCGGTCGACCCGCACGATTCGTCCGAGGCGACCGTCAGCAGGACGTTCATCTTTGCGCCAACCGAAGGCGTCAAGCAGGTCAGATTCCATTGTTGCCAATGCTAGAGCCCGTACCTAGGGTCAATCAGCCCAAGCACTCAATCCAAACAGTTAGCCCAAACGAAGAGTTTCAAGTGGCTCAAGGCGAGCGGCCTTAGACGACGGGTAGAGACCAGCCACCACAGCCACTCCAACCGATACCAGCGCCCAGCCAGCCAAGCCAGCGACGCTCAGCACCATCGTGTAGCCACGCTGAGAGGCCACCCCCCACACTACGCCAGCACCCACTAGAGCGCCGAAAATCCCCCCAAACACACCGACCACAAGGGCCTCAAACAAGAACTGAACGGCGATCGTTCCCCGGCTGTGTCCCAGGGCTCGACGAATCCCTATCTCGGAGGAGCGCTGAATCACTGAAATAGACATCACATTGGCGATTCCTACCCCACCGACGATGAGTGCCAAACCACCCATCATCTTGGTCAGATTATTGAGGCTCTCGTCCACTTGGGACTGCGCGTCTAGCAGGTCGGTTGGCACTGAGGCGCTAGCCCCGTCGGGTCCGCCAAGGCTGACCACGATTGGGATCTCTTTTGCCACTAGCGCAGTGTTGGTAGGGGCCCTTACATACAGCCGACTCGGGTCAGGCTCGTCCAGACTCCAGTCAGCGACCGCCGCAGAAAAGGTCAAGAACACCGCCGAGTCCATGGACGGTTCGAGCAGCACCCAGTCCAACACCCCGACCACCCCATATTCCAAACCATTAAGTTCAATGGTGCGCGGTTCGCCGGCCAGGTAGCCGTACTCGTCCGCTAGGTCCCGGCCAATTACTGCAACTCGGGCACCACTCCTCTCATCAAATGCATTTAAAAATCGACCTGAGACCATGGGCACATCGAGGGTGGTGGGAAGTTCCGGACCCGTGGCGATGACCGGCACCGGAAAAGCCCGGTAGTAATCCTCAGCGCCGGCGAAGGGAACCGTCACGATGTCAGACAACTGTCGGGTTCCCGTCACTGTGGTCACATCGGGCAGGCGTCCTACTCGAGACACCGCACTGGCCTCGATTACTGGGTCCTGGCCAAAACCCAGTCCAGCTGATGCGTTCACCACAATCAGGTCCGTACCTAGCTGCTGAAGTTTGGCCTTCAGGTAGCCCTTAGAACTCTCATTTATGCCGATGGCGGCCACAATGGCCGACACCCCCAGGATTGGACCAAGCATGATGAGCAGTGTTCGGACCTTGCGGGCCGTTAGACCCGCAGTGGCCACTCCGACTAACTCACGGAAGCGCTTCATGATCCGCTGCCCACCACCACGCCACCACGGAGAACCTCGTCGGCCACGATCTTCCCATCCAACATAGAGATCTTGCGCATAGCCGAATCGGCAACGTGCAGGTCGTGGGTGACGATGCAGACGGCACGCTCGGGTGACTGCAAGTCAGCAAAAATCTGCAGAACATTCTCTGCGTTCTCGCTATCGAGGGCACCAGTTGGCTCATCCGCCAGCACCACACCCGGGTCCGTCGAAATAGCTCGGGCGATGGCCACCCGCTGCTGTTCACCACCGGACATCTGTACCGGGCGGTGGTCGTATCGGCTGCCTAAACCCACCTGCTCAAGCGCAACCAGCGCTTGCGATCGCCGTTGCCGACGAGTCAGACCCCTGTACAGCAAAGCCGTCTCTACATTGCCGAGAGCAGTCAGGTGAGGAATCAGATGGAACTGTTGGAACACGAAACCGATTGCCTCACCCCGAAGCCGAGATCGCTCGGCATCGGGCAAAAGAGTCACATCGGTTCCACGAATTCGGATCGCCCCTTCGGTCGGGAGGTCCAGAACTCCGAGTAGCCCTAACATCGTGGACTTTCCCGAACCCGACGGGCCCACTATCGATAGGAACTCTCCAGCTCGAATATCCAGCGAGACGTCGTCCAACGCCCGCACCTCAACCTCGGTGCCGTAAATACGAGAAACTCCCTCGAGGGCCAACAGAACGTCCCCGACAGATTCATGCTCTGGCGACAGACCTGATCCGGCCATAGATTTAGCCACGAATGCCCCTCACGTGGACCTCAGATACGTCACGAGCGGTCGATTTCCAGGATGACGTACTCGCCAGCCACAGCACCATCCACAATCTCCACATAAGCGCCATCAAGCATTCCAGTCTCAATAGCTCGCCGCTCAATCAACCCATCGGGTGTTACAACTCGGACCGTCTCCTGACCACCGTCAGACAACACCGCAGCGATCGGGACAACGACTGCGTTGATTGACTCTTGGACTACCACATCAATGGTGACCACGGCACCGTTCACACCTACGAGGTCCTCGACGGTCTCCACCACGCCCTCATAGGTCTCGCTACTGCCGCTCACCGTGGCGTTGTCGTCTAGTTCAACGATGGTGCCTGGAGATTCCTGATCGCCCGCTTCGAGGTTGACTGTCACGGCCTGACCCTCAGCCAACTCTGCCCGATCGGACGGTGAGGCGAACAGGGTGATAGTTAACGTTGGCTCAGTTAGATCGAAAAGAGGAGTCCCTCGCTGGACGTAGTCGCCCTCCTCCACCGCCACCGTGCCCAAGCGGGCTGGCCAGTCGGCCACGACCATGTCTCCAGGCAGGAATAGCACATCGTCGTCAATGGTTCGAATCTCCACCGTGACCGATTGTTCACCAGCCCGCAAGAGTGCCGTGCCGGTGACTACCGCGTAGTCCTGCCCAGCCTGAGCGCTACCCGAAACCTGGTAGTTGACGCTGGTGTCGACCTTCGGGGCCTGGTCCGCGATGATCACCACTACCGCAGTGTCACCTTCGACTACATCGCCACCGCCTTCAAGGGTGAGTTCGGGCAGATCCGACGACTCGATCACTATCGTGGCTTCGTCCCGATCGCTTAGTCGGTAATTTCCCCTCGGATCAGTGGCCAGCCGCACTGTTAGTGCCTCATCGCCCTCCACATCATCGTCGGTACGGATCGGGATAGAGAGTGTGACTCGCTCTTGGCCCAACTTCATTGTGATGTCGCCATCTGGCGCATTGAAGTCGGCGTCAGCCGTAGCCGAGCCCTCAACCACATAAAACACGTCAAGGTCTTCGACTAGTTCAACGGTTGTTTCGATAGTGAAGGTGGCCGCTCCACCTTCAGCCACCATCTCGCCGTCGGCACGCAGCACGAGGATGGGAACATCTGGAACCTCGGGATCATCGATGCTGACAGTGACTTCGTCTGCATCGCTGAGAACATAACGAGCAGCCTGAGTTATCCGAAGAGTCTCGCGCGCTGACGCAAGCCGATAGTCGAGGCGTTGCTGTTCGTCCCTAAGTGACTTGAGCGCATCTTGGGCGGTCTCCAGTTCGTTCGAAGGCTCAAGTGCATTGTCGATCGCGTCGTCGCGAGCAGCTACTGCGGCACGCCAGTCAAGTTCTGTCACATCCTCAAGTGCGGTATTGACGGCATCAGTGACCGCAGCACTGGCAGCGTGCCAATCCAGCCAGGTGACGTCAGAAATACTTCTCGTAATGTCTTCTGCCACCTTCTCAAAGGCCTCTTGGAGTTCTTCGAGGTTTTCTGCCTCGGCTGGGCTGATGTCTCCTAGTCGAGCCTCAGCCTGAGTGATGATCCCGAGAGAAACCAGCCGTTCCTCCACTGTCGTAATGAAGTCAGTGCCGAAAGTAACTACCTCAGCAGTGTCGTCCACTTGGGCTTGGAGGGTTTCAAGATTTTCTGCTTCGGCGGGACTCACATCACCAGATCCCGCCTGAACACTTGTGATAATCCCAAGGTTTACCAGCCGGGTCTCAGCCAAAGTGAGGACACCATCTTCAGCCTCTAAATCTTTGACATCATCGACCTTCTCAGCGATATCTACCACCAACTCGTCAACTCTCTCCAATAGATCGTCAACGTCTTTTCGAGCGTCATAAATGGCAAGGGTCTGTGGAGCGACACTGGCTAACGAGGTGAAGCCACCGCCTATAGCCACCTTCAGATCTTCGTAGGGTTCGCGATCGTCGTCGAGCACAGTGGTGATCTCAAGGGTTACCGAGTTTTGGCCCGCCGGCAGGATTACCGTGAGATCCGGCACTAAGTAGTCATCTTCAGCAGTGACATCGCCTGAAACCGTTACCGGAATCTCAAGGTCGGCGCCTGGCGCCACATCGGCGGCAATCGTCACCACGACTGGCCGGCCTTCTTCGACCACCACTCCAACCGTTGAAAGACTGATGGTCGGGATCGGCCGGTCTGCGACCGCAACTGCATCTACGACCGCCGCCACCGCAGTCACTACCGCTGCCGACTGACTTTGGCGCAATACGTCGGCTGTTGGAAGCGCTGGACCGATACGCACTGACACGGTATTTACCGCACCGACGGTGTAGCCCGCCGAGTTGCCCTGAAGGCTGACAGTTACGACTTCATCAGACTCAGGAGTCACTCCGCTGTAGCCATGGTGGTCCTGCCATGCAGCAAGCCCAGATCGAGTCTCCTCCGTGTAAAGAGTGTCCACGTCACCTACGTCGTAGCCAGCAACAGAGAGAACCTTTTCCAGCTGGAGGACGTCAGCGCCCTCTGAGCCGACGTCGAGTTCGCGGTAAAATGAGAAGTCGCCGTCAACGGCGACTGCTTGGCGGCCGTCAACTGTCAGTAATCCGTCACCGGACTGGACTGTGTCACCATCCGCGATGGCCACATGGCTCACTCTGCCATCCAAAGGAGCTGTCACTACCTGCAATTCGTCGCGCCGCAACTCGCCTCGAATGGTGATTTCATCAGTCAGAGTCCGGATGGACACTGATTCAGCAATAGCACGGTCGGCGCCGGGATCTACAGTGGTGACCTCATTGGTCCACGGCTGCCAAACAACAGCAGCCAATACGCCAACCACCACCACTAGGCCTATAAGTAGCTTTTTCACTCATTGGCTCCTTCGTCGGTCAGGCTCTGCTCACTAATGCAGTCACGGATGTCATCCATGCTCACGTCACCGTCGGGGCCTGAGAAGTCCTCACCCGGTCCCAATGAACCATCAGCGTCGGGTATTGGATCGCTCACGGTCCAACCCTTACTGCGAAGGCAGCCACTAAGGCGAATGAACTGCTCATTGTCTTCTCGGATCTGGTCCGGGTCACGGGACGCTCTAGACACTTGGAACTCCTGCATGGCGTCCACGATTCCCGACTGCGCTGCGCACAGGGTTAAGGCCTCGATGTATCCAGGCTGGTTGACCGGATCATCGGGTCCTAGATCTGCGTTAGGACGACCAATGAAGGCGGTTCCCTCTCTATCTAAACAGCCGTTGAACTCCTCTAGGGCGTCCATCATCTTTAGCCCTGCCGGAACCTCCTCTTCTGCCAACGGCACAGTTTCCTTAACCACCTGAGTTGTGGTCGTACTCTCCACCGGCTCCGTCACCAATTTTTTCGGTTCGGGCTCCGGCTCAACTTGCATACTCGTCTCAGAAGCCGTGGCTTCATCCGCAGTAGACATGGGTGCGGTCGATTCGGGTGCCGTAGTCGCAACAGTGATTGTGGTGGGTGCCGCAACCGTTGTGGATACCACGATTACTGCTGGACCGTCCTCAGTCAGCAGCGTCACCGTGCGAACCGTTTCGCTGCCGCCACCGCCGCAGCCGACCATGAAAGCCGTCAAGATGAGCAGCAGGGAGGCCGGACCAACGACTGCCGTACCCCTTCGGGTACGAGTCAGAGGAGACGCCAGGCCTGTTCTAGTTTTTATTTCTGATTGTTTCACCCGATCACTCCTCGTTCTGTCCGTCCAACGAAATCTGACTGGCACAGTCTCTAATGTCATCAGCCACTATCCCGCCATCAGGACCAGCAAATTCGTCTCCGGGGTTCAAGAGTCCCTTCTCGTCAGGTCGCAAATCGCCAATCGTCCAACCCATGCCGCGAAGACAGTCAACGAGGTCTATAAATCCTTCGTTTTCTTCCCGTATCTCTTCAGGTGAAAGGTCTGATCGGGAGGTTTCATAACCCTGAAAAGCCTCGGCCACACCAGTTTTGCTGTTACAGAGCCCAAGGGCCTGCAGATAAGCAGGCTGGTTAACGGGGTCCTCCGGACCCAGGGTGCCATCGGGGAAACCAATCCACGCATGGCCCTCTTTGTCTAGACAGCCATTGAACTCGTCGAGGGCACTCATGAGTTTGATACCCGGATTAATCTCTTCCTCCGCTAGCGGGACTGTCTCCTTGACATTCTCTACTGCTGTCGTAGTCGTCACTGTTGTGGCAGCCACAACCCCCAAATCTGAATCCGAGGTCTCTTCGACCATTTCTTCAGTCCCCTGCTCCTCATCAACGATTCTCATTGAAGTATCAGAAACCGTCGATGTCGGAGGGGGATTAACCGATTGAGGAGGCGAAGAACTACTTACGGCCGAGGTGGTGAGCGCAACGGGAGCATTGGACGTAGTGCTCTTGGTAATGGGTGAAAATCCGGCGGGAACGACTACCTCTGCTGCCTGATCTGCAGTGAGGACCACAACGCTGCGGACATCACTAGTGGCCATAGTGTCTCTCAGTGAGCAACCCACGCCCGCAAACATGAACACAGCCATCACGATCAATGTCCCGGTTACTGATGGTCGTTGACAGACCGGAGGAGCAGCCCTGTGTGGATAAAGATTCACTGATAACCAACGTTATCTGCAATCTTAAAGAGCGAAGACCACTCTGTATCGATGTTCAGCATTCTCTTCTTCATGGAATGACCTTCATTGGGTCGCTGGCCCGGCGTCCCATCGTCCGGCTCTGGGCAACATCCTCGGGAACCCATGTGAAGACGGTGTTAGAGACCAAATACGATCCTGTTAGACCCCACCCCAGTAGATGAACGGAATGGGGAAGACCGGTGTCAGTTCTGTTACAGCCCCCCCGTAGCCTCAGAACGTGGCTGACTTCTTCCAGAACGGCGTGATCGCTACCCTCCATGACCTGGGGCGGCGACCTACCAATGACCTTGAACAAGAGCTCAAGTCTTGGAGCGCAGATAGGCCCATGTCGCTGGTGATCCCCTGCTTGGTGGCCGACCTAGACGGAGATGCAATCAATCGCATCGTCGAGCAACTATCCGCCGTGCCGTACCTCGACGAAGTGGTCATTGGACTAGACAGGGCCGATGCTGGCGACTTCGCTCGAGCCCACCAGAAGTTTGAGCGCTTGCCTCAGCACCATCGCATTCTCTGGAATGACGGTCCCCGCCTCACAGCCATACGCGAGGAACTCGAGGCTCACGACCTATCAGCCGGACAGGCCGGAAAGGGGCGCAACGTTTGGTTCTGTCTTGGCCACTTCCTGGCCTCTGGACGAAGCAAGATCGTTGCCCTCCACGATGCCGATATCCGGGACTACGAACGCTCTTTGCCGGCCCGGCTCTTGTATCCAGTAGCCCACCCGGCGACCCGGTTCGGGTTTGCTAAGGGTTACTACCACAGGGCCTCGGGTGACGGTCCTGACGCAGACCGGCTGTTTGGACGGGTTACACGACTTTTCGTCACGCCACTGGTTCGAGCCCTAGCCGTGACATTCGGGAATCGTGGCTACCTTGAGTACCTGGACAGTTTCCGGTACCCGCTGGCTGGTGAATGTGCAATGTCGACCGATGTGGCTGAAACTCTACGGGTGCCA
>CAWVUB010000012.1:0-33540 GCA_963933065.1 uncultured Acidimicrobiaceae bacterium | reverse complement strand
GTACACCTCGGCCGACCGCACTTTGGGCTGAAATCCGAGATGCACCTGGTTTCGGTCAACCGGTTATGTTCGGTGAACCTCTACCAAACGTGGCTGGCCCGGAACGTCCCTTAGTCGACCAGCACACCCTCAGCCGGCCGGCTGACGCTGCTCACCCAGCACCGGTCACAGTTCTGCCAGTCGCTAATCCAACACCCATCTTGCGAACTGCTGATGCAGATCGACCGATCTTGCTCTCCGGCGACGCTGCTGGAATTGTGGCCGCCGCAGGGGAAGGACTTCTGGACCCGGGACGACCGCTGTTCCTGACAGGTTCCTTTTTCGACGAGCCGTCGACCCTTGTCGCCATGGTCCGGCCTGAAACTCGCATTATTCTGACCGATTCAAACCGAAAGACCGGGCGGCGATGGGGCACTATTCGCGAGACCGAGGGCTACATCGAGAGAGTCGATGAAGAGCCGATGAATGTTGACTTGTCAGATTACGTGTTACCGGTGGTTCTCGACCGACCAGGTGTGCGAACCGTCTCAAAGCAGAGCGGAATAAAGGTTGATGCCAGTGGCTACGGAAATCCGGTGACCTTCACTCCCGGTGACCGGCCATTCCATGCGGTAGATGGTGATCCAACCACCGCTTGGAGCGTTGGGGCTTTTAACCACGTAGTCGGTGAGCGTCTCATATTGACGTTGGAGAGTCCGACTCCAGTGGAGTATCTGACCATCCAGCAGGCTGAACTCAGGGGACAGAATCGGTGGATCACTGACCTAGCTATCAAAGTAGATGATCAACAGATTGAACTAGTGAAACTTGATGCCACATCGCGTGTTACTCCTGGCCAACGAGTCAGGTTGCCGGTGATTGGCAAAATTGACCAGATCACTCTGGAGATTCGCGCCACGGACGTGGGCCCACGGGACAACTACGCGGGCTTTTCTGGAGTGGGCTTTGCTGAGTTGTCGATGGAAGGGATCGAGGCAGATGAGACGGTTGTTCTTCCGACTGACTTGGTGGATGCCATTCAACTTGCTGGATTAAACGATCATGGTGCTGAAACCGCTGTGGTTCTCACTCGGGCACGTTCTGACCCACGGGATCCCATACGCACTGAACCTGAGGTCGCTATGGATCGGACGTTTAATACGCCCTGGGACCGGACCTACAACGTTCGTGGTGAGGCACGCCTCTCTGCTTACGCACCTGACAGTTTATTCGACGCCTTTCTGGGAGATCCATCGTTTGGCACCGCTACCAGCAGCGCCAGCCTCAGTGGTGACCTCGGCTCAAGAGCTCGTTCAGCGTTCGATGGCGATACGGGGACTGCTTGGCAGACGCCCATCGGACCCCAAGAGAATCAAACCGTAATCTTGGCCTCCAGCGAACTTCGGCTATTCCAAGATTTAATACTGACCTACCGGACTGACGGTTTACATTCCGTTCCCACCCGGGTGACCATTCTGAGCGACCAAGGTCCCGTAGGAGAAGTCGAGCTCTCCGGGACCTTGTATGACAGTGCAACTGGCACAACTGAAGTAGCGCTGCCAGTTCCCGCATTTACCAGTTACACCCTGGGTCTCCGCGTCGACGCGGTGGCTGAACGCTTAACGATGAACTGGTACTCAGGGTTACCAGATGTGCTCCCTGTAGCAATTGCAGAAATTGCATTTGATGCAGGGTCTCCCACAGGCCACCCTTCGATTGCGGCTACAACTCCCGCAACCCTAGACACTGGCTGCCGTAGCGACTTGCTGCTTCTGGACAATGAGCCGTTGGCTGTTCGTATTAGCGGCTCTACAGAGGATGCACTCGCCCGCCGCCCCTTAGCCGTCGAGATTTGCGATGGGCCGCTCCACCTGATCGCTGGAGTCCATCGACTCCAGGTCCGCTCAGGCGCGAGGTCTGGCTTCGACTT
Organism: uncultured Acidimicrobiaceae bacterium; assembly: GCA_963933065.1. GTDB lineage: Bacteria > Actinomycetota > Acidimicrobiia > Acidimicrobiales > MedAcidi-G1 > UBA9410. The sequence goes on along the minus strand of CAWVUB010000012.1, from coordinate 31,631 downwards.
GGACCGCCTTGTGCTTCATGCGCCTGGCCCCGAGTTGGTAACCAGTGCGACCTTGGCTGGGCCTGTCCTTCATGTGGACCAACAAGATCGAACCGTGCTGCAAGTCACCGCATTTGAAGCAGACCGACCGTTCTGGCTAGTACTCGGCCAGAGCTACAGCGATGCCTGGCGGCTCGAGTTGGAAGGTGCGGTAGTTGATGGAAAAGAAAGCGATGTCCCGCCCGTATTGATTGACGGTTATGCCAACGGCTGGCTTATAACCCCGACAGGCGAGACGGCGATCACTTTAAACCTCCGCTGGACCCCACAGAGACTCGTGACTTTAGGTCTAGGACTGTCGTCACTTGCAGCGATGTTGTGTATTTTGAGTTTTCTCTATGGACGCCGATACAGCATGGAGGGAGTTTCAGAGTCGCCCTCGTTTGAGAGTTTCCATCGGCCAGCGGTGAAGGTGGTTCCTGTTGCAGTGGCAGTAACCACCTCGGTGGTTGTCGGCATCTTCGCTCTCGTGAATCTGCCAAACTCATGGTGGTTAGCACCTCTCCTGGGACTTGGTTCTTGGGCGGCACTCAGCGCTCTCATACCGCGCCGAACTAGTTCTTTGGCGGGCGTGTTCTTGATGGGACTTGCTGCAGCTTGGATCGCTGTCGATCAGATTCGCTTTCGATTTCCCAGAGATTTCGTTTGGCCGTTGTTCTTCGAGAAGACACATGTGCTTGGTGTAGTAGCCGTACTCCTCCTGGCAGCGGCTGCTGTCGAGACGCTTGTCGAGCGCCGAGTCTTTGGCGAACCAGATGAGGAGATGGGGTAAGTCACCCGAGAGGAGTATTGGCACCTGTTGCAAGCCACGTCACCACAGAGGCACTCACGGAAAGTACCGGAACACTGGCTACGACGGTGATTGCTGATCGTCGGCTCATGCGGTGGGCCAGTGGGCCTAACATCCGAGGCGTCCAAGCCACGAACGCCAGTACGGCTAGTGGAGCCGAATAGCGAGCCATCTGTAGACCAATGTGTCTGAAATCCGCTAGGTCGGTGAAGTACACGTAACTGGCGGCGTATATGGCTACCAGAAGTAGGGCAACTCCCCCACCCATGAGGGCCCGGCGGGCCCCTCTCACGGTCCTGAGTTCCTCACCGTCGAGCCGCAGGAGCGCCATCAACACAAGGCCGATTAGCACCCACGGAATAAAGGCAGGTAGGTCAGCTTCCCAAAAGCCCAACTGTCGAAACCAACTCTGCACATAGAACCGGTACTCCGAAATCCACGCATCCACGCTGGCCCACAAGAAACCTGGCAAATCTCCCATAAGCCGTTCCCATTGGAGCGATGGCTGGTATTCGATTTGCTTAATCATCGTGGTAGTAGCCGCTTGGTAGTTCTCTGATGAGCGAACCAAGGCGGTGATTAAGCCAATAATCAGGGCGCTACTAGCGATCACCGCAGCACGAATTTTAGGCATGGTTCGGTGCACAAACGGAGAGAAGAGGAAGAGGCCCAAGACGAGAAAGTATGGAGGTTTCGCCACCGCCAACAAAAGCATGGGGATAGCAAGCCCAGGAATGGAGATCGACTCATTGGCCTCCACTCGAGTCCAGAGAGAAAAGGCGACAAGTACTGCCGCCACTGTCAAGCCATCTGGTGTGACCGATGCAGCCAAGGCAAGGTTGAGAGGTACCAACGCGGCAACTGCGATTGTCCAGCGGAAACTTGCGGCCGTGCGTACGGACCACCATGCCAACGCCAAATAGGCCAGAAGGGAGGCAAGTCGACCAGCCCACAGCACTAGGAGACCTGAAGCACCTACGGATACGGGAATGACCGCACCTCCCGCGGCGGCAAGGTAGGCCACTGGAGTAGAAGCAGAGGTGGGTCGTGTGTCGACGAAGACGACCGGACCAGTTGGCCGGTATTGCAAGAGTGTCTGAATCGAGGAGAGGGTCCACGGCGCCCGGCCTTGTTGGTGGTCGAGAATGATCTGGCCGGTTGCTTCCCTGTGGGCTGCTGGTATGAGCGAGCCGACCCCCTGGGGCGTGGATGCCGGCTCAAGATTTCCTTGGGCGATATCAACCACGCGCGCAAAGTGAGTGAACTCGTCGTAACCCGTCCAGGCCGGTGAAAGAAAAACAATCAAGAGGCCAAGTGGCAACCCGATTGCAACTAACAGCCGCTGAGGTGTCACCGGAATTAGCGTACTGATAGTCGGCGCGGTGGTTGGATCCCCGAAGCATTATCGGCAACAGGGTCTGGGTAGATTCATCGAGGTGTCTGGCCCGCCCGTGCTTTTAGTCCACGGTTTTGGAACTTCCTTCACTGCAACCTGGCGTCATACTGGCTGGGTTGACCTGTTAGAGGATGCTGGCCGGTCTGTTGTCGGAGTTGACCTGCTGGGGCACGGATCGGGACCACGCCCGACTGAACCCCGGGAGTACGTCGACCTCGAGGATCACGTGTTGGCCGCAATGCCTGAAGAGCCCGTGGATGCTGTGGGTTTCTCTGCTGGTGCGATGGTTGTCTTGTGGTTGGCTGCGCACCATCCCGCTCGGTTTAACCGGATAGTCGTGGCCGGGGTCGGAGCAAATCTCTTTAACTCCGACACTGGTCGGAGCAATGCGCTAGTGGAGGCCGTCCGATCTGGCTCGGCTAGCGATCCTGAACTTCGCTATTTTGCTGACTTGCCTGAGGCAAGTTCCGGCCAGCCAAACGCCCGAGCCGCTTTGGTTGCCTTTCTCGAGCGTCCAGATCGACGAATGTTTACCACCGAGTTGCTGGGACGCGTGACAGTGCCTGTACTGGTTGTCTTAGGTGACCGTGACTTCGCTGGGCCGGCCACTCCGCTCGTTGAGGCACTACCTAACGCGTCGAGTTGTGAACTGGTGGGCATCGATCATTTTGCCACGCCAAAAAACTTTGGATTTATCGATGCAGGTCTCAAGTTCTTGGGTGCAGAGCCAACCTGAGTAGTCGCTGTGACAAACAAATTTCGGAGGCCTAGTGGAAGGTTGGTGGTCCAAACCTCCCGGAGACAGCATCAATTGAGGCCCGAAATCGCGCTCTGCCAGAGTGGTAGGGGCTCCGAACTGTTGGGCGCCACCACCCAATAACGTGCTCTGCCGCTAGTACGCCAATCCGAAACCACAGATTGGCCAACCCGTAGTGGACTCGGAGTAACAGAAGCGTGTTTCTAACCATGAGGTAGTCAATAACCGCTGCATCTGTGTTGCTTTCTGGATTATCGACGAGAGCGCCACAAACTAAGCCAATTGTCCAGCCGGCGTTGCGGGCCCGGATGCCGAGATCGGCTTCTTCGCAGTATGCGAAATAACGCTCATCGAAGATGCCAATCTGGGTTAGGCAGTTACGCCGAAGGGCCATCAGGGTGCCATGGGGGTAGTCGGCTAGGACCCAGCCCGGCGACTCGCCGCCCTTTGGCTGCGGTTCACTAACAGGCCCCAGCCAGGGGTCAATCCGGGGAACCTGTCCGTCGCCTACATCGGCACAAGCGAGGCCCGCCTCCGGGTGCGCCGCAAGGCCCCGGATCAGGTGCTCGACGGTCTGGTCGGCTGGACGGGCGTCGTGGGGTGCCAGCAAGCAGAACTCCGAAGAGTTGTCTTGGGAGCCGGACTCGAGCCAGTGCTTCAGTCCTACGTTGGCTCCTGGCCCAAATCCAAGATTTTTCCCATTCTCGATCACCTCCACCCCGGGAGCTAGACCGTCCCGCAGGCCAGCCAGATGCTCAGGCGTTGAACCATTATCAACCACGGTCACTGTCAACGTAGGGAAATCAAGAAACTCTGTCTGTTGAAGGAATCGGTGAACGGTATCGCGACAAGTTGTCCCACGATTTCGATGGACCACGACCAGGTGGACCGAGGACATGGATGTTGCGGAATAGTTGAGCGAGCCTCAGCGAAGGGGCGCTGAGGTGGGGGCGATTGGTGATGGTAGATGTGAGAAACCCGAGAGAGCCCGGTCAACAGCCGCGGCACAGGATCGTCCCTCAGCGATAGCCCAAACGATTAAGGACTGGCCGCGTCCCATGTCCCCGCAGACGTAGACACCGTCTACCGATGTCTTGAATTGGTCATCACGTGCGACGTTGCCTCGGAGATCGAGTTCCACTCCAAGCCCGTCCAGCAGTTCATTTTTTTCCGGGCCGGTAAAGCCCATAGCTAAAAATACTAGATCGGCTGGAAAGTCTTGTTCGGAGCCAGCGATTGGTTCAAACCTCAGGTTTCCGTCGGTGGTCGCCTCCTCCAAGCGATGAGTTCGTAGCGCAGTTAACTGGCCATCGGTTCCGAGAAATTCTGAAGTGTTAATTGCGAATTGGCGCTCACCACCTTCCTCGTGCGCTGAGGACACCCGGTACACCATGGGCCAAGTCGGCCATGGATTACTGTCGGGCCGCTGGTCGGGCGGGCGGGGCATGATTTCAAACTGATGAACAGAGCGCGCACCCTGGCGTAACGCTGTACCGAGACAGTCGGCGCCAGTGTCACCGCCACCGATAATGATGACGTCTTTTCCTGCGGCATTAATTGGGCTGCTGACCAGGTCACCCTCTTGAACCCGGTTGGATCCCGGCAAGTACTCCATGGCCTGATGTATGCCGTTGTTGTCACGACCAGGGATAGGTAAATCACGGCCCTGGGTGGCACCGCAGGCCAGGACAACTGCATCGAAATCGTTTGACAGCGTCTCGACGGTGAGGTCCACGCCGACTGAGGTATTAGTTCGAAACTCCGTACCCTCGGCTTCCATCTGGGCAAGCCGACGGTCCAGATGGCGCTTCTCCATCTTGAACTCCGGAATCCCGTAGCGCAGGAGTCCCCCGATCCGGTCTGCTCGCTCAAACACGACCACGTTGTGACCGGCGCGGGTGAGCTGCTGGGCGGCGGCAAGACCGGCGGGACCTGATCCGATTACTGCCACTCTTTGCCCAGTGTTTTTGTCCGGCACCATGGGCGTTATCCATCCTTCGTCCCACGCCCGGTTCACTATTGAGACCTCTACCTGCTTGATTGCCACTGGAGGCTCCTCAATGCCTAATACACAGGCGCCCTCACACGGCGCCGGGCACAGCCGGCCAGTAAACTCAGGAAAGTTGTTCGTGGCGTGCAAGCGTTCGATGGCTTCGCGCCACTGGCCTTGGTAAGAGAGGTCATTCCAGTCGGGAATTAGGTTGCCGAGAGGGCAACCGTGGTTGCAAAAAGGAATACCGCAGTCCATGCAGCGACTTGCTTGTATGCGGAGTTGGCTCTCAGAAAATGGCTCATGTACCTCCTTCCAGTCTCGCAGTCGAACTGGAACAGCTCGCCTGTCAGGCAAAAGGCGGTCATGTTTGATGAATCCGCGTGGATCACCCATTGGTGTCTCCCCCTAGTTGCACGATCAGACTCCAGTCGATGCCATGATTGCTGCCACCTCGTCGTGCCCTGACGCTCGTGCGGCAGCGGCGGCCTCGAGCACCCGCTTGTAGTCGGTGGGCATCACCTTTACGAAGAACTCGGTTGCTGTCTCCCAGTCTTCTAGCAGTCGTTCAGCCACCATCGATCCGGTCGCACTCTGATGTCTGAGCAGCAGGGCTTGTAGCCACGATAGGTCTTCACCGTCTGGGGTCTCAATAAGCACCATTTCTCGGTTGACCCGAGCAGGAAATGCGCCGTCTGTGTCATAAACGAAAGCAACACCACCGGACATACCTGCGGCAAAGTTCCGTCCGGTGGGTCCAAGGACTACTGCTCTTCCACCCGTCATGTACTCACATCCGTGGTCACCGATGCCTTCGACTACAGCAGTAGCGCCTGAGTTTCGTACGCAGAATCGTTCGCCTACCCGGCCCTCGATAAAAGCTTCTCCGGAGGTGGCCCCGTACAGCAGGACGTTTCCGGCAATGATCTGTTCAGTCGCAACAAATGGTGCATCTGCTGCTGGTTGAATTGTGATTCGGCCACCGGACAGGCCCTTACCTACGTAATCGTTGGCGTCGCCGGTGAGTCGTAAGGTAATTCCCTGGGGAATAAAGGCTCCAAAGCTATTGCCCGCTGAACCGTGTAGATCGATTGTGATGGTGTCGTCTGGCAGCCCTCCACCACCGTGTCGGCTCGTAAGTTCATAACCCAACATGGTTCCCACGGAGCGGTCCACGTTAGTGATGGGGCTAGAGATACGAATGGGTTTCCCATCCACCAATGCCCCCTGGGCTTGAGTAATTAGCGACCGGTCGAGGATTTGATCAAGACCGTGATCTTGGGTACGAGTATTACGACGATCAGCATTTCCTACATCTGGGACATGGAGGATCGGCGCCAGATCTAGGCCTGAGGCCTTCCAATGGTCCACGGCATCTCGTATGTCCAGGCATTCGGCCTGTCCGATGGCCTCGCCAAGAGTCTGAAAGCCCAGTTGGGCCAGAATCTCACGGACTTCTTGAGCGATATATTCAAAGAAGTTCACGACGAATTCGGGCCTGCCACTGAAATTCTTGCGCAACTCGGGATTCTGAGTGGCCACGCCTACCGGGCACGTGTCGAGGTGGCAGACCCTCATCATCACGCAACCCGAGACGACTAACGGAGCAGTCGCAAATCCAAACTCGTCACCACCAAGTAGGGCCGCTATGACGACATCTCGGCCTGTCTTGAGTTGGCCATCGACTTGGACCACGATGCGGTCACGCAGGCCGTTTAGTAAAAGGGTTTGTTGGGTCTCAGCTAACCCCAACTCCCACGGGGCACCGGCGTGCTTGATTGATGTCAGGGGCGAGGCGCCGGTTCCTCCGTCATGTCCCGAAATCAGAACGACATCGGCATGGGCCTTGGACACTCCGGCGGCTACGGTCCCGACTCCCACCTCGGCAACTAACTTCACATGAACACGACTGATGGGATTAGCGTTTTTCAAATCGTAGATAAGTTGGGCCAGGTCCTCAATCGAGTAAATGTCATGGTGCGGTGGTGGAGAAATGAGTCCCACCCCTGGGGTGGAGTGGCGCGTTCGAGCGATCCACGGATACACCTTGTGGCCGGGCAATTGCCCACCTTCTCCAGGCTTAGCGCCTTGGGCCATCTTGATTTGAAGGTCGTCAGCGTTGACCAGATATTCGCTGGTTACCCCGAACCGTCCCGACGCCACCTGCTTGATAGCGGACCGGCGGAGATCCCCGTTGGCTTCCGGTATAAAGCGATCAGGGTCTTCTCCACCTTCGCCTGTATTGGACTTCCCACCGATTCGGTTCATGGCAATAGCCAAGGTTTCATGAGCCTCGGCGCTAATAGATCCGTACGACATGGCTCCTGTTGAAAAGCGCTTAATAATCTCACCGATTGACTCCACTTCGTCAATTGGTATCGGTTCACGGAGGTCTTCTCGAAAACGAAATAGCCCTCGGAGGGTCGCCAGCTCGCCTGACTGGTCGTTGACAAGTTTTGTGTACTCCTTAAACACCTCATAGCGACCCTCGCGAGTCGCATGTTGGAGTTTGAAGACCGTCTCCGGATTAAACAGGTGGTATTCGCCTTCGCTTCGCCACTGGTACTCGCCCCCAACTTCGAGAGTCCGATGGGCCCGTTCTTCTGGGTTGGCCGGAAATGCGAGGGCATGTCGTTTGGCGACTTCTTCTGCGACTACGTCGAAACCAATTCCCCCAAGGCGGCTCACTGTTCCGGTGAAGCACTCATCGATAACAGAATCGCCCAGTCCAATGGCCTCGAAGATTTGTGCCCCTGTGTAGGACGCGACCGTTGAAATCCCCATCTTGGACATGATCTTGAGCAAGCCCTGATCGCAAGCCTTGATGAAGTTGCGCCGAGAGACTTCAGGGGTCATTTCAGTTGATAACCCGTACATCCCGGCCGTCACCAGGGCGTCTATCGAGGCGAAGGCCAGATATGGGCACACTGCTGAGGCGCCGTAGCCGAGGAGCAGGGCTACGTTGTGGACTTCGCGGACGTCACCAGATTCCACTAGTAAACCAACTCGGGTCCGGGTCTTCTCGCGGATTAAGTGGTGGTGCACGGCCCCGATGGCCAGAAGCGAAGGCACTGGCGCCAATGTTGCTGTTGGCCCTCGATCTGACAGCACGATAATCGTGACTCCATCGCTGATGGCAGCCGAGGCCTCGGCTCGGAGACGAGTTAAAGCGTCTGTCAGGCCTAGGGCACCTCGGGCAACTTCGTACCGCCCGTCCAGTACCCGTGTCGTGAACCGCTGACACACCTCGTCTCCCCCACCGACGCTTTCGTCAGCTCCAATGATGGCGGCCAGTTGGTCCTCCGTGAGAACGGGGTGTGGTAGATGAATCTGTCGACAGCTCTCAGGCCGTGGATCCAGCAGGTTCCCTTCAGCCCCAACAGTGGTGCACACTGCCGTAATCAGTTCTTCTCGCATTGCATCCAGTGGTGGGTTGGTGACTTGGGCAAACAGCTGCTGAAAATAGTCGTAGAGCGGGCGACTTTGGTTGGACAGAGCGGCTATAGGTGTGTCTGTACCCATGGACCCAATTGCTCCCTTACGGTCACGAACCATTGGGGCCAGAAGGATCTTGAGAGTCTCGTGGGTGTACCCGTAGGTCTGCTGGCGTTGGGTGAGAGTGCATTCATCGATGACGGTGCGGTGATGTTCAGGTAGGTCGTCGAGATGGACGAGATTACGACTTAACCACTCCCCGTAAGGACGTCCCGAGGCCATTCCGGCCTTGATTTCGTCGTCGCGAACGATTCGGCCCTTTTTGGTATCAATAAGAAACATTCGGCCGGGTTCCAGTCGCCCTTTTTCAACTACCTCAGCGCTTGGGATCTCGACGACGCCAACCTCGCTAGCCATAATCACCAAATCGTCAGTAGTAACCCAATATCGACTTGGTCGGAGGCCGTTGCGGTCGAGGACCGCACCCATGACCGATCCATCGGTGAAGGCAATGGACGCCGGGCCATCCCATGGCTCCATCCTCGAGGCGTGGTACTGGTAAAATGCTCGTCGTTCATCAGACATCTCGGCATGGTTCTCCCATGGTTCCGGAATCATCATCAAAACTGCTTCGGGAAGCGAGTAGCCACCCATGACAAGTAGTTCGAGAGCCTCATCGAAGGTGGCGCTATCGCTGGCCCCCGGGGTGCAGATCGGGAATAGTCGACTGAGATCACCCGGTATGAGATCAGAGGCCATTAGCGCCTCCCGGGCTCGCATCCAATTGCGATTGCCTTGCACCGTGTTGATCTCACCGTTGTGCGCAATGAACCGATAGGGATGGGCCAGCGGCCACGAGGGAAAGGTATTTGTAGAGAATCGAGAGTGCACCAGGGCGAGAGCACTTTCCATCCGTTCGTCAGACAGATCGAGAAAGAATTCAGAGAGTTGAGTGGTTGTCAGCATCCCTTTGTAAACGATTGTCCGTGATGACAATGAAGGGAAGTACACCCGGTGTGATTCTTCGCCATCTGGAGCTAATAGCGAGATTTCATGTTCAGTTCGTTTACGCACCGCGTATGCCAGACGGTCAAGATCGATCCCGTTTGGCCGGTTTCCAGCCCGGTCAGCGGGCGCCGCCAAGAACAACTGTTGAAAGGTGGGCTCAGTGGACCGAGCGGCGTTGCCGATCATCGAGTCATCGATTGGCAACTCGCGCCATCCAAGTACCTCAAGGCCCTCGGATGCAGCAGTTTGTTCTATTAGCAACATGGCCTCATCAGCCAGTGACGCAACATTTGGCAGAAATGCGATGCCCGTCACGTAAGACCCAACTTTGGGCAGCTCGAAATCGACTACTGATCTGTAGAAGTTGTCTGGCACTTGGATGAGAAGCCCTGCACCGTCCCCGGTATTGATTTCAGCACCGATGGCGCCGCGATGTTGCATCCGGCATAGAGCACCGATGCCGAGCTGAACGATCCGGTGGCTGGCCCGCCCACGGAGGTCGCAGACAAAGTTGACCCCGCAGGCATCATGCTCAAACCGCGGGTCGTAAAGGCCCTGCGGCCCAGGGAGGTCCCGAAGAGAGGTCAGATTCCCCGACGGTGGGGAAAGGTAGCGCGATTTAGTGTGCATGATGTTCGAGGTCGTCTCCTTGACGGGGCTGGTCGCCCTGGAGATCGCCCGGAACGTCGTTGGTCGGAGCGATGATTCTCATGAGTATCTCGTCGCCGAGCATCTCGTGAGAACTATGGGAAGATAAGAATAGCCGGATGAACACCGCTAGCGAGGGTATGTCAAACGAGTTTTGCCTCGACCTATGTCGATATATTGACGCCTCACCCAGCCCGTTCCACGCGGTAGCTGAGTCGGTCCGACGTCTGGATGCCGCTGGTTTCCAAGCCTTGTCCAATGATGATCTTCGCCCAGCGGCCGGGCGCTGGTACGTCCGGTCCGGTGGTGCACTTATAGCCTGGGCGGACGTTGACCGCTGCGCCGACGCTCCACTCCGGATTATCGGTGCCCACACCGACAGCCCGAACCTGCGAGTCAAACCTCTTCCTGATCAGGGTGCTCTCGGCCTCTGCCAGGTGGGCGTGGAGGTCTACGGCGGCGCTCTGTTGAACTCGTGGCTCGACCGGGACCTTGGAGTATCTGGACGTGTGGTGGTGCGCGATGGTGATGGGCGTGTGGAATATCTGGTCCGAGACGACCGACCGATAGCCCGGATTCCACAACTCGCAATACATCTCGATCGCGATGTGAACGACAAAGGCCTGTTGCTGAATCCCCAGGTCCACTTAACGACAATTGTTGGAGCCGGACTAGTTGAACCCGGTGCCTTCGTGGCGACCTTGGCCACAATGGCTGACGTCGACCCAGTCGACGTTCTGGCGTTTGACGCGATGTTTCACGATGTGGTGCCTGCCTGCCTTGCTGGCCCAGACGGCGAGTTTGTGAGTGCTTCTCGTCTGGACGACCTGTTGTCCTGTCACGCCGGTACCGAGACTCTTATCGCTATTGCCGGCGAGGATTCCAGGTGGGCTACTAGTCAGACGGTCCCGGTCTTGGCCCTATTTGACCACGAGGAGGTAGGCAGCGTGTCTGCCACGGGAGCGGCTGGGCCCCTCCTGCGACGCACATTGCGTCGGTTTGTGAACCTCGATGAGCGGCGGGTCGATGGAGGGCTTGTCCTATCTGTCGATGGGACCCACGCAACCCACCCAAACTACGTGGAACGGCATGACAGTGAACACAGCGTCCTTCTGAACGCCGGACCGGTACTGAAGTTCAACGCGAAGGAGCGCTACGCCACGGACGCCCCAGGGGCAGCGGAGATCCGCCAACTAGCTGAGCAGGCAGGCGTACCTATCCAATCTTTCGTAAGCCGATCGGATATGCCGTGTGGGACCACGATCGGACCCACCACTGCGGCAGGAACGGGCTTACGCACAGTGGATTTGGGTATTGCACAGTTGGCTATGCATAGCGCGCGGGAGTTCTGCGGCAGCGAGGACCCGGCGCTGCTTGGACGCCTGTTAGAAGCTGCCCTCGCCGGCTGAGCCCGTTCGATCAGCGGTCTCGGGCTCGAAGTCGGTTACGCACGCCCCGGGCGACTCCATCGAATGAGCGATAGGGGACAACCAGCATGAGGAGCATGGGGAAGATCTCGAGACGACCGACCAACATCAGGACAGCCAGAACCATCCGCGCCGGTGTTGGATAAGCATCGGCGTATGAGGCTGTGGGGCCAGCTTCGCCAAGCGCCGGACCCATGTTGCCCAGGGCACTGATTACCCCACCGAAAGCTGAGACCAGATCGACGCCCAGAGCGGCGATCGTCACGGTCCCAACCACCACTAGCAGACCATAAACCACCATGAACCCAGCGATCCTCTCCACCATCGAGTCCGATATGGCGGTCGATCCGAGTCGGACCGGGAATATTGCCCGAGGCCGACGGAGGCTGCGAAGACTGCGGTAGGCCTGCGCCATCCCGACCCGAAGTCGTATGACCTTCACTCCACCGGACGTCGAGCCAGTACAGCCACCGAAGACCATTAATAGTAGAAGTACTATCTGGGGCCCTGCGGCCCACACCGCAAAGTCACCTGGGGTTCCGGCAGCAGTGGCGTTACTAAAGCCACTGCTGGTACCAAAGGCCACCACGTTAAACACCGCTGAACGGAAGGCTCGTACCATCCCTATCTGGTCGCCTACAAGAAAAGCTGCAACAAGGCCGACCCCCACACCTAAGACAGCCACGTAGGCTCGGAACTCAGGATCCCGGAAGTAGCCAAACTTCCGGTCACGGAGAGCACTGTTGTGTAGGGCGAAGCTGGCACCTCCGATGATCATGGCCAGCACCACGACCCCCTCAATGGCGATGCTGTCCCAGTGGCCGATCGAGGCGTCCTTCGTTGAGAAGCCACCGGTCGACGCCGTGCTAAAGGCGTGGGCCACGGCATCAAACGGGCTCATGCCAGCCAGGAGCAGGCCTACCGCTACGGCAACTGTGAATCCCAGGTATAGCGACCAGAACCTCGCTGCCGTGGTCTTAATTCGGGGAGTCAACTGGTCGACGCCCATGCCAGGCGCCTCAGCGTCGATGAGCCCCAAGCCACTGGATCTCAACGAGGGCAGCACCATGACGACTAGCACTACGATGCCCATACCACCGGCCCACTGGGTGAGCTGGCGGTATAAGAGAATGCCAGCCCCCTGTGCTTCAATCGGGTTATGGGCCCCAAAGACTGTTGAACCAGAGGTAGAAAATCCGGATACCGACTCGAAGAGTGCGTCGGCGAGTACCACCAACCATGGTCGGCCGAACGTGGCGAATGTCCCAGCAAATAGGTATGGCAGGGCGCCCAGAACGGATGTGATCACCCAAGTGATTCCCACCGCATTAAAGATCACCGCGACATTTCGGGATCCTGGAGTGGCGATGTGGAATAACCCAGCGCCAAGGAGAGCCGTAATTACGGTGGCGGTAGCCAATGCCAGAGCATCAGCACCGTCCACCAAGGCGACCAGAGTGGCCATCGTCATGCCGACCGACACGAAGAGGAGCGCCATTCCCAGCACGCTGGCCGTCGTACTCTTCCAACGATTGCCGAAAGGAAACCGACTCAACGGATTCATTGGTTGAATCCGTCCACTGAACCACCGACACTTCCGTGGTTAACGGCCACCACTGACCGCCGTCTAAGGCGAAGGCGCTGCCAAATAAAGGCAGTCCCCGACCCCAGTGCCACGATTGCCGGGTAGACCGACAGACGGCCAACCACCATCGCCGGGATAAGAGCGAGACGTGCGGAGGTGGGCCATAACCCGACGTCGACCAGACTGCCGTCCAGGGTTCGGATAGGCCCGGCTGTGGTGATGGCGTGCACTGAAGCGGTTAAGGAAGTCGCCAGATCGAAGCCGGCGATGGCTATCGCACCCGCCGTACCGAAGATTACGCTCACGAACAAGAACTGGGTCACCACTACCTGTGTCAAGGTTTCTTCGGCCGTTGTTCCACCTCTTAACCGGGCTGTGATGATCGCACGGGGGTGAAGTTGGCGGAGGAGTTCCCTAACGGCCACCCTCGCCAGGATTTGGTGTCGGAGAATCTGAAATCCCCCACCTGTTGATCCGGTCATCGGCCCAATCGATACGAGCAGGAGAAGGAGGACCGGGGCAGCGGGAGCCCATGTGCCACCGGGGCTCATCGGAAATCCAGTGGTAGTCACGGCTGCTGTCACGGTGAAGACAGCTCGGCGTATTCCATCGAGCCCCGAGCCATCAGTCCACAAGAGGAAGGCAGCAGGGGCCACCAACAGAAGGCCCAGGTACGTCTGCAACTCGGTAGACCGTAGGAGGTTGCGGGAACGTCCCATCCCTAGACGCCAGAGCACCACAAGGCTTGTCCCTGCAATGACCATTCCCGCTATGGCGACCCACTGGACAGCAGCGGACTCGAGGTCACCTCCGCTGGATAGACCTCCAGTGGAGGCAGTTGCCATGGCTAGGAGTACGGCGTCGAAGGGATCTACACCCACCATAAGAAAACCTAAGAGAGTGACCACCGTGGCCAGTCCGTGGACGGCACATAGGTTGCGGACCGCCGTGGAGGAGTTTGGGGCCATGGGCCGGCGACCTCCTCGGCGGGAGTTATCAGCGAACTCCCGCCCCACACCAAAGAATGGGAGTATTGCGACGGCCACCAGAAGTGCACCGACGCCTCCCAGCCACTGTGCGCCTCCTACAAGGAAACGCGCCCCGTGATCGTTTGCGTCGACGGCACCTATGTCGAAGGCCGTAGTGGTGGCCATGGCCGCCGCCTGAAAGAGCGCATCGGTCAGGCTCATCGATGGCGTGGTCAGCGCCAAGAACCCGGCCACCACCAAAATGAACAGGATGAGGCAGCCGGTGACCGCACAGAGGATATGCGAATGCCGGATCCGGTCCGGCGGCCGGACCCACACGGCCAAGACCGAGGCAAAGAGCCCTGCCGAGCCGCCCAAGACTAGGAGTGGGACAGTGTCGTCACCGGCTCCCAAGAGGTCAACCAAGCCCGCAATGACTGCTAGAAGCCCTGCGCCGCCGGTGGCTCCAGCGACAGCCCACACGGTAGTTGCTGCCCACGAGGGCCAGGGCCTGCCGCGATACAACTCAGGTCGTGCGCCGAACCACATCGGTCGGCTCATCTGGCTTGCCGACCTAGCCGAACAGTGAGGAAAGGTGGGCAGCCTGCCCGGGCCGCACCACTGCTATGACATGGTCACGTGCCCGTAACGTGCTTCGCCCACGGGCAATCTGGGCCTTTCCGTCTCGAACAATTGCGCCGATGAGGACGTCTTCGTGGAGGCCAAGCTCGGACAACATCTCCCCCTCACACCTGCAGCCAGGAGCCACCGCAAACTCCAACACTTCTGCATCACCGTGAAGAGAGGTAGATACAGCCGCTACTGTCTCCGCCTCACCTCGAACAAATCGCAACACACTGTTTGCCGTTGCCGTTCGGGGGCTGAGGGTTGCATCGACTTGATGAGCCTCAAGAATATTAAGTAGTTGCAGGTGGTGCACCACTGCGATTGTTTCGGGACCTTTGGCGGGAGTTGCCGCTGGTGACCTGTCTGAAGACTTGGCATAAAGACATGCGAGTACGTTGGCGTGGTCCTCGCCAGTCAGCGCTATGACGACATCTTGCTTCGTTACTCCTGCGTCTTCAAGCAGTATTGCATCAGTGATGTCACCGAGGTAAATCAGGGCACCAGCGAGACGTTCAGCCAATTCGGCTGCGCGTTCTGGGTCACGTTCGATGATGCCAACCGACTTACCTTGGGACAGCAATGATTCGGCGAGAAGTTCCGCAGTACGGCCACCTCCAAGGAGGAGTATCCGGTCAGACCGCTGCCGCTCCATGCCCATACGCGATGTCAAATCCGAAAGATTTGCCTTCTTGCAGATCACGGTCAGTAGATCACCTTCACGCAAAGTTCGGTCGCCTCGAGGGACAAAGGTGTGTTCCCGGTCCGCACCCGCTTCTCGACGTGTTATTGAGCCCACGATGAAGCCCCAGTCAGGCTCCAGCTCGCGACCCAGTTCACGTAGTGACTTGCCGACCAACGGAGCACCGCCGGGTAGTCGTCCTGTCAACACGACCACCTCACCACCGGCCATCTCGTCGAGTTCAAGGGCGCCGGTGTAGCGAAGTAGTCGACGGACGGCATGGGCTACCTCTTGGTCAGGGTCAATGACGAGGTGATCATCGACTCCCTCGAATAGTGACGCAGCCTGGGCTCGGCGCAGTGAACGAGATTCCACTCGCACAACTGTCTTAGTTACGCCCGCCTTGCGGGCCATCAGTGCACAAAGGATATTGACCTCGTCACGTTTGGTTACCGCAACAAGTAGTTCCGCCTTACCGACCTGTGCTTCTGCCAGTACATCCGGGTCAGTGCCACTCCCCCGGAGTATCTCAACATCGAGTTCACTTTGAATCTGTCGGCAGCGTTGGCTATTCACCTCTATGAGGGTTACATCGTGCCCCTGGCCGCTGAGACGATCGGCTACGTAAGTACCGACCTCGCCAGCACCGACCACAATGATACGCACCTCGCGATCATCGCCTACCGGCGGCGGAAAAGGGTGGCATACCCGAAATTGGTGTCCGTTTTTTATGTAGCGATCTCATGGTCGGATTAAGCCAATTTCTGTTACCAGGAGGTCCAAAGGCACATCCCATGGTTGAGGCTCTACTGTCTCCACAACCTGGAAGTCATGGCACAATCCGACCAAGAGTGGTGTTGATGATCCGGCAATACGACGAGCATCTTGCAGAAATGAGAAAGTTCGGTCGTAAAATCCAGCGCCGTGGCCCACTCGGGAACCCTGATGGTCAGCAGCAACCAGTGGAACTAGAACCAAGGCCAACTCCTTTGGGCTGACTTCACTCCCTGTCTCGGGTTGGCGGGTGCCAAATGGCCCAGCAGATAATGGCCCGCTTGGTATCACGAATCGAAGGTGCTCTCCTTTGGTGGTCACAGGCAGGGCTATTTGTATTCCTGGAGTCTCTAGGAGAGCCGTCGGGTCTATTTCTCCCGATATGCCGAGGTAGGCGCCGATAATGCCGCTCTTGGTCGCCGCGCTGAACTCCGGGAGGCTTAACAATCTCTGACAGACCACGGCAGAGTGTTGCTTCACTACCTCAGGCGGCAGCGCCCGTCGGCGCTCAAGCATAGATTTGCGGAGCTCGGTGGGCATTCAGTGTCCTCTCGAAATGTGGATGTCCTTCTTGCACTGGGAATCCAATGCTGGCTGAAAAAGCGTCTAGCCGCCAGTTGTCAACGTCCTAGCGTGACTTTCGACCTCAGCCTCAGATGTCCGCCAATTGTCGGTCCGTCGTCCCATTCTCACTAGAGTGCCGGAGGTCCCGGCCGAACCGGCCTTGAAGGCTTGCGCTGGGCACCAACCCCACCCATGCAAATTGGGTGGCTCACAACCAGTTCCCCTCATCAGGAGACCCTTCCTTGAACGCCATCCCATATCTGGCTGCAGCTTCGGCCATTCTCGGCCTATTTCTCGCCGGATTCTTCTTCAAGAATGTTAAGGCAGCGCCTCCGGGCGATGAGCGCATGGTATTTCTCATGACAGAAATACAGAAAGGTGCCCGAGCCTTCCTCAAACAGGAATACAGCTGGGTGTCTGTATTTGTAGTTGCTATGGCGCTCCTCATCGGGCTGTTGATTGCACCTGCGGCTGCGGCCACGTATGTAATTGGAGCGGTACTCTCAGCGCTGGCTGGCTACATCGGTATGACGGTGGCCACCATGGCTAATGCCCGTACCACCGAGGCTGCGAAGTCAGGGCCGGGCAAGGCTCTCCCCATAGCGTTCCGTGGGGGCGCCGTGATGGGATTTTCTGTGGCCGGCTTAGCCCTATTGGGTCTTATGGCCGTCTACATCCTGTTCGTGCTGGTTTTGGAAGTTGACGATGCCTTCGAGGTTGTCACCGCTTACGGGCTTGGTGCCTCGTCCATCGCTCTGTTCTCCCGCGTGGGCGGCGGTATCTACACCAAAGCCGCCGATGTCGGTGCTGACTTGGTGGGCAAAGTTGAAGCGGGAATTCCTGAAGACGACCCGCGTAACCCGGCGACCATCGCTGACAATGTAGGCGACAATGTGGGCGACGTTGCTGGCATGGGTGCCGATTTGTTTGAGAGCTACGCAGGTTCGATTCTGGCACCGATTTCGTTGGTGGCATTTGCGACGGCTTTGAGCGCGAAAGATGCCACTGCAGAAATCAGCATCTCACTGTTGACGTTCCCGATGGCCATTGCGTTCGCTGGAATGTTGGCGTCGATAATTGGCTCGTTCCTGGTAAAGGGTGGTACTTCTACTGACACCAAGGCGTTATCAAAAGCATTACATATGAGCACCAACGTGGCTATGGCACTCACTGTGTTGGCCACAGTGGGCATCTCATTCTGGCTCTTTGGTGATAACGAAGCCTTCGATGCCCCCCTTGGTTTGGCAATAGCGGTGATCGGTGGTCTCGTGGTTGGGTGGGCACTCGGTAAGACTGCGGAGTACTACACCTCCGACCACTTTGCTCCAGTTAAGAAGATTGCTAGTCAAACTGAGACAGGTCCAGCCACCACAATTTTAGGTGGTATTTCAGCAGGAATGGTTTCGGTTGCAGCGTCTGTTGGCCTGTTGTCGATCGGTGTGGCTGTCGCCTACTGGGGCGGCGAAATGGCGTTTGATTCCATTGGCAATCTTGACGGGGGCATCTACGGAATCGCCGTTGCGGCCATAGGAATGCTGGCTACGACCGGCGTGGTTGTTTCTGTCGACGCGTACGGGCCGATAGCGGACAATGCTGGTGGCATCGCAGAAATGGCAGAGCTGGACCCAAGCGTTCGTGAGGTTACTGATGCCTTAGATTCGCTCGGAAACACGACTGCGGCGGTGGCTAAGGGCTTTGCTGTTGGTTCAGCCGCTCTGACCGCTCTGGCTCTCTTCAAGAGCTTTGAGTTCGCCATAATCGCTGCCGGCGGCTCGCTGTCGCTGGACGTTGGTCGGGTCGAGGTGTTTATTGGCCTGTTTCTCGGAGCCATGCTGCCGTTCCTGTTTGCTGCGCTCACCATCGACGCAGTGGGCCGTGCAGCGCAGGAGATGATCGAAGAGGTCCGACGCCAGTTCCGAGAGATCCCTGGGCTACGGGAAGGAAAGCCGGGTGTTCACCCCGACTCGGCTCGGTGTGTGGCCATCTCCACAGCAGCTTCACTCAAGGAGATGATCATCCCAGGGGCGTTGGCGGTTGTGGTCCCCCTAGTGCTGGGATTCATAAACGTGGACACTCTCGGTGGTTTCCTAGCGGGAGCGCTAGTCACAGGCTTTTGCTTAGCGATCTTCATGTCCAACGCGGGAGGGGCTTGGGATAACGCCAAGAAATACATTGAGGCCGGAGCGCATGGTGGTAAGGGCTCCGACAATCACAAGGCGGCCGTGGTAGGTGACACCGTAGGCGATCCTTTCAAGGACACCTCTGGACCGTCTATGAATATCTTGATCAAAGTGATGACGATCGTGTCGCTGGTGTTTGCCTCTGCATTCGTGGGTTAGGCAAACCAGTCGAAATCTGCTGCGGGGGCCCTTCGGGGCCCCCGTTCAGTTTTGAAAGCCGGGACCGAGCGAACCCTTCCGACCCTAAGTTTCTTAGTGGCGTCAACCCGGCAGAACGATCATGGGATCCTTTGGCTCGCCACCCGTGCGGACCTCGAAATGAAGGTGCGGTCCGGTTGACCAGCCAGTCGAGCCACATTTTCCCAAGACCTCCCCTATGTCGATTCGATAACCGGTGGAGACGTGGAGCTCTTCTTGGTGCGCGTACAAGGTAACGACTGGTCCGACGTGCTCCACGAGAACTACGTTTCCGTAACCGTTCTTCCACCCAGCAAATATCACCTTGCCTGCTTTTGCTGCCCAGATGGGTTGCCCCCTTACGCAGCCGATATCCACCCCGTTGTGCTGACGCATCGTCCCGAAGATGGGGTGTTTACGTAACCCGAAACCCGACCCGATTGTTCCCTCCATTGGCATGATGAAGCCTTGGCCCGATTCCTTGCTCAGATCAGGCGCTGACTTCCGTAGTTCCTCAGCAATAAGATTGTCGATAAGGATCGCCATGAGGTACTCCTGTCGTTCGAAACTTTCAATTTCTCCCTCGTAGGCAGCGATTCGGTCCTGGAGTTCTCCTTTGACGTTTTCCTTGGCCGAGATCCTTCGGTCGAGTACCCGAATTGACGACTCAAGCTCCCGCTGGCTTGCCTGAGCGTCAGCGATAGCGTCGTCAGCCGACAAGGCGACGTCTTCTAGATCAGATTCCAATGCCCGGAGTCGATCAACCATGTCGCTCCGGTCGCCCGTAATCGCGTTGAGGATGGCGGCACGCCGAACACCCGCCGTCAGATCCCTTGATTCCAGCAAGCTACCTGGCCGAATTCGGCCGATGTAAACGTCTATTGCCAGTTCTTGGATGCGTTGACGTAATTCGGATACCTCGACAGAGATGTTCTTTGCTTGAACCCAACGGAGGGTCGCTTCGGCTTCAGCGGCTTCAATGGCCTGGCGGGCAGCAAGTATTTTTGCCTCCTGTAGAGCCACAGCATCATCAAGTGCGAGGAGTGCACTTGAGACTTCGTCGTCCGCTGCTTCAACAAACTGAAGCGCTTCCGCAGCATCCGCTGCTTGGTCCTTAGCCGATTCTCGTTTATCGCGGGCATCACGAATGGATTCGGTTTCCTCGATTCCGAGAGCCGGAGCGGCCACCACTAACGATCCTGACAGGATGCTGACGGTCAGTACTGCGGCACTAAACGCCTTACGGTGCCTTTGGAATGGCACGAGGGTGAGAGGAGGACGGCGCAGCACAGTGGGTTCTTAGTTGTCGACTGAGGCTCAATGCTACTTGGGCTGACTTAGTTGAAGGGGCCGGGTGGAGTTGGCCAAACTAGGGCGTGGGTTCTGTTCCGGGTCCGTGTAGTGGTAAACCATCGCAGATGCAGTCCACAAGCAGTCCTCTTGCCGATCTCCGAGTTTTAGACATATCGGGTACTCGCGGCGACCTCTGTGGCCGGCTGCTAGCCGACCTGGGTGCCGACGTGCTACTACTCGAGCCCTCAAACGGGGCTGACTCTCGACGGCGAGCACCGTTTGGCCCTGATGGATCGTCGCTCTACTTCGCGGTCCGTAATGCGAACAAACGGTCGACTGTGCTTGACCTGACTGAGTCGGATGGATGCGCAGACCGTGAACGGTTTCTGGCGCTAGTCGGTGATGCTGACGTAGTAATCGAATCCTGGTCGCCGGGAGTAATGGCCAGTTTTGGGCTAGGACCGGATGTTCTATTGAAAGCCAACCCAGAGCTCGTCGTGGCTTCCCTCACAGACTTCGGTCAGACCGGTCCAGACCGTGATCTGGTATCAACAGGCGATGTGGTATTCGCCCTTTCTGGGTGGCAGGCCCTAAGCGGTATTCCCGAAAAGCCCCCACTTTTGCTTCCCGGAGCGATCGCATCCGATGCGTTAGGCGTTGTAGGTGCCTATGCAGTTCTAGTAGCACTGGTCCACCGAGCCCGGGGTGGTGGTGGGCAACACCTCGATGTCTCCTCGTTGGAAGCCATGGCGCAAATGAACACCTGGGGCCTGGCTAGTGTTAGCGACTCACTCCGCCGTGGTTCGACGCCCCCCACGGTGCGTTCCGGGGACAGTCCCATGTATCCCACATTTGAGTGTGCAGATGGAAAGGTGAGATGCGTGGTGATGGCGCCTGGACAGTGGCGCTCTCTCTGGGAATGGATGGGGTCACCGGAAGCGTTCGCAGACGAGTACTGGGAGAGTTACATCAACCGGCTCATGAACGCCGATGTCATCAATCCTCTGTACGCCGCCCACTGGGCTGACCTCCCAAAGATTGAAGGGTGCCGAGAAGCCCAACGACGTGGCGTCGTGGCTACCCCACTCCTGTCGCCGGCCGAAATCTTGACTGATGAGCACTATGCATCACGTGGGACTTTCACCACAGCGGAGATCGCTCCCGGCGTTGAGGCGAAGGTAGTTTCTGGTGCTTTCGAGATAGACCGAGTGAGAATCGGGCACCGGCGTAGGGCCCCAGAGATTGGTGAAGATAACGCCCTCTTTGCCGGACCCCGTTTCACTTTTTCGTCGCCGCTTGGTCATCCTGAGGACCTTCCGCTGAGGGGACTCCACGTGGTCGACTTCGGCCATGGTGGTGTTGGTGTCGAGTGTGCACGAATGCTCGCTGAATATGGAGCTGACGTGGTCAAGATCGAGAGTCACGCATACCCGGACTTCATCCGGATCGTCATGGGGGGAGAAATGAGTGCCCCATTTGCGTCGTCGAGCAGGACTAAACGCTGTTTGGGCCTCAACCTGAAGCATCCTGGCGCCATCCAGATCGTTGAGAGGTTAGTTGCATGGGCAGACGTTATTGTCGAAAATAATTCCACAGGGACCATGGATGGTCTTGGTATCGGATGGTCTGATGTCCGCCGGCTTAACTCTGAAGCGGTGATGATGTCTAGCCAGTTGATGGGTTCTCATGGGCTTCAGGCCGACTGGACGGGCTACGGCCCCACTATTCAAACGGCGGGCGGCCTTAGTTGGTTATGGGCGTTCGACGACGGCGAGGGGCCCCCAGGGAGTAACGCTATTCATCCCGACCATCTGGCGGGTCGGCTTGGTGCTGTTGGTGCCCTTGCTGCGATCATCGGTCGCGATCGGGGTGCTTCCGGTGCCCACGTTGAGGTGGCACAGGTGGAGGCTCTCATGTTCACGCTCGCTGATCATTTTCTGGCCGAAGCGTTGGAGCCAGGCTCGGTCCGCCCACGAGGTAACGCCTCTCCAGACGGCGCTCCATGGGGCGCATTCCCCTGTGCCGGTGAAGAGAACTGGGCCGTGATCTGTGTACGTGACGACGATGATTGGGTGAGGCTGCGAAAGGCGATGGGTGATCCCCACTGGGCGCGAGATCCGCTATTAGCAACTTCGATCCAACGGATGGAAGCACGGGCAAGAGTCGAAAACGGAGTTGCAGAGTGGACCCAAACTTTGGATCGAGCCGAAGTACAGGATCGATGTCAGGCCAAGGGAGTGCCGGCAGCCCGGATGATGTTCTGTGTCGATCAATTAGAAGACCCCCACCTAATCGACCGCGGATTCTTGGTTGATCTCGAGCAGCAAGCACTAGGCCAGATAGTGATGGCTGGGCCGTGCTTTACAG
Organism: uncultured Acidimicrobiaceae bacterium; assembly: GCA_963933065.1. Lineage (GTDB taxonomy): Bacteria > Actinomycetota > Acidimicrobiia > Acidimicrobiales > MedAcidi-G1 > UBA9410. Next base: position 8,927 of record CAWVUB010000012.1, on the reverse strand, counting down.
GTTCTCGCATGGGACCACCAGCCATCTTCCAAGCACCGCTGATCGGCGAGCACAGCCGTCGATTCTGTGTTCAAGACCTTGGCATGGATTCCGTTTTGGTAGATGATTTGGTGGCATCGGGTGCTCTTGAAGCACTCGATGAACTGCCTTGATTAGCAGCGGTTGTATACGTCTGGCATGGGCCGGTCTTCCATGAGCGGCTCCACGGAGGCTTTGCTGCGAGACCGGTACCTAGATCTTCTGGTTGGATGCTTGTGTAGAGACCTGTTCCCGGAGTTGGAACCGGGCATAGATCCATCTCTCCGAGTTGATGGTCGCGACTGGCCAGCTGCTGCCGAGACGATGATTGGGCGCCGACGCCTCGAGAACCTTGCAGAGTCTTTGACCTCAGTACTCGACGCCGACGTACCCGGCGATCTAATCGAGACGGGAGTATGGCGCGGTGGCGCAACAGTTCTAATGAGAGCGGCGCTGGCCGCCTGGGGAGATAGAAGCCGATCAGTGTGGGTAGCTGATTCGTTCCGTGGCTTGCCTGCGCCTAATCCAACGAAATGGCCAGCTGACACTGGCGTAGACCTCTCAGGAGTGGAGGCCCTTGCCGTTTCCCGCTCTGAAGTCGAAGCAACGTTCACCCGGTATGGCCTCCTCGATGATCAGGTCAAGTTCCTCGAAGGCTGGTTTGCCGACACGCTGCCCAAGGCGCCGATTGGGCGCTTAGCGCTGATGCGTCTGGACGGGGATCTGTACCAGTCGACCTGGGAGGCGTTGGAGTGCCTGTACCCAAAGTTGTCGGTAGGAGGCATCGTGATAGTCGACGACTACGGCGCTTTTGAATCCTGCCGTCGTGCCGTGGAGGACTATCGCGAACGACATGGCATTAACGATCAGATTACTTCGGTGGACTGGACAGGCGTTTGGTGGCGACGTAGTACGTGACGCCAGATTGGTTAGTTGCGGGGAGTGATGGGAATACTGTGCAGAAACGAAGTGGGGATTACGGTGACTCCGCGTTGGACCTTGCCTATCCGACTTACTTTCATCTGCTCGCCGATGCTCACCGCCGGCTTCGACCAAAGCGGTATCTGGAGATCGGGGTAAACGAAGGACACTCGCTACGTCTTGGAGGTCCTGAGACCCGAATCGTTGGCGTCGATCCGGCTCCGCAGGTCTGGGACTTAAATCATTCAAACTGGGAGATTATTTCCGCAACATCAGCCGAGTTCTTTCGCCGTAGCGATGTAACGAAATTACTTGGTGGGCCGGTCGATCTTGCCTTTGTGGATGGCCTCCACCATTTTGAGGTGGCGCTAGCCGACGTGCTTTCAGTTGAGAGGTACGCCCACGCCAGCACAGTGGTCCTACTTCACGATGTTTTGCCTATCGACGCCATCACCTCGGAGCGAAAACGAACTACCGCTATTTGGAGTGGTGATGTGTGGAAGGTGGTTGTCCTGCTGCGGCACCACCGCCCGGACCTCTCGGTGAGCACGCTAGACGTCGGTCCAACGGGCATGGCGGTCATAACCGGGTTCGGGCAACTAGAAGAAACCCTTCCAGATCAGTCGTGGGTGCAGGCGGGAGTTGAAGGCCTACTGACATCGTCTTATGAAGATCTCTGCGCCATGGGCATCGATGAGACGCTGGCTGTTGTTGCAGGCACTCCTAGGTCGCTTGCCGGTTGCATCGATAGCTAATCGACAACCATCGCCTCGCATTGTGCCAAGTACACATCAATAATGGTGAGCCTTGGTTCAAGTCCGCTTGCTCTCGGGCCGTATGATGCCCGTCCATGGAGACGGAAGTACCTAGATCCGAGGTTTCGGCCATTTTCGATCCGACTCGCTGGCGAGAGGTGAGCGGCTTTGACCTGACGGACGTGACCTATCACCGAGCGGTTGACCAAGGCACCGTCCGCGTTGCCTTCAATCGTCCTGATGTGCGTAACGCCTTTCGCCCTCACACGGTCGATGAGTTATTCAGAGTGCTGGACCATGCTCGAATGTCGTCAGATGTTGGCACGGTGCTACTCACCGGCAATGGACCATCTAGTCGGGATGGTGGATGGTCCTTCTGCTCTGGAGGCGATCAGCGCATTCGCGACAAGGACGGCTACCGCTACGCCGACGGAGAGACAGCCGACACTGTGGACCCGGCGCGTACGGGCCGGCTGCATATTCTTGAAGTGCAGCGTCTCATCCGTTTCATGCCCAAGATCGTGGTTGCAGTGGTGCCGGGGTGGGCGGCCGGCGGTGGTCACAGCCTCCATGTGGTGGCTGACCTAACCATTGCTAGCCGTGAACACGCGCGGTTTAAACAGACAGATGCTGACGTAGCGAGCTTTGACGGTGGGTTTGGTTCGGCGTATCTAGCACGCCAAGTTGGACAAAAATTTGCTCGAGAAATTTTCTTCCTTGGACAGGAATACGACGCCGAGGCGATGCAACGTATGGGTGCCGTCAATGCGGTTGTGGACCATGACCGACTCGAAGAAGTAGCTCTTGAGTGGGCAGCAACCATTAATTCCAAGAGCCCGACGGCGCAACGGATGCTGAAATTCTCCTTCAACTTGATCGACGACGGTCTAGTGGGCCAACAAATATTTGCTGGGGAGGCCACGCGGCTTGCTTACGGAACCGAAGAGGCTCAAGAGGGCCGTGACGCATTCCTGGAAAAGCGACCGCAAGATTTTGATCGCTTCCCTTATCACTACTGATTCAGTTTTACTTGCCCATGGAGTTGAGAGTGGACTACAACGGATCTGGCCACTATTAGCAAGGGAACCGTTGCGTCAGTCCTGCTGGTGGTCACTCACTCAGAATTAGGTGATGAAAAGGCAGTAGTGGAGGTTGTAGCCCCAGTGGTTCGGGACCTACCGACTGCTGCCAACGAGAGGTATATCCACGTAGGAGTAGCCGGTCAGATCCAAGGAGCCGACCGTGCCTAGCGACCGGACCTGGAGAGGCCCTTCTAGATGTGCTGGCCGCTGTTGTCTGGTACGGCGCCCATCCCGGGTTACTTTCTGGCTTGTGCAGCGATTCCATCGGCAACCGTTACACACCGTGTAACGGAATCCATAATGCGATCCGTGGCTTCTCTCGCTGTTAGGCCAGTGATCGGTCCAATGACCTCACTTCGAAGGACTAAATGGGTCCTAACTCCGGGCCGCATAACTGGAAAGGATCGATTTCGAGGCCAAAAACGCTCTGCACCGCTGGCGCCATTTGCGACCACAGGCAGGCCGGTATCGATGGCTACGCGGCCTATTCCCGAGTGTGCAGGTCCTACCCCACTTGGTCCCCACTCTTCCTCTGGAACAACCCGCCCTTCGGGCATGATTGCCACCGACCACCCTTCAGAAAGAGCCGAGTAGGCCAGGTCCAGGGCTTCTGGGCCGTGCACCGGGATACAGCGGAGTCGCCGGAGGAGGGGTCCGATCCCGGGTTTTTTAAAGTAGCCCCCGGCCACCAGTGGACGTATTGGCCATCCCCACGAACTGAAAGTTCCAGCTGCGAGAAGAAGATCAGCAAGGCTTCGGTGGTTCGCTGCGTGGATCACTGGGCCCGCAGGCACCTGTGGCGGCGGACCGATATCAAGCTTAGTGACGAGGGAGAGGGCTCTGGCAACACGCTGCTGAACGCGTAAGAGCGCCTTGGCTTCGTCAGGTGGTGGCCCCAGGGGGTATTGGTCAATCATGAGGTCTCTACAAGGTGACAGCCAAGAGACGGAGAATGCTTTCGTCCGGAATCGACGACCCACAGACAGATAGGGCCGTCCGGAGGGTTGTCAACGATGAGGGAGAAGGAGTGGTCAGCAGTGGTGCTGGCGACTATCGGAGACGAGCCGTCACCGTGTAACGCTCGGATGCTAAGGCCCGCTGTGGGAGCATCTGCATCGTACGCCCACCCCTTAATCACCACACCAAGACCATCGGGATCTGACCGGACTGAAGAGACTTTACCTACCGGCACCTCGTTGGGGTCGCGGGTAGCCATACGTTCTTTCTGTTGATTGGTGGTCCAACAACTATCGATAGGGGCAAACCTCCAACCATCACCAATGAATGCCGGTACAAAGTCGGCGACAATGTGAAGCGCCAACCATTTACGGTCGTGCAGCAACACTACCGATCCATCATGTCGCTCCTCGGTCAGGTATTCGACTACCAGTGGCACCCAAGGGTTGCGCCACTCTTGTGGATCTGCGGTCCATCCCACATGTGTCATCCCGAGACTGGAGGCGATTCCATCTACAACGCCGTTTCGGTCGCCGTAGGGGGCCCGCCAGCAGGTAGGGCGATACCCCGAAAGCTCAGAAAGCAGCAGCGATGCTTCCTCTAAATCGGCAGCCACCTCGAAAGGGTGTCGGGTCGTGAGTTTCCGGTGGTGTGTCGAATGATTGCCCAGCGCATGTCCCCTGTTCAGAAGATCTTGAATCTCCTCACTCTCCCAGCGTTCCGACAGGTTCCGGCCAAGCATGAAGAAGGTTGCTTGTGCACCGTGCTGGTCTAGCAGGTCGAGCAGCAGCGGTGTGAGAAGTTGATCCGGCCCGTCATCAAAAGTGAGGTGAATCACTCCCGCCTCTGGATTGGCGGCAGCGGTGCCAGCCGACAGAGCTGCTAGCCCCGCCGAGGCGGCAATAACCGAGACGAGCAGTCCTACCTGGATGGGCCAGCGAGAGCGCTTCATGAATCCAGTGCTTGACCGACTCAGGTAGTTCCGAATATTCGGTCGCCGGCATCTCCAAGTCCCGGAACGATGTAGCCCACCTCGTTTAGACACTCATCAACTGCTGCCGTCCAGATAGCGACGTCAGGGTGGGCTAGTTGTAGAGCCTCAACACCCTCGGGGGCCGCAAGTAGACATAAGTATCTGACGGTCGTTGGGCCATCGAGCTTCACCCGATCGAGGGCGGCCGACGCAGAATTTCCTGTGGCCAACATGGGGTCGACCACGATTACTGTCTGGCCCTTCAGTGAGGGGAACTTGCAGTAGTACTCGATGGCCTCAAGAGTGTCGTGATCGCGGTATAGGCCAATATGCCCCACTCGGGCGGAGGGAATAACTTGGAGCACGCCGTCGAGTAGTCCGTTCCCAGCTCTCAAAATCGAGACCACCACTGGCTCCTCCACCAGTTCTGGTTGATCGGACTCGACAAGGGGTGTGGTTACCCGGACCTTCTTCAGCGCAAGGTCACGAGTGACTTCGTAGGTCAGCAGCAGGCTTATTTCAGTCAAGAGTTGACGGAATTGAGAACTTGGAGTCTCGATTCGTCTCATCTGTGTCAGCTTGTGTGCCACTAGTGGGTGGTCCACAACATGCAATTCCGTCATGTTGCCCACCATAGAGCAGGGACATCAGGAACAGGCGAGCAACCAGTCTCGCAAGACTTCGGTAGCAGAGGCTAGAACCCGTCCGGGTGGCGCATTGAGCCACAGCGGTTCGTCCGTTGTGACCGACTCGGCCACCGGCCGAATGAGACGGCCTTGCGTCACTAAGTCGGCAACCAAATGGTGCCAGCCAAGACCGACGCCTTGGCCCTCCATCGCCGCATGCAGCAGCACGGAGTAGTCGTTGCTGATGCCAAGCCCAGTGCCCTCTGGAGCAGGCGCTCCAACAGCAGCGAACCACTCGTGCCATCGCATTCGAGATCGATGGCGTTCCTGTAAATTTAGAAGTTTGGTACGAATCAGCAAGTCGAGAGGCCACGGAGTCTCCCCCACCGACTCGGCATACGCCGGGCTACACACTGGGTATACCGTTTCGTCCGTCAGGGCCCACCGTTGGCATCCGGGCCAACGAGCTCGACCGACTGGTACGAAAAGATCTACAGACTCAGTTTCGAAGTTCCGATCCGAGTCTGTCGTGACGCATCGCACGTCAATTTCGGGGTGGTGAGCCTTAAAGCGCGCCAATTTTGGGATCAGCCAGTTGCTGGCGGTAGCCGTGGATACCGAGATGGTCACCATCTCGGTTGCATGATCGTGAAGATTCTGGACATCCCGCACTGCTTGGTGCACTCGAGTCAGTCCCGCTCCAACTCCATCAGCCAGTATTCGTCCTTCCACCGTCAGACGGATTCCGCGATGGTCTCGATCGAATAGAGCGCAACCAAACCAGCGCTCGAGTTGTCTAATGGCATGGCTGACCGCCGATTGTCCGATCTCTAATTCATCTGCGGCACTTGAGAACGTTGCGTGCTGAGCCACGATTGCGAAGGTGTTGAGGCCTTGTATTGATGGGAGGTCGCTCATCCAGTGCGGCGTAACCGTCGTCAGTGGAGTATTAATTTGATTCATACCCCCATGAGATTACCGCTTATTTACAGGGAGTAAAGGTGGACGTACCGTATTCTCGCTGGCAACGGGTACTGCGATTACCTAGGTGATGGATCTTTCTGCATGATTACTTCCACTGAAGTACTGGGCGGAGTCTCAGATTCACGGTGGGTGTCCGAGTTGGCTTGGGTTGACACTCGTCGGCCGATCCAACAAGCGCATGCACTACCCGCAGCCTGCTACGTAGATAAAACATTCTTCAGCGAAGAGCAAGTACGCGTTTTCGGAACCTCGTGGGTTTGCGTTGGCCTTCAGGACGAGGTGGCGGCGCCGGGGAGCACAATCGTGCGTTCCGTAGCGGGCCAATCGATAATTGTGACCCGAAATGCGGATGGGGATCTACGCGGTTTCAGGAACGCCTGTCGACACCGGGGTACACAACTCCTCGAAGGTGATTGCACCCTGGGAGCCACCATCCGCTGTCCTTATCATCGATGGGCTTATGACCGCGATGGCCTGCTCGTTGCAACCCCCCAATTCACTGAGGCAGAGATAGATGGCTTTAATGCCTCTGACTATGGACTCCATCAAGTACGGGTAAGTACCTGGCAATGCCTCGTCTTGGTTTGCCTTTCGGACGAGACGCCGCCAGTTTCGGAGTGGTTTGGCGATCTTGAGGGGCGACTAGAGGGTTACCGACTGTCGGATTGGCGGAGACACCTCACTCAAAGTGTTGAAATCAAGGCCAACTGGAAGCTCATTAGTGAGAACTTTCAGGAGTATTACCATCTCCGTTGGATACATCCCGAGTTGTCTAAGGTCTCCCGAGTCGAGGACCACTATCGCTATCAGGGAAAAGGGATGTATTGCGGCCAAACGACAACACCCGTCTCCGCAGATGAACGCGGCGACTGGTCCACTATGCCTCCCGCTGAAGATCTTGATAAGTCCGATATCGCCAGCGGTCGTTTCATTGCCCTGTTTCCCAATGTGCTTCTTAGCGTGCTTCCCAACCATGCCTTCATCATGCGTTTAGACCCGCTTACAACTTGCGTAACTCGTGAGACCTGCACTTGGCTGTTGCCTCCGTCCACCCCCCAGGTGACCGACGGCGACTTTTCGACTACCAGAGATTTCTGGCTAGACATCAACCGTGAAGACGTTGAAATCGTTCAACGGGGCCAGGCGGGATTGACCACAGGGGGCTACACGCCAGGTCGCCTCTCACCTCGATTTGAGGAGCCCCTCCATCGGTTTCACAACATGCTTGCCGATCGCTTTACGGGGTCAACACGGATCCCTGACGGTGACGAATCCGACGATCTGCCTGTCCACGGCACAGGGGTCAACCCGCTGCCGTGGCATGGTGCCAGCAACAAGAATCCAAGGGACTGCAACTCATGAGGAAACGACCCCCAAAGTACTCGGCTGGAGCGCTGCTCAAGCACGGCCTGACCCGGGGCGACTGGCCCCGGATGTGGCGCCGTCCAGAGATGCAGTCGGCTTACGACGTTGTCATCATTGGTGGCGGCCTCCACGGCCTCGCAACCGCCTACTACCTCGCCCAGAACCATGGCATCACCAACGTCGCCGTTGTCGACAAGGGTTACATCGGTGGCGGTGGATCAGGTCGGAACACGGCGATTGTCAGGTCCAATTATCTAACGCCGGAGGGTGTGGCTTTCTACGATCGGTCACTTGCGTTGTACAACACAATGGCCACTGACCTGAACCTAAACGTCATGTTTTCCAGACGAGGCCATCTGACGTTGGCCCATACCGACTCAGCACTTCGGACTATGCACTGGCGAGCCGAGGTAAACAAGCTCCAGGGCATCGATTCGAGTGTCATTGATGCACAGGAAGTCAAAAAGCAGGCACCCAGTCTCGATGTCTCTCCCAATACCAGGTACCCGATTCTGGGAGCGTTGCACCACCCGCCGGGTGGCATTGTTCGCCACGATGCTGTCGTTTGGGGATATGCCCGAGGTGCTGACGTTCATGATGTCCACATCCTGCAGGAAACCGAGGTTCTGGACATCATGGTGGAGGGTGGCTCCGGTCCTGGCGGCAAAGGAGCCGGCGGCAAGGTGGCCGGCGTTAAGACGAGCCGTGGGGATATTAGCGCTCCCGTGGTGGTGAACTGCACCGCAGGCTGGGCCTCTCTCATATCCAATATGGCAGGGGTACCGCTGCCAATCACCACCCACCCGTTGCAGGCGGCGGTGACCGAGCCGTGCAAGGTCTTCCTACCAACTGTGGTGGTATCCGGATCACTACACGTCTACGTCAGCCAGACTGACCGTGGGGAGTTGGTATTCGGCGCCTCTGTTGATCCTGTTGGTACCTACCGGGTGAATGGAACTCTGGAGTTCACGGAGGAACTTGCTGGCCATGTTCTCGAGTTGATGCCAGGCATTTCAAAGATGCGACTGTTGCGGCAGTGGTCGGGACTGTGTGACATGACTCCGGATTACTCCCCCGTCATGGGCAACACTCCAGTCGAGGGCTACCTAGTAGATGTTGGTTGGGGTACTTACGGGTTCAAGGCAGGTCCCGTGGCCGGTGAGACCATGGCTGAAACAATCGCTACCGGGCGTAACGCAGACCTCATCGCAGCCTTCGGTATTGAACGGTTCACCGAGGGTGACCT
>CAWVUB010000011.1:0-34862 GCA_963933065.1 uncultured Acidimicrobiaceae bacterium | reverse complement strand
ACATGGCCGGACCCGCACTCTTCCTGGCCTCTCCCGACGCCGCCTACATCACCGGCGACGTCATCAAGGTGGACGGCGGGATGCTCTCCCAGCAGCGTTCGGCCACAGTGGACATCATGCCGCCCTGCGACTTCCCGTCGCTTGAGCAGGTCCTAGGTGGGGATTAAAGCCCGACCATGAGGCAGTGGTGATGGAAACCATGCGGATCGGTGCTGATGTCGGGGGCACATTTACCGACGTCGTACTGGAGATCGGTGGAGGCGACGGACCCGACGGGCGAATGTTCTCCACGAAGGTCCTAACCACTTATGACGCCCCCGAACGGGGCATTCTCGACGGTGTGGCCACCGTGGTAGCCGAGGCGGGCGCCGATCTAGCCAACCTGGACACGTTTATCCACGGAACAACACTGGCCACAAACGCCCTGATCGGCCGCACCGGGGCCCGCACGGCCCTGATCACTACCGACGGCTTTCGCGACACCATAGAGATGCGAACTGAGAGTCGGTTCGAGCAATACGATCTAAACTTGGTGCTGCCCACTCCGCTTATCGAGCGTCGGGACCGCCACGTGCTGAGGGAACGGATAGCGGCCGATGGCACGGTGCTACGTCCATTCGACGCAAGTGAGGCCCAGGCGCTCATAGAGGTTCTGGCCGACCGGCCAGCCGACGAGGCCTATGAAGCCATTGCGGTCGGATTCATTCATGCCTACGTGGACGGAAGCCACGAACGTCGCTTCCGCGACCTGCTGGCGGAGCGCCTGCCCGACGTGCCTGTGTCAATTTCGTCGGAGGTCGCACCACAGATGCGGGAGTTCGAACGGTTCAACACGGTATGCGCCAACGCCTACGTACAACCCCTCATCGCCACCTACCTGCGACAGCTCGAAGCTCAGCTACTCGAAACCGGTGCCACATGCCCCGTGTACCTCATCCACTCGGGCGGCGGACTCATTAACGTGGACGGGGCGGCCCGGTTCCCGGTACGGCTCGTGGAATCCGGCCCAGCCGGTGGCGCCATCTTCGCGGCGGACATCGCTGCCCGCCACGGGCTGGAACGGGTGCTGTCGTATGACATGGGTGGCACCACGGCCAAGATCTGCCTGATCGAGAACCAGACACCCCGTACAGCCAAGACCTTCGAGGTAGCCCGAACCCATCGCTTCACCAAAGGGAGTGGCATGCCTATTTCCATCCCGGTTATCGAGATGATCGAGATCGGGGCGGGTGGTGGGTCAATTGCCACCGTCGATGTGCTGGGCCAGATTCGGGTCGGTCCGCTGAGCGCCGGCTCTGAACCCGGCCCGGCGGCCTACGGGCTAGGTGGCACCGAACCCACAGTCAGTGATGCCAACTTGGTGCTGGGCCGCCTGTCAGCGGACACGTTCGGAGCCCCGGGCATCGACTTGGACGGTGTAGCGGCGCGAAACGCTCTGGACCGCACGGTCGGCACGGTCCTAGGCATGGACGCCGAAACAGCCGCAGTGGGAGTGGCCGAAGTAGTCGACGAGAACATGGCCAATGCAGCCCGAGTCCACGCCGTCGAGAACGGCAAGGATGTGGCCGCCTTCACCATGATCGCCTTTGGTGGCGGTGCCCCCCTACACGCTGGCCGACTCTGTGAGAAGCTCAACGTGGACGAGCTACTCGTTCCGCCGGGCGCCGGCGTCGGTTCAGCTATCGGCTTCCTACGTGCCCCCTTCGCCTACGAGGCCCTACGAAGCCACCACGCCACAGTGGAGAACTTTGACCCGGATGCGGTCAATCAGATGCTGGTTGAATTAGCCGACGAGGCCACCGCCTTCGTATCAGAGGCACTGAGCTCGACGGGCGCCACCGTCACCGACGTGCCGTTGGAGACCGAGCGGTGGGCCTACATGCGATACGCCGGACAGGGTTGGGAGATTCCGGTGCCCGTCGACGCCACCCCGTTCGACATAGTGGGTGGCGAGTTGCTCGCCACCCAGTTCCAAAAGGCCTACGAAGAGTTCTTCGGCCGGGCCATCGCCGGACTGGCAGTCGAGGCCATCGGCTGGTCGGTCCGCGTATCCACCCCCCGACCCCCCGTTAGCCGGGTCGAACGAGTAGTGGCGGTTCGCGACGTCAGCCCGAACCGTACCCGTCCTATCCACGACACGACCACCGACACATTAATGGAGGCCGGTGTCATAGAACGCAGCGCCCTTGCCACCAGTGATCGCGTGCTGGGGCCAGCAGTCATCGTCGAGACCCAGACCACGACACTGCTCTCGTCTCGCCAGCAGGCCGTCATGCAATCCGACGGCTGCCTTTTGGTAACCCGGACGACTCCAGTCAAAGACGAGGTCGGTCCGTGAGTGAACTTCGTCACCAAGTGATGTGGAACCGCCTAATTTCGATAGTCGAAGAGCAGGCCCTAGCGTTGGTCCGGACCGCGTTCTCGACCAGTGTGCGCGAGGCGGGCGACCTCTCTGCCGGCGTCTACGACGTCCGGGGTCGAATGATCGCCCAGGCGGTGACCGGTACACCGGGCCATGTCAACACCATGGCCGCCGCAGTGGCCAACTTCATCGAGGACATCGGCTCCCACCGCATCTACGAAGGCGACTCGTACATCACCAATGACCCGTGGAAGGGCACCGGCCACCTTCACGACTTCACGGTGGTCAACCCGGTGTTCCGGACCGGTTCCCTCATCGGCTTCTTCGCCTGCACTGCCCATGTGGTCGACGTGGGTGGCCGCGGCTACGGGCCCGACGCCACCGAGGTCTACGAGGAGGGGTTATTTGTTCCCATCATGAAGTTCGCTGAGCGGGGCGTGGTTAACGAGGACCTCCTGAACATCGTGCGCCACAACGTGCGCGAAGCTGGACAGGTGGTGGGCGACCTCTACTCATTGTCGGGCTGCAACGACACGGGCACCCGGCGGCTCCACACAATGCTCGACGAGTTTGCCATCGATGATCTCGAAGATCTGGCCGCCTTCGTGTTCGACCGCACGGCCACGGCCACCCGGGAGCGGCTGGCCGGCCTACCGACCGGGACGTACACCAACACGATGCGGGTGGATGGCTATAACGACTCAATCGAACTAGCGGTAACGCTGGTCGCGTCAGGTGCCACCGTGCACGCTGACTTCACCGGAACCTCGCCGACTTGCGCTCACGGTGTGAACGTTCCCCTTACCTACGCCCACGCCTACTTCTCGTACGCCATGTTGGTGGCCCTGGCCCCCGAGATGCCTTCTAACTGGGCGTCGCTGGCGGCCTTCACCGTGAGTGCACCTGAGGGCTGCATACTGAACGCTAAGCACCCTGAGCCGGTGGCCGTGCGCCATGTCATCGGACACTTCGTGACCGATCTATGCCTGGGCGCCATTGCCAGCGCGCTCCCTGACGTGGTACCCGCCGAGGGTGCTGGGGCCCTGTGGAACTTCCAGGTCAGCGCCCGGGCGACCGACCCACTGTCGGAGCTGCCTCCCCGGGAGGTCCTCATGTTCAACAGTGGTGGCACGGGTGCACGACCCACCCTGGATGGCATCAACGCCACGGCGTTCCCCAGTGGGGTTCGTACCATGCCTGCCGAGGCCACTGAGCAATCCGGACCCGTCGTGGTATGGCGCAAAGAACTGCGCCCCGATTCGGGCGGTACGGGTCGCCACCGGGGCGGCCTGGGCCAGATCATCGAGATCGGAGCAGCGACCGGATACGACTTATCCGTGTCGTGCATGTTCGACCGGGTGGCCAATCCGGCACGGGGACGCCACGGCGGGGGCGACGGCGCTCCGGGCCGCGTGCACCTCGACGACGGTACCCCGTTCGATGCCAAGGGCAAGCAGCCGATCCCCAAGGGACGCACGCTGGTGCTGGAACTACCGGGCGGCGGGGGCCTCGGGGATTGTGCCGAACGTGAGGTCTCCGAGTTGGCCGACGACCGGGCCCAGGGCTACGTGACGTGATCAAGGCCTCCGAACAAACAGCCGCCTACTCTGGAACCGACATAGGCGCTGGACCACGACGGTCGGGCTACGGCACCGTCATCGTAGGCGGGGCCGTCATGGGCAGTTCACTGGCCTACTGGTTGTCGGAGAACCCCGACCACAACGACACGGTGCTGGTCGTCGAGATGGATCCCACTTTCGAACGGTCGTCGACCACACTGTCCGAAGCAAGTATCCGCCACCAGTTCTCCCAGCCGACCAACATCCGGCTGTCGATGTTCGCCACTGAGTTCATCGCTGACTTCCACAACAACGTCCAGGTGGACGGCGAGTCGCCCGAACTCGGTTTTCGGGATACCGGCTATCTGTTCCTGTCCACTGAGGAGGGCATGGACGTCCTACGAGAAAACCATGAGACCCAACGCTCCTGTGGAGCCGAGGTGGCATTGCTGTCCCCCGGAGAACTAGCCCGGCAGTTTAGATACATGTTTGTCGATGATCTGGCTGGAGCGAGTCTCGGCCTACGCCACGAGGGCACGCTGGATGCCTACTCGCTGATGAGAGGCTTCCAGCAGCGAGCCCGACACAACGGCGTGGAGTACGTCACCGATCGGGTGATCGGGCTACAGACCTCTGACACCGGTGACTGGGTCACCCACGTAGCACTAGCCTCGGGCGCCGTCGTGGCCTGCGACAGAGTGGTCAACTGCACCGGTCCCCGAGCAAACTGGCTGGCCGATCTGGTCGAACTACCGTTACCCGTTGAACCCCGCATCCGCGGCGCCTGGGTATTCGACTGCAGAACACCACTAGAGGGCCAGACTCTGCCACTGACCATCGACACGACCGGTATGCACGTACGCACCGAGCCACCTCACTACCTAGCCGGCATGCCCCCGGTAAACGACGTGGTCGTGGATGTCGATGACTTCGCTGTGCGACATGACGAGTGGGAAGATCAGATCTGGCCTGCTCTCGTGCACCGGATCCCAGCCTTCGAACGCATTGGAGTAACCCACCAGTGGGTCGGGCACTACGCCTACAACACTCTGGACCACAACGGGATTATCGGCCCAGCAGCCGCGGTGCCTAACTTCTACTTTTGTAACGGATTTAGCGGCCACGGTCTCCAGCAGAGTGCCGGCGTGGGACGGGCCCTAAACGAACTAATAACCTACGGCGAGTACCGGACCATCGACCTGTCTCAGATGGGTCACGACCGCATCGTCCGCGGCGAGCCCTTCTTGGAAAAAGCCATCATCTAGATTCGGTCAGCCCTCGCCAAGATAGGAGGCACGCAACTCTGGGTTAGCCAACAGGGCTTCCGCCGTATCGTCTAGCACTACCCGGCCAGTCTGCAGCACCCAGCCTCGGTCAGCAATCGAGAGCGCCATATTGGCGTTCTGCTCCACCATAAAGATCGCCACACCATCAGCGTGGATCTGTTGGATCAACTCAAAGTTCTGCTGCACGAGTGCTGGGGCAAGACCCATTGATGGCTCATCCATCAGCAGCACCCTGGGTCGCGACATGAGCGCACGACCGATAGCCACCATCTGTTGTTCACCACCTGACAGCGTGCCGGACTTCTGGGACAAGCGTTCCTTGACCCTCGGGAAAAGGTCGTAGATCTTCTCGAGATCCTCGGTGATGCCGTCCTTGTCGTTGCGGAGATAAGCACCCAACTCAAGGTTCTCCTTAACCGAGAGACGCTTGAATAGGCGACGATTCTCCGGAACCATGGTCACGCCGTTAATAACCCGATAACTCGTCGGCTTGTTGTTGACAACCTCACCATCAAGCACTACTTCACCTGAGGTAGGCGTGACCATACCGAGCAGAGTCTTGAGCGTCGTCGATTTACCCGACGCGTTACCGCCTAGCAGGCAGACCAACTCACCCGGATAGATGGCTAGGTCTACGTCCTTGAGAATGTGTACCGCACCGTAGTGGGTGTTGACCTGCCGGAACTCCAACAGTGCAGTGACATCATCTGGAGAATCGTTGTTACTGCTCATCTAGCCTCCACAGGGCGGCCAAGGTAGGCCTCGACGACGTCAGGGTTGTTCGACACCTCGTCGTACGAACCCTGAGCGATAGGCACCCCGTGGTCCAGCACCACGACCCGGTCCGATACGTCCTTAACCACTTTCATATCGTGTTCGATCATGACGATGGTGAACCCCCATTCGCTCCGCAGGCGTCCGATGAGTGCAGTCAACTCAGCGGTCTCTATAGGGTTCATCCCTGCTACCGGCTCGTCCAGTAGCAGGAGTTCGGGTTGGGTGGCCATCGCACGAGCTATCTCCAAGCGCCGTCGGTTGGCGTACGACAGCGCAAAAGCTGGTTGATCCATTCGGTAGCCAACAAGACGGTGTCCGAAAAATCCGAGAATCTCCTCAGCCCGTTCCCGTATCTCCCTCTCCTCTTGTTTGAAGGCCCTCGTCTGAAACAGGGCGCCGTAAAGCAACTGTCTAGTCCGACAGTGCTGGGCCACCATGACGTTCTCCAAGATTGTCATGTTCGGGAAAAGCCGCACGTTCTGAAACGTACGAGCGATGCCCAGAGAGGTCACGGTGCTGGGATCCAAACCCATAATCGATTCGCCCTTAAAGAGAATGTCCCCGTCTGTCGGAGCCACTAGTCCAGAAATGGCGTTAAAAAACGTTGTCTTACCAGCTCCGTTAGGTCCTATAACGCTAACAATCTCACCTTTATCGATATGGAAGTTCAGACCCGACAGAGCATCAAGACCACCGAAGGTGATCTGCAGGTCTTTAATCTCGAGAAGTCTCATCTTGAGTCCTCTCCGACATGACCCGCTTCGATCTCGTCATCATCACTCCCAAGCTTGTCTCCCTTGAGCCAAGCGTCTTGCAGGAACTCGTCTTGGTGGAGTTCGCGACTACGACGGGCACTCGGGACGAGACCCTCTGGTCGTTTCAACATCATGAACACCAGAAGAATCCCGTAGATCAACAACTTGAAATTCTGGAACTCCTGAAGCAGGCCTGGCTGTTTGGGCCCTCCTAACACACCAATTAGAACGACTGACCCAACGAGCACCCCAGCGATGTTGCCCATGCCTCCTACGATCACCACCACAAGAATGATGATCGACACAAGAATCATGAAGGATGTGGGGAAGATTGAACCGACCTTGGCGGCCAGTACGGCCCCACTAAAGGCAGCCAGCACTGCGCCAACCACAAACGCCATCAACTTGGCGCTAACCGTGTTGATACCCATGGCCTCAGCCACCTGCTCGTCCTCGCGGATAGCCATCCAGGCCCGGCCAAGGCGAGACGCCTGCAGGCGCCACGAGACATAAATCGCGATGGCACAGAAAAACAAGACCAGATAAAAGACCGACCGTGGATCTGTGCCCTTCACCGTGGCGAAGCCAAGATCGACTCCAGGGATATTGGTGATGCCCTGGGCGCCACCGAAGTACGGACTAAGCCAGTCCGACATGAAGAGCAAGCGAATAATTTCACCGAAACCGAGGGTCACAATGGCCAGATAGTCACCGCGCATCCGTATGACCGGTGCTCCAATAACCAGACCAACGATCGCTGCAAAGATCACTACGAAGATGAGACTCACACCGAAATGCAACTCAGGTGCGAACCAAGGACTATTTGGCGAGGTCAAGACGGCCGTGGTGTAGCCCCCGACCGCGAAAAAGGCTACGTAACCGAGATCGAGCAGGCCGGCTAGGCCAACGACGATGTTGAGTCCGAGGGCTAGCAGCAGAAATATTCCGACGTTGGCTAGCAACTCATTCATGATCTTGCCGAGGAACATCGGCAGGACGATGCATAGCACGGCTACCACGGCGAACAGGACTATCGAGGCCTTCTGGCGCTCCATCCCCTCCATCTTGCGGTAGCGGTTGGACACCGCTTTAACTCGACCGTCGGTGAGTACCGCTACCACGGCCATGACCATGCCGACCAGTAGAGCCGACGTAAGCGTCAGTCCACCCTTCTTGGCATAGATCAAGTCAGCCAGCCATTCGAGACCAAACCCCTCTGAAAGGTCCTGGACCGCTGACTCGAGAACTGAAAGCGCCAACAGACCCAGTAGAACAATTGCAACTACTCGCCGAACTACTCGCGGCACCACGTGCAACGAAGCCCCAGCAAGACCAAGGGCCCCACAGGTAATGATCCAGGAGGCGGCCCCAAAGCCCATCCCATTCTCATAAGTCAGAAATCGCAGAAGTTTGGGGCTCCAGTTGACCAACGGATCTCTGAGGTTCCACGAGTCCAGTGCAACCATCAGCAGCGACAAGCCCCCACCGCCGAGGATTCCGACCAGCAAACCTGTCACCAAGTCGTACAGGCCCTGCTTTCGGGACTCGAAGCCCTCCAGCACTATCTGCGTGGCGGCGACCCAGCCGGCAAAGATGGGCACCAACAGCACCGAGACATAGCCCAGACTTAGATAGCGCTCAACAATTTCCCGCCTATCAAGTTCGACGGGCATGCCGACCAAGCAAAGAGCGATGAGAGTGCCGCCACAGATCAGCCCCCAGCGAAAGACCTTTCGCCAGTCTTGGTCCAGAGCAGAAGACGGCACCAAAGCGGCAGCGGTGCTCATGCCCGATCCTCCGACGAGAGTCGTTCTCCGAAGAGACCAGAAGGCCTGAACAGCAGAACTAGGACCAGAACGGTGAAGGCCACCGCATCTTTCAACTGAGACACACCAGGCACACCGAGTGGTTCAAGAATGACCAGAGGGGCGATGGACTCTGCAGAACCCAAAGAGATTCCACCCGCCATGGCTCCACCGAGATTGCCAATACCCCCAACCACTGCAGCAGTAAACGCCTTGACTCCCGGCAGGAAGCCGGTCATATGGGTAACCGAGCGGAACATCAGACCCCAGAGGATCCCCCCCACGCCGGCCATAGCCCCACCTACAGCAAACGTGGTGACAATAGTGCGATTCACATCAATGCCCATAAGGGCAGCGATCTCTTTGTCCTCTGCGACCGCCCGCATGGCCTTACCGGTCTTGGTGCGCTCGACGAAGTACCAGAGGCTCCCCATTGAGACTGCGGCCACCGCTAGGACCAATAAGCGGGTGCCAGCAATCTCAAATGTGAAGATCGACCGCTGTTTGGAAAGCCACTCCGGCAGACGGGGGTAACTCTTGGTCGCCGGGCCGAAGAGGCCAAGTACGAAGTTCTGAATAAAAAACGAGACACCTATCGAGGTAATCAGAGGAATTAATCGGGGCGAACTGCGTAGCGGTCGGTAAGCCACCCGCTCCATGACCACAGCAGTAAACGTCGAGAAAAAGATTGCCATAGCAATGATGAGGCCCAAGCAAAGTAAAAAGTTGGATTCCCACATCCCGTTGGCTTGAAACTTATCTGAAGCGATAAAACCAGTCATGGCGCCAACCATGAACACCTCACCGTGGGCGAAGTTAATGAAACCCAATACGCCGTAAACCATCGAGTATCCCAAGGCGATCAACCCATACATCGAACCCTGGGAGAGGCCTGAGACAATCAACCCCTTGAACTGGTCTCCGGTGAGCCCGCGGGCCCCGGGGTTCCGCCACCTGGCGAACGGATTATCAGCATCAATCTGCTGCCATATAAAGGCCAAGACTCCGACGACAATCATGGTCACCAGAAAAATTCTGATAAACGTGAGAAACCGATCGACCGAAATCAGTCGCTTCATGGGATTCGTCGAGATGGCTTGCGTTGACACAGGTCCTCCATCTGACGTCATTGGCAGAGACCAGAGGGAAGGGTAGCCGACCATCCATCCCTCTTCCGACCCGCCTCGGACCCCACTGTGTCATGTGGGTACGATTTGCGGGTGATTGAAACCGGATCGGGGACCGAACCCCGCAGCACCCATCAAGCCCTCGCTGATGAAAGGAACGCCACGGTAGAGATTTGGATCAATGGAGAGTTCTTTCCCCGCAATGAAGCAAAGGTCTCGGTTTTCGACAGTGGATTTCTTGTTGGTGACGGAGTCTGGGAGGGGTTGCGGCTCCACCAAGGGCAGTTCGCCTTTCTGGATCGCCACCTGAACCGTTTATTCAGTGGCTTAGCAGCCACGGATATCGGTCTAGGCATGACCCGCGACGAGGTGACAAGTGCACTTCGATCAGTCGTGGATCACAACGACATGCATGACAACGTGCATGTCCGGCTTATGGTCACGCGGGGCGATAAGAAAACGCCGTCGCAGCACCCGTCGAACTGCGTGGGTGGGCCGAACGTTGTCATCATCGCTGAACACAAAGCAGCCGACCCGGCGGTACTCGCGTCGGGTATCTCGTTGTTCACCACCACCGTCCGACGGCCACCGCCAGACACGCTCGACCAGCGTCTGAACTGCCACTCCAAGATGCACGAGGTGATTGCCCTCATTCAGGCAGTGGCGGCGGGCGCTGATGAGGCCCTCATGTTGGACCCGACCGGCGCAGTAGCCACATGCAACGCCACCAACTTCTTCGTGGTGCGAGAGGGTGGCGTCTGGACCTCAACCGGGCACTACAACCTCAACGGCATCACGCGACAGTTGGTACTAGAGATCGCCCCCAAAGCCGGACTGTCAACCCATGAGCAGCCGTTCTCACTGACCGATGTCTACTCGGCCGACGAGGCGTTCGTGACCGGCACGTTTGGCGGCCTGACCCCGGTAGTCACCGTCGATGGAAGAGCCATTGGTGACGGCCGACCAGGCCCGTTGACGGCTCAGTTGCGTGAGTTGTACCAGACCGCCGTGGAAGTTGACGTTGCTTCATGACTCTCCGGATCAACTGCTGGTCGGGGCCCCGCAACATCTCAACCTCCTTCATGTACGCCTTCGGGCAAAGGTCCGACACCACGGTGGTCGACGAGCCCATTTACGCTCACTACTTGCGGGTCACCGGCCGTGAACATCCAGGTCGGATCGAGGTGTTGGCTAGCCAAAATCAGGATGGCGAAGCCGTAGTACGAAATGTGATTCTCGGTGGATACTCCACCCCAGTTGTCTTCTTCAAGCAGATGGCCCAACACGTAGTAGAGCTCGATAGAAAGTTCTTGACGGTGTGTCGCAACATGCTGCTGGTACGTGATCCCGAACGGGTAGTTACATCCTTCGCCAAGAACGTGCCTGACGTAAATGTTGCCGACACTGGGTTGCCAATACAGATAGAACTACTCGAAGCGGCCTTAGACGCTGGCGAGAAACCGATTGTTATTGATGCTGCGGCTCTGCTGGCCTCACCCGAAGCAATGTTGAGGCTGCTATGCGAGGAACTAGGCCTAGCATTCGATCCATCGATGCTTTCATGGCCCGCTGGCCCCAAGCCAGAAGACGGCGTGTGGGCCGAACATTGGTACGCCAATACTCATAAGGCCACTGGATTCGAACCCGGCATACCAAGTGCCGAACCTCCTCCCAACTACCTGCGCCCAGTAGTCGAAGAGGCTCGAATTCTCTACGATCAGTTGCTGGCGTATGCCCTCACTGTCTGACCCACCACCCCGACTCGAGTTCCTGTCCGGAGGTTATGAAAGGCGTCTCCATCCAGGATCACCACGGGAATAAGAAGTCCGTATAGTTCGTCAGCCACTATGGCACCCAGAGCGATGATGTCGTCGGGGGCCTCCATGATGATCGCTGCAGGCCCTGTCCCGGCACGAGCCGATTCACACAATGTGCTACTAGCCGAACTGGAACCCCGGCCTGATGGCATGACGAGGACCCTGTCGGTAACCAACTCATTCACCTGAGGGTGGCGGCGATCAATAATTCTTCCGGTCATCGGATCCAGGCCACCGAAGAAACTAAGCGGTTCACTGAGTCGCAAAACCTCACCAGCTGCCTCGCCGGCCACCATTGCTCTCCCAATTTCTGACCATTCAAGCTTTTTTTTCTCAAGCACGAGTCCAGATCTCCTCATCTCGGACCACCCTTCCAATGACTGCCGACTCGACACAGTCTTCGGTGCTCCCGAATACCACCTCGACGCCAAGGTTCCCTGGGGCGTAGTAAGCCCACTTGGCTGAGTCGGTCATCGTCGTACCGGCGGTGTCCTCAATAATCGGCGTGATGTAGGTGCAGGTATCGGTGACCACCTGAACGCCCGCACTGGCTAACCGTTCGACCCATCCCCTTAACTGGATCTCACAAAGAATGTCACGTCCCGTGGAAGCGTAAACAGCTACATCTGGGTGGACCCGCCGATTCCCCAGCACTTCCAGAAGGTGGTCGAACTCAGCCACAGAGTAGTGCGGGGTGCCCAAGCTCACTGTGCGTAAGCGGTCATCGCTAGTCGTACTTAGACGGTCTCGTGCCAACCGAAGGTCTTCAGGGCCTATTCGAAACTCAGCATCCGGCGATCGGTCACCCAGAGCAACTTCAAGTGTCGGAGCCTCCGGTGTACTACCCACGATGTGAAACATGCCCACGCTGCCTGTAGTCGCCGCAGCCGCTCCCATAGCCTTGAGCCTGTCCTCACCCACACCTGCTGGAAGGCCTGTAATGGCCGGAACGGCCTTGCCTACCAACGGCCCCAACAGGCCCCCGAGTACCGGATAGAGGACATCCTGATTCAGTAGCTCGTCGGACACTCCGTCGAGGTGAACGAGGACGGTGGCACGGCGATTAGCGTCAAGGTGCAACCCCGCTGCCGGTGCTCGGCCAGTAATTGCACAGCAAATGTCGATGAAATCACCGTAACGATGTGTCCGGGCTCCAAGCACTGAGTTGGCAAAGACGATGGCGTTGGATTCTGCCCACGCCACGTGCTCACCAAAAGAGGGTCGCGTCTCGAGTTGGTAGGGCGCGCACGTCCAAGTGGGGTGACAGCCCATCTCCTCAAAACATTTCATAAGGCGGCGCGCCAGGCCAGCCGTCTCAGGGTCACCCCGATAAAGCTCGGGGTGAAGGAGATCTAGCGATGAAACATTAAGCGTGGTCGGCACAGCAACTTGGACCCCACCCTCAGCGAGTCGATCAGCAAAATCCAATACCGCAGGCCCGAGGTAGAGGCACGAGTCAATATGGGCACCAACAACGTCAAGTAATCCGTCAGCCTCCATGGCCTGAGCTGCCCGGGTCACAACACGCATTGCCAACGCCACCGATGGACCCTCGTCGCCGGCTAAGCGGGCGACATCACGGTCATTCAGGTTGACTACCACCGTCAGCGACCTGTCACGCTAAACCTTAGGTGGGTTCAGCAGTTGGGGTTGTCCTCAGGCTCATCAGAAGATGGGGCTTCGCCATCAATCACCAGTTCCTGGCCAACAAACAGCAGATTCGCGTCTTCGATGGCGTTACGCACCATAATTTCCTCAACCGTCGTGTCGTGCCGCTTGGCAATCTTGGACAACGAGTCGCCCGCCATGACGGTCACGATGAGAGCACCATCCTCTTTGGCGACCTCTTCGGCCTCCGGATCTTCAAGAAGGATGACCTGACCGACAAAGATTTGGTTTGCATCACAGAGCCCGTTGATACGAACCAAAGTGTCGACCGCAACTCCAAATCGCTTGGCGACCTTGGACAACGAGTCGCCCGCTTCCACGGTCACCGACTGTGGAACCTCAATCAGCGTCTCAGCAACGACCGTAGTGGCAGGGGTCGCAGTAGTCGTCGTAGTCGGCACCTGATACACCGCCTCCGTGGTCGTAGTGGCCGACACCTCTTCGTTAAAGACAGCCAGAGTGGTAGTAGCAAAGATGCTCAAGGTCGTGGTCTGGACCACAACCGGGGCATCATCGCTGGAGCCACCACAAGCGGAAGCCAATAGTGCTAGAGCGGTCATCAAGGAGGCAAACCTGCGCATGGCCTGAGCATAGGTCCGACCCTCGGTCCCACGGGGTACCCATCACAAGCGAGCCGCAAAACCCGGTTACTGGAAAATTTGGCGTTAGGGGCCCCTCAGGATCGGCATCCGTGAAGCAACTCCCAGAACACCTACTTCGGGGTGCTGATTCCGGTCGCTAGATCAACTCGTCTGGACCTAATGCGTACCTCCAAATTACCTAATGGCAGGGATTGGGGGGCGAAAAGTCCACAGCGTGAGTCTTGCCACCAAACCCCACCCCGATCTCGGCTTGGCGCTTAGTCCAAGAATCCAAGAACGGTCAGCCGTAATCACTCGTCTTTTCGAAGTCGAGAATCGTTGCCATAGTCCGGAACGTCACCCAAGTGGGTCTCAATGGCATTGTCCAGACAGTGGAAATCCGACACTCCCTCAGCCCAGATGGCCAACACCGTGGTTAAGCCAGTCGGCTGGTCGAGAGTACCCGCCGCAATAGACGTGATCGAATCCTTGTCAGCGGCCTCCCAAAAGAGAGTCGAACCGCAAACTGAACAAAATCCGTACCTGACGGTTAGCGTGCGCTGAAACCATACCAACGTGTTCTGAACATCAAAATGGAGATTTTCTCGAAGCGCTGCAGTAGCGGCCATGTGGTGGCCTGTGATCCGGCGACATGGTTCGCAGTGGCAATGCACGACTTCCCGCAAGCCACCACTGACTCGGTATCGGACGCCACCACAGGCGCATCTCCCGGTCGACTGCTTCTCATCTATGGATTGCTGGTCGGATGTCATACGCGCATCCTCGCGCGCGTCCGGATCTAGTGGTGGAATGTAGATCTGCCGTATCAAATTGTCGCCCTTTTAGCCGCCACGTCATGGGCGTGCAGCAGCCTTATCGCAGCAGAACCGGTACGCCGCCTCGGTGGGCCCCGATTCTGTCGTCTTCGCATGTTGTACGTCAGCGCGATGCTGCTCGTCGCAACCACCGCAACTGGTGGTTGGTCAACATTGGAACTTGCCGACCTAGGCCTACTTGCCGCATCAGGATTAATTGGAATCCTTGTCGGCGACCTGGCGTTATTCACCGCCATGGCACGGATAGGACCTCGACGGACCTCTGTACTTTTTACCTTCAACGCACCTATAGCCGCAGTGGGTGGAGTCCTGCTGTTCGGCGAGTCATTTGCCCCGTGGGCACTGGTCGGCGCCGTGCTGACAGTAGGCGGCATCGCTCTGGCCGTGAACTTCGGATCTCGAAGTGGGACTCACACAGATGTCATTGAACGAGTTGAGGGTTCCCTCACTGTGGGCATGGTCTGGGCAGGCATAGGTGCCCTGGGTCAGGCCGTAGGCGCTTTGGCGGCCAAACCAATTCTGGACGATGGTGCCGACACTCTCGCCGTCGCAGCAGTTCGAGTGGTAATTGCCACTATTGCCCTATGGGTGCTGGCTCGACCCGGAGACCGATTGGCCCGACCCGCTCGACGAGGCGACATCCTTGCAACAGACCACCTCCGTTTGGCTGGGAGTGGCTTTATCGCCATGGTCCTGGGCATGTCTCTACTGCTCTGGGCGCTCGGCAACGGCGATACAGGAGTGGCGACCATCTTGTCGTCCACCACACCGGTGATTCTGCTGCCCATGCTCTGGATCCGAATGCGTCAAGTTCCCACATTTGGGGCGTGGGCGGGTGCCATCCTGACAGTGGTTGGCACGGCACTTCTCCTTTAACGATTCCGTATCGGCTTCAGTCTCTATCAGCGACTACTAGCACCTCGTCAAGTGGCTTACGTGCTAAGTCAGGCACGCGCGTTCCGGGAAGTGGATGACCGACCGGGAACATGACAAAGGGCCGTTCCTGGTTAGGTCGATTTAGCACCGTGCGGAGGAAAGCCATCGGTGACGGAGTGTGAGGCAACGTGGCTAGACCCATCTCATGAATAGCCGCCACAAAGAGTCCTGCAGCCATTCCCACACTCTCTTTCACATAATAATTTTTTCGTGTGGATCCGTCATCTAGAACCTCGTAGCGCTGTGCGAACAGCACGACCAGCCAGGGTGCAATCTCCAAGAACTCCTTGTGGTGATCTGTTCCGAGCGGAGCCAACGCTTCCCGCCATTCAGCGTTCATGCGGTTTTTGCGGTAGTTCTCGTGTTCCTCACCTTCAGCCAATTTTCGAATCTTTGACTTCAGTGCTGGATCGGACACTGCCACGAATGTCCACGGTTGCTTATGGGCACCGGAAGGAGCAGTCGATGCAGTGGCTACAGCTGATTCAATTAGGTCCAAGGGAACCGGATGAGAACTGAACATCCGGACACTACGTCGGCGGTTGGCTGAAGCCTGAAACACCTCAGATCTCTGGCGCATAGTTGTGTCGTCGATGCGCCGGTGATCGTAGGTCACGAAGGGATACTCGGCAGCCAGACCCGGAGACGGGTAGGGATGCCGATACAGGGCTTGATCTTCTTGGGCGTCTACAGATTTCACCATTACGCCATTCTTGCCGGTGCCCGGGACAGGAATCGAACCTGCACGCCCCCTTTAAGGGCCGCGGGGTTTAAGCCCGCTGCGTCTACCTGTTCCGCCACCCGGGCGCACTACCCACGGTAACCAAACTGATCGCCCGATATGAACGGTCTGATACGACTTATCTCAGGCAGCCAGTGCTGGCTCTTCTACCGCCAGCCATAATGCTGCCCGGACAGTGTCAGCCCGCCGGCTGTCGAGACCATTGACAACCACGATGCCCTCAACCATGTCGGCTAATACAGCCGCCCAAGGACGATCACGCACCACTACCGAAACCGTCACTGAGTTACCGCTCCGTCTAATAGTGCGCTGGACCCCAGTCATGCTCGGAGGACTGCGAAAGGTCGGAACCTCCAGCCCCCTCAAACGCGCTACCCCACCAATCGACCGAGCTGCTTCGGCAAACCAAATGGCGCCTGGTCCCGTCCTCCCTCCCTGCGTCATATCTTGTCTCCGCTTCATGTCGGTAATCTTCGCGCCCACCTGTGACAGCGCGACCTAAGCGGAGATCCAGTTCCGCTCTCAGCGGCTACCTCAACGCCGAGCCATACTCCTACTCATGCCTGCACCAAGAGAAAGTAGGGGGCCAGTCTCCGGGGAGCACCCTGTCTTAAAAAGTGAAGATCTGAACCCTGCACAAAAGGCAGTGCTTGACGAGCTAGGGGCCGCCGCTAAAGACCACCCCGAGTTCGATAAGGATCTCAAA
Organism: uncultured Acidimicrobiaceae bacterium; assembly: GCA_963933065.1. Taxonomy (GTDB): domain Bacteria; phylum Actinomycetota; class Acidimicrobiia; order Acidimicrobiales; family MedAcidi-G1; genus UBA9410. Next base: position 17,905 of record CAWVUB010000011.1, on the reverse strand, counting down.
ATTCACCTGCGGGCAGCCTTGGAGACGGCCATCGAACCCCACCTCGACGAACTACCTCCAAACGACGACGTATATCTCTCCAAGCATCGGCTCAGCCAGATCCACGGCTGTGAAGCCAAGTTTGTGGCCGAAGAGGCTGAGGATTTTGAATGGAGCGTCCCCATTGCCCGAGGCTCGGTCGTACACAAAGCGGTTGAATTAGCTATCAACTGGCGCAGTGAGTTCCAACCGCCAACAATGGTTGACGAGGCCCTGGCTCGCCTTGAAACCGAGGATCGAGGTCTGGGCGACTGGTTGCACGGGGTGTCCGAAGCCGAACGAGCCGAATTGCGCTCCCTGGCCGTGGATTCCTTCACCAAATTCCTTGAGTGTTGGCCGCCTCTTCGTCCAGCTTGGCGACCAGTCACCGAGTCGCGCCTCCGAGCCGAACTCTTAGAAGGACGAGTGATCCTTGACGGCAAAGTTGACCTGACTCTCGGATCGGCCCGAGGTTTTCGGGCTGGAAAAGTAATTGTGGACTTTAAGACCGGTACATCGGCACCAATTCATCGCGAAGACCTCCGCTTCTACGCTCTCATCGAAGCGCTGAGGATCGGCACCCCACCCCGCATGCTGGCCTCCTACTACCTCGACCGGGCCTACTTCGTCCCCGAGGCAGTCACTACCGAGACTCTTCAGGCCACAGTTGCCAGAGTGGCTGATGGCGTTGGACGACTAGTTGCGCTCCAATACGGCGGTCATACTCCAAACCGTGTCCCGGGACCCCCTTGTCGCTGGTGCCCTGCTTATGACGACTGCGATGTTGGACAAGCCCACCAAGCCGAACACGACAGCTAACCGACACTCGTCCACGACTCAATCGGAGTCAAGTAAATAAAATCGTCCGGTCATTTGCAAGAATACGCCACCACCGAGAACCACCAGTCCAGCTAGGGCAACCACTGGCCGAGGTCCGAACATGGAAATTGCCGCGCCCATTACCAAGTTGGCGAACGGTGAAACCCCAAGCACTCCCATTAGATAAAGGGCCATCACCCTTCCCCGCATCGAGTCGTCAACCTGCAACTGGACAGTCGAATTGAGGTTGGATGCTGAACCAAGGTGCATGCATCCAACCAGACCCAGCCCCAAGAACCCCATCCAGAAAACGGGTGCCGCTGCAAACAACATCAACGCGATGCCATACCCACAGGTTGCCACTAGTTGAATGCTTGATCGCCTCATCTGACCAAGCTCTCCGACAACCAGTGGAGCAGCCAAAAGAGCCCCCAACCCCTGAGCTGAGCCCAGCATTCCGAACCAGAACGGTGAAACCTTAAAAACTTCCTCGGCGAAAACGACGATCTGTTGCACCACTGGCTGGCCCATAGTGGAAACCAGTGCGGTAGTTCCGATTGCCACTCTGATTCCCGGCGACCTCAACACGTATCGGATCGACTCCCGGTAATCGCCAAGTATCGACGGAACATGACCGGTTGTTCCCACCTCAGATTCCCTGTCGAATCGGAACAGTTGATCAGCCTGAATGAGGTACAACGCAGAAAGAACTGGTCCGTAGCACACCGCTGCCACAAACAATGCCCAACCGGGGCCAACTGTTCCGATGAGTAATCCACCAAGAGCTGGGCCAAACGTACGGGCCGCGTTGAACTGGGTGGAGTTCAGGGCAATGGCATTCCGGAGGTGTTCACGGGGTACGCAGTCGGCGACGAAGGACTGCCAGGTCGGAAGTTGGATTCCGTAGACAAATCCACCGGCCAAGAGAAGGGCCATCCAAGCCCCGACACCACGCATCCCAATCACCCAGGCAAACGCCATGAGGCCAGCCAGTAAGGAGCAAACCGAGTTCGTGACCAGCAGTACCTTCCGCCGGTCGTAACGATCCGATACGTAACCAGCCAGCGGGTTGGTGAGCAGCATCGGAATAAACGAACAGAAAGCGGCCGCACCCACCCAAGCCGCTGATTCGGTGATCTGGTAGATGATCCAGTAGGTCGCCACGTACTGGATCCAACGACCGTTGTTGGTGAGCACACCACCAGTCCAGAAGAGTCGATAGTTGCGAAAAGCCATGGCCGGATAGCGCCGACCCGGCGAATTCGGCGACCCAGTAAACATGCGGCGACACTAGGTGGAGGTCTAACCGCACCGGCCAGCGGGCCTAGCCATCATCAAGGAACATCTCGAACCGTGTGAGAATCTGGGTCTATGACTGTTCTGAAAATTGAGCGAAGAAACAGGGTCGCAGTTCTCACTTTCAATGATCCTGATCGCCGCAATGTGGTGAGCAACGAAATGAACGATGAGTTGCTGGATGCCTTTGACGAATTGGAGGCTGACGCGGGGGTCGGTGCTGTGGTCATCACTGGGGAAGGGCGAGCATTCTGCGCTGGTGCTGTCCTTGATGACTTACTGGACGCCGGCAGAGGCGGTGCCGATGGGACCCTGCCTGACATCTATCGCGGTTTCCTAAGAGTGGCTCACACACCCCTACCGACTGTCGCTGCCGTTAACGGCGCAGCAGTGGGCGCTGGCATGAACATGGTTCTGGCATGTGATCTGGTTGTCGCCTCCCGATCAGCCCGGTTCGACTCACGATTCCTGACCATCGGTGTCCATCCCGGAGGAGGCCACACCTGGCGACTTCGCAACACCACTGAACTTCAGACCGCCAAGGCCATGGTGCTATTTGAGCAGATCCTGGACGGCGAGCAGGCCGTTCAGCGTGGCTTGGCGTGGGCCTGTGTTGACGATGATCAGTTGGTTGATCGGGCGGTTGACTACGCAGAAAAAGCCGCCAACCACCCTCCAGAACTAGTGGCCATTACGAAGAAAACTCTCCACGACACTGCGGCAGTCACTGAATCAACAGCGTCAGTGCGGCTAGAGATCGAGCCTCAAGCCTGGTCAATGCGCCAGCCGGCCTTTACCGAGATGGTGGCCAAGTTGAAGGCTAAAATAGCGGGCAACCAGAGTTAGTCCGAGATCGAAAGCCACTTTCCGACCAAGTCGGCTCGCCGAACAGACCATTCTTCGGCAGTCAACGCATAACGCAGGTGGTCCTCCCATACCCCGGCGATTTCCAGATACCGCTCGGCCAAGCCTTCGCACCGAAACTCCAACTTCTCCATGACGCGACGAGACCGCGCATTCCTAGGCACAATCGATATCTGGATGCGATGCAGCTCGAGCTCATCAAAAGCAAAACGGCACAGCACGACCAAGGCCTCAGGGATGTACCCATGTCCGGCCTTAACCTCGTCTACCCAATAACCTACGTGGCCACTGCGGAAAGCTCCTAAGACCAAGTTGTTGAAGTTGAGTTCCCCTGCAAACTCTGGACTAGGCAAGTCATCAGAAGAGTTGCCACCCGTCATAGACCTCCCTGGAACGCTGTTCTGATCCGAGACAAAAATGCCAAAACTCCAGCCAGTTCCCAACTGGCGTTCTCGCCGGCGAGCATCACAACGTACGGCAAAAGCATGGCGGTCTTCGACTGGGTTAGGTTGGTTCACGCTGCGTCGAGGCTCCCACTTGGTCAACCAGTCGGCGTTTCGACGTCGGACATCACGCCACTCACCAAAGTCTTCAGGCTCAAGCGGTTTCAACAGCACCCTTCGGCCCTCAAGCACCGGGCACTCGATGTTTTCGTGTCCTGCCACGACCCCATCATTCCCTGTGCTTGTTCACATGGCAGAACCCGGGCCGAATTAGTCAGTCCCAGTCGCCGACAAGGTCAAATCAAAATCTCGTCCAGCGCTGCGAGTAAGAGAGTGACGTTGCGCTGCCGGGCAGTATGGCCCATACATCCGATGCGCCAGACCTGGCCAGCCACCGGCCCTAGGCCACCGCCAATTTCGATTCCATAAACACTCAGAAGTTGTCTCCGAACGTCGGCTTCGTCAATGCCGGCGGGGAGACGATTGGACGGAACAATCGCCGAGGTAAGTTCCGGCAATCTGTGGCCTTCTTGGGCAAACAATTCAAACCCTCGCTGTACTAACCCCTGCTGCAGCCGATCGCCACATTCCTGATGCCGGGCCTGCACATTGCTCAACCCTTCCTCGAGCACTACACCCAGTCCTGCGTGGAGCGCGTAGACCATCGAAATAGGGGCCGTGTGGTGGTAGGCGCGGTTGCCTCCACCAGTCACGTAGTTAGCGATCATTGAAAAGTCGAGATACCAAGACTGTGGCTTCTCGACAAATCTGCTTATGGCTGCAGGCGAGACGGTCACCGGTGACAGGCCGGGTGGCACACCAAGACATTTTTGAGTGCCGCTGTAAGCCAAGTCGATTCCCCATCCGTCAATTTCCAGTGGAATACCGCCAAGCGAAGTCACACAATCCACTAGCAGCAGCGCATCACCCTTGCCAGCGCCAATCGGTGCGATGTCGTTACGGACTCCGGTGGACGTCTCGGCATGCACCACGGCAATGACCTTGGGAGATGGGTGGGCGTCAAGTAGGGCCTGTGGGTCGATAGCTGCACCCCACTCTGCGTCTACGCGGATGACCTCAGCACCACATCGGGAAGCCACGTCACACATACGCTCACCGAACACGCCGTTAACGCCGACGACTACCACGTCGTCGGCGCCCAGCACATTTACAAATGTGGCTTCCATGCCAGCCGACCCAGTGGCCGAGACAGGAAAGGTCAATGGATTAGAAGTTTGGAACACTTGCCGGAGGCGTTCGTTGGTCTCATCTAGGAGAGCAATGAAGTCGGGATCTAAGTGGCCTAGAACCGGGCGACCAAAAGCCTCAATGACCTCGGGATACGGATTCCCCGGACCAGGGCCCATGAGAATACGATCAGGGTGCAACATCTCTAATCCACTCCTACAAGGCTGATTTCAAGTACAGCGTGTTGTCCTCATGGGAAAACGCAACCTTGCTCAAATTCTAGAGCTGCGAAGCCACAAGCCCGTCAAGGATGTCGGACTCTGACACCAAACACTCATCAAAGCCAAACTGTCGCATCACCTTCACCAGAATCGAAAGGCCTCCAACGATTACGTCGGCACGGCCCTCTTCCATCCCAGGATTGGCCATGCGCTCCTCGCGGTCTTCGATCGCCAAGGTCCGGAAGACATCCTCAACCGCCTTCTTAGATAAGCGAAAATGGTGAATACGGTCCCGGTCGTAGGTCGCCAGTCCGATCTCAACAGCGGCCACGCACGACACAGTGCCCGCCAAACCGACCAGCGTCTGAGCCCGGTCTAAATTCGGAATCTCGAGGCGCACCTCGTCGAGGTGTGCCTCGACGACAGATAGACAAGCAAGCAATTCTTCTGGGCGGGCCGGATCATGTTCGATCCACTGCTCGGTCAGACGCACACAACCAATGTCACAAGACCAGGCCTCTTCAGCCACCGTGGTCCCGGTCACGAATTCCGTTGACCCGCCACCAATATCGACTACCAGAAATGGCCCCCCGGCTGGGTCAAGACCTGCCGTGGCCCCGGCGAAGGAAACTCTGCCTTCTTCAATTCCTGAAAGCAGTTCAGGGCGAAACCCGACAACTGACTCAGCAGCATTAAAGAACTCGTCGCAGTTGGTTGCGTCACGGGCCGCCGAGGTCGCGGTGATTCGACACTGAGTAACTCTGTGGGCATCCATCACTTCGCGATATTCAGCCAGAACCGCCAGCACTCGATCGATGGCCTGTGGGTTGATGCGACCAGTGGCGTCAACCCCTTCACCCATCCGGGTAATGCGCATTCTTCGATCCAGGGTTTCGAACCCTGCCGGACCTCCAGCCGGGCTAGCCCTCCCTATTAACAGCCGGGTCGAGTTGGTCCCACAGTCGATTGCAGCTACCGATTCAGCATCTAACGAAATCTGTTGGTGGACCCAACGGCCAACTGGGTCATCCCCACCTGCTAGAAACCAGGCGTAGTGGGCGTGAAGACACTTGACCCCCTCACGAGTACCTCCCACACCACCAGACGGGCGATGGCCACTGTGGGAGTTGGGAATAGCCGTGTCTCGTTCAAGGGCATAGCAATCGTGTGCTGCGGCCAACACCGCCGGGTCACAGGCTGCCTCGGCCTGCCGAACTCCGCCACTGGATTCCAACGTGCCTATACGCGCTCTCAGGGCGCTACCGACAAGCCAATAACGGGTGGGCATTGGTCGCCCATCGTCCAGTAACGGGTGGTTACGGATAACGATCGGGGTACCTGCCGCGTCACGGACAACGACCTCGAAAGCTCCCTCAGGTCGACGACCCAACAGCGCCTCGACGACCACGCCCTCTGAAGGGCGATCGTCAGGAATCATGGCCTGCAGGGGTCCTATACCAGTGCCACCACGATCACAACGATCACCGCAATAACGATAAGCGTTGGGATGAGGCGTTTAAGTACCGGTGCACCAGCGGCACCCAAAAGGTCTACGGCCTCGACCTCCGGTGCATCAACGACTCTCACCTCGGCCGCAATGTCTCCGGTGGCCACCGGCTCGACGGCTTGCTCCTCAACGGGCTGCTCTTCGACCACCCCACCTGCAGGCTCCGATGAGATTAACTCGCTCAAGTTGTCCGCAAACTGAGCCATTAGTTTTTTTGATACATCAGCCATAACACCCCGCCCAAACTGGGCGACCTTGCCGGTCACTGTGAGCTCAGTTGTGACAATTACTTTTGTACCCTCCACGGCGGCTTCCAACTGAGCGGTGATATCAGCTGAAGCATTCCCTGCGCCACGGGTGTCACGCCCTTCTGCCCTAAGAACAGCTCGATAACCGTTGTCGTCACGCTCGACGAAAGAAGCAGCACCCTTGTACTGAGCGGTAATCGGGCCAACCTTGATTTTCACTGCGCCGCGAAACTCCTCACCCTCAATCTCCTGAAGTTGAGCCCCTGGTAGGCAGGGGGCGATTCGCTCAACGTCGGTCAGCACAGCCCAAACCTGATCTATCGGTGCTGAGACATTAAATTCGTTGTTCAGTTCCATCGTCGCAGGTCCTCCATCGTGTCCACATCTGCGGGATCGCCTTTACACGGTACTTCCGTCACTAGGTCCGACCTCCGTGACAAGAGACTCCTCGCTCCCTCGTCTCCCGTGTAGGGAAGTTCGTCCCACAGGGCCCGTCCCACCAGAGTCGGCGGTCTGCGTTGGCCGTTGAAAGTGGCCACGGCCAGGACCGCGCAAGTTGCGGCAACAGCGCGCCAGGCTTCTGCCGGCACACCCGGGCTGTCAGCCAAACCCACAAGCAGAGAATCGTGGCCGACCGTTGTGGCATGTGTTACCGCCAAGCGGAGTGATCCTGCCTGCCCGTCTGCCCATCGGTCGTTTTGCAGCACCGTCGCACCAACCGGAATTACGCTCGTTAGGTCAACGGCCCCGGTCACCACAATCAACTCATCGAGCCCGCTGGCTGATGCGGCAGCTAACGCATGTGCAACCAACGGGCGACCACCCACTTCAGCCATCAGCTTGTGGCCCACACCGTCCCAACGTGTACCTCCACCGGCAGCCAGCACGACGGCAGCCCGAGTTATCTGCGTCAACATATCCTCAGTCGTGAATCGGCCCGGTGGTGACCGACAAGGCCTTAGCCGAGCGGCCAGTCCGCATGGCGATGATCTCCGAGACGATCGAAATGGCCGTCTCTTCAGGAGTTCGAGCACCGATATCGAGTCCAATGGGCGACTGGAGTCGGCCGATCTGTTCCTCGGACACACCAACCGCCCGAAGACGGTCGATCCGTTCGTCATGGGTTCGCCGCGATCCCATTACTCCGATGTAGCCAACCGAGGTAGCTAGTGCACCGACGATGGCTGGAACATCAAATTTCACATCATGCGTCAATATGCAAACAGCGTCCCGGTACCGCAAACTAGGCCCCACCTCGTTCAACAGACGATCGGGCCAATCCACGCGCACTTCGTCGGCCAACGGAAACCGCTTTTTCGTAGCGAACACCTCACGCGCATCACAGACCGTGACCTGGTAGCCCAGCACCTTGGCTACACGTACAAGCGCCGCGGTGAAATCCACGGCGCCGAACACGAGCATCTGCGGCGGGGCGGCAAACGATTCCACGAAAACCGAGACTGACTCCTCCCGGGCCTCCCCGTGCTCTCCATAGTGCCGAACCCCACTGCGCCCTGCCGACAATTCACCCAGGGCATCTCGGACTACCACCCGATTCAACCCCTCGTCACCGAGGGAACCCAGTACCTCAACCTCTTCAGCCGCAATCGGATGGACCAGTAAATGGCTACCGACCCCCGGACCTTCTATGACCGTGGCCAACGCAACCGGAACCTCGGCGACTAGGAGCTCCGCCAAACGATCAAATACTGGTTTCTTCTGCTCCGTTGGATGATCTAAGTCAGACGCTATTGACCAGTCCAGTGGTTCGACGAAGAGATGAATAGTGCCACCGCAAGTTAGACCGACAGCGAACGCCTCGTCATCGCTGTACCCGAAGGTGACCATACGACGGTCTCCGCTGGCCAGCGTCTCAAGAGCCTCAGACACCACCGCTCCTTCAACGCAACCTCCAGATACCGAACCCGCGACCTCTCCGTCTTCAGTGACAGCCATCGCAGCACCAGGCAGACGCGGCCCGGAACCCTCCACATCAACGACACGAGCAAGTGCCACCCGTTGACCCTGACGACGCCACCGCTGGAGGTCGTTCAGTAAATCTTTCACTCCGACAGGCTACGACTTGTCGTTGCAGGAGCATGAACCGGTGGGCGCATCTCTCATGACTCACAGTGCTGAGGGAGGTCAAAGCCCCATAACGGGGAGAAGTATGGTCAATTTTCCGAATAGGTTTATTTCCTTAGGTCCGAATGTCTAGAAGCGCAGGAGAAATTTAGTTATGTTTTCGTCATGCCTCACTTGAGGTCCAGCCCGCCGGAACAGGCACCTGAAGCCGCCAACGCCGCGCTACGCGCCGATATTCGTCGGCTGGGTAAACAACTAGGAAACACCCTGGTTCGTCAGCACGGGCACGATCTACTAGATGCCGTTGAACGGGTCCGGACGCTTACCCGCCATCTTCGTCAGGAGGGTACGGATGACTTGGTCGCCTCTGAACTTCACGACCTATTCGATGATACGGACCTGACCCAGGCCATCCTCATGGTGCGAGCCTTCACAATGTATTTCCACTTGGCCAACGTGGCCGAGCAAGTCCACCGCATCGAAGATCTGAACTCAGGCTCCCCGAACCCCGCCAACCAGTTCGACGAAACCATTCAATTTCTTGTGAAGTCAGGCATCTCTCCCGATGAGATCGCCGCCCTCATCGGACGGGCCGAGGTGAGACCAGTCTTCACCGCTCATCCCACTGAAGCCTCCCGTCGCTCCATCCTCGACAAACTTGCCGCAGTGGGTCGACTCCTTGAGCAGAGGGTCGAACAACGCCGGACCGAGGCTGACCGGCGGCGGATCGACCGGCGGATCGAAGAACTAATCGATGCTGTCTGGCAGACCGACGAATTACGCCATGTCCGCCCAGAACCCATGGACGAGGCAAAATCAGTTCTCTACTACCTTGGCCTAACTGTGCGCGAGGCTGTTCCTGACCTTTTCGATGAGATGCAAACATCGCTTGCCTCCATCGGCCAGTCCCTACCCACCAACCGGGTGCCGATCCGATTCGGTTCCTGGGTCGGGGGAGACCGGGACGGCAACCCCAACGTGCTGCCAGAAACTACCGTGGAGGTGCTTGGTCTGCAGCGCCGTCGAGCATTGGAAATCCTGATTGAAGAGGTGGACGGGCTAGGCCAAGAACTGAGTATGAGCACTCGGGTCCACGGCGTCTCTGCCGAGTTGGCAGCAGCAACTTCGGCAGACAGCGTTGCCCTCGTCGGCTCAAGCAGTCAAGTCGACTCTTCTGAGCCCTACCGGGTCCGGTGCGAGGCCATCCGACGCAGACTGCAGGCCACTACCGACAACACGGTGGTCGGCACTGTTGGCAATGGCTATGACTCACCAAGTGAGGTAGACGGCGACCTAGACGTAATCGAGCGTTCTCTGAGAGCCAACGGTGGCGACCTACTCGCCAGCGGGTCGGTAGCCCGAGTACGCCGCATCCTCCAGATGATCGGGTTCCATTTTGCCACACTCGACGTCCGCGAACACTCCGACCACCACCACAATGCGCTGACCACGATCTACGCCGCTAGCGGCACCGACTACGGCAGCCTCTCATCAACAGACCGATGCGACTTCTTGGCTACCGAGTTGAAGGGCCAGTCACCGCTGGCAGTACCCCATTTCCGGGGCAGTGAGAGTGCTCTAGTTCTTTTCGAGACCCTTCGACTCACCATGGACCGCTACGGCGACGACGTTATTGAGAGTTACATCATCTCCATGACACAAGGCGTCCAGGATGTGCTGGCCCCGGCAGTGCTGGCCAGCAAAGTTGGGTTAATCGACTTGGCACGCGATACAGCCCGAATCGGCTTTGTACCTCTGTTCGAGACAATCAACGACCTCCGCTCTATCGGCCCCATCCTGAGAGACCTCCTTTCTCTACCCACCTACCGACGTATCGTCGAGCTCCGCGGCGGTACTCAAGAGGTCATGGTCGGCTATTCAGACTCCAATAAGGACGGTGGGATTACCACTTCACAGTGGGAGATCCACAAAGCTCTGCGAGTCATCCGAGATGTCTCCGCTGAGACGGGAACTCCAATCCGGATATTTCACGGTCGGGGCGGCACGATTGGGCGCGGTGGAGGTCCGACCCACGCCTCGATTCTTGGACAACCCAGCGGCGTCCTAGATGGTGAGGTGAAATTTACTGAACAGGGTGAGGTCATCGCTGACAAGTACGGGCACCCCGACATCGCCCGACGAAATCTCGACTTGGCCTTCACCGCAGTCCTCGAAGCCTCACTAGCCCACAAGTCTCCTCGCCACGACCAAGAAACCGTTACTCGTTGGTATTCGATCATGGATGGTCTGGCTGACGCTGCCTACACGGCGTACCGGCAGTTCATTGAAAACCCTGGCCTATTGGAGTACTTCACCAACTCCACACCGGTGGAAGAACTTGGCCAAATGAACATCGGATCTCGACCGTCGCGTCGGAAAGGAGCCACCACCGGGATCGCTGATCTGAGGGCCATCCCGTGGGTCTTCGGCTGGACCCAGTCTCGCCAAATAATCCCAGGTTGGTTCGGAGCTGGGAGTGGGTTGGCGTCATCTAGAGCGGCAGGTCACGGGGAGGAGCTTAGGCGCATGTACGAAGACTGGAACTTCTTCCGAACCTACGTATCCAATGTCGAAATGACCCTGACCAAGACTGACTTGACGATCGCCCGCCACTACGTAGAACGACTCGTTGACCCTTCTCTGCACCACCTCTTTGAAGTTGTGGTGAACGAGTACTACCGGACAATCGACGAAATTCATGCAATTACTGGTGCCGATCTTTTGGATGAAAAACCCATGCTGCGTCGCACCCTGGCCGTCCGTGACGCCTACCTCGACCCTTTAAACGTACTTCAAGTAGAAATGCTCCATCAATCTCGCGCAGGCAGAGCCGACAAAGAACTTCAACGGGGCCTGCTTCTGACCATCAACGGGATCGCCGCAGGGATGCGCAACACCGGGTAGACGATATGGACCAACTCACTCCTCGACGAGTACCTCAGCCAGTTCACGCAATGAATTCAGCGAGTGTCCTTCGAGGAATCGATCAACATGAGGTAGAGCCGCCGCCATACCTTGGGCCAGCGGGCTGTAGCCCGGCGAGGCTTTCAGTGGGTTGACCCATACGACCCGATGAGCGACCCGGCCTAGGCGTTCCATCTGTTCAGTCATGGTTGCTGGCTCACCTCGATCCCAACCGTCAGACAGGATTACCACCGTGGCCCCTCGAGCCATCCCCCGGACTCCCCAGAGGTCGTTGAAATACCGCAGCCCGTCACCTAAGCGCGTCCCGCCGGACCAGTCGGTGACTACTTCAGCGGCTCTTTTCAACGCCACGTCAGGATCCCGCGAGGAAAGTTCTCGTGTAAGCCGCGTTAGCCGGGTGCCCAGGGCAAAGGCCTCAACGTGACGACGACCGACCATCGCCGCATGCAAGAAACGGCTCAGAGACCGGGCGTAAGGCTCCATCGAACCAGAAACGTCCAATAGCAAAACAAGGCGTCGAGGGCGCCTACCTGGTTCCGCGAAAGACCGGCGGATTGGTTCACCACCGGTCCGTAGCGCTGATCGGACGGTACGCCGGAGGTCGGGGCGCCCACGTCGCGAAGTCGGGCGGAGCCGGCGGCACCTTCGACTGGCACCAAAGAACCGAAGCCGGGACATGAGGTCATAGAGCTCCGTTAGTTCACTCTCCGAACATTCAGCAAAGTCTTTCGCTCCCAGAACCTCAGTACGCGACCAGCGCACACTGAGTTGTTCTTCACCCTGTTCCGAATCATCGTCAGATTCCGACAACGGATCATCGTCGGTATCCAAGACCAAAGTCACTGGTGATTGCTCCACAGGTATCCGACTCGTGGAGAGCCCTCCAGCCCAGTGGTGGTCAAATACGACGTCGTAAATCTCGATGTCCTCAGGGCGGTATACCAAAGTAGCTCGACCTGACCAATACACACCCGCTCGACTAGTCGCACCAACCTCGGCAACTGCACGACCAAATGAGAGGGTGCTGCCAAAAGGCACATTCAGCCCCGCACAGCGAAGTCTGTCAACGAAACGAACTAGCTGTCGATCGAGAGTACGTAAGTTGTTGTCGGTCATGGTCGGTGCATCAGCGAGACGTTGTTTAGGAAAGTTCAAGCTCCGCGCAGGAGCCCTACCACTTCCCCAAAGCCTCGAGACCGGAGACGGTCTTGATCCTCTCGGTACTTGAGCAACGCCCCAATAGTGACATCTATCGCCTCGGCGTCAAGGTCGTCGACACCTAGTAGCACGAGAGCCTCAGCCCAGTCAATTGTCTCGGCTACACCTGGTGGTTTGTAAAGCCCCATCTTTCGCAACTCGGCAGCCACCGTTGCCACGTCATGGGCAAGAGCGGCAGGAACATGCGGGGCTCGAACATGCAGAATCTCGACCTCGCGTTCGACATCGGGATGCTCTACCCAGTGGTATAGGCACCGGCGTTTAAGAGCATCGTGTACGTCACGGGTACGGTTCGACGTTATGACGACCACTGGCGGTATCTCGGCTGTGAAGGTGCCCAGTTCGGGCACAGTGACTGCAAAGTCTGAAAGGATCTCCAACAAGAATGCTTCAAATTCATCGTCTGCCCGATCCAACTCGTCTATAAGCAACACAGGTGGCACGCCGTCCGTAGCCACTAGCGAACGCAAGAGCGGTCGTCGCACCAAAAACCGCTCGTGATACAACTCGTCTTCCAAGTCGGCTACGTCCGCTCCTGAGGCCGAGCCAGCAGCTTCGGCGGCTCGCAGGTGCAACAACTGACGGGAGTAGTCCCATTCATAGACGGCCTGAGAAGCGTCGAGTCCCTCATAGCACTGGAGGCGAATGAACTCACCACCAGACCAGGCTGCCAACGCCCGAGCCACTTCGGTCTTACCCACCCCCGCTTCGCCCTCTAGAAGAAGTGGCCTTCGAAGACGGAGGGCAAGATAGATAGCGGTTGCAAGGCCCTCGTCGGCTAAGTAGTCCTCCGCGTTAAGCGCTGCAACTACTGCGTCAACCGAGGGGACATCGTGAGCGGTGTCCTTGGAGACCATCCTGACAGGTTACGAGGATTGGGGGCCACCGCCCGGCTTTGGACCCTCAGCGGCCAGATTCTTCTAGGCCTCTCCGGGTAAGAACTCTGGCCAAATGACATCGGTAATCGACTCCGGCGTTGAGGTCGGTCGGTGGCTCGAGACCATCAGCCGCAGTGGCCGCCGCATCGGTGGCACTGGCTCCGGAGGCTATGGCCGCTTCGACGCCTGTAGCCCGGATGGGACGTGAGTCCATATTCACAAGTCCCACGCCGCACGAATCTCCGTCTACCATCACCGCCGCACCGACTATGGCCCAGTCTTGGGCCCTCCGATTGAACTTCTGAAATGACCAGCGAGCGTCGGGCACTTTGGGAATCCGCACCTCGATAAGCATCTCATCGTCGCCTAGGTCCGTCTCAAGGAATCCAGTGAAGAAACTGTCGGCGGCCACCTCACGGACGCCAGACGGACCCTGAATGATCAGAGTGCCTCTCAGGGCGATGAGGGCGGCGGGAAGGTCCGAGGCAGGATCGCCGTGAGCTAGTGAGCCACCCAGCGTTCCCCGATGACGCACCTGAGGATCTCCGACTTTGGCTGTAGCAGCAGCCAGCAATCCAACTTCACTCCGCACCAAGTCGCTGATCTCAACATCACGATGACGAGTTAGCGCACCAATCGCTAGGACTTCCCCGTCGGAGCGAACATACGACAGATCTGTCAGCCGTCCGATGTCAACCACCACAGCAGGAGCCGCAAGGCGATATTTCATGAGCGGCAGCAACGAGTGGCCGCCAGCCAGCAACTTGGCTTCATCCCCATGCTCAGCCAACAACGAAAGAGCATGGTCGGTCGAGGTTGCACGCTCGTAGTCAAAAGCGACGGGAATCACCGTGCACCTCCCGCTGCCTGAAGTACAGCTGCCACAATGTTGTGGTAGCCAGTGCACCGGCACAGGTTGCCTTCAAGGCCCTCGCGGACCTCAGCTTCAGTAGGTTCAGGCACCTCATCGAGCAGGGAGACAGCCGCCATCACCATGCCCGGCGTGCAATAACCACATTGCAGAGCGTGGCATTCGTGGAACGCCTGTTGCATCGGGTGCAGAGTGTCACCGTCAGCAAGGCCCTCAATGGTAGTTAGTTCCTGTCCGTCAGCCTGAACGGCCAAGACTGTGCACGACTTCACCGCTTCGCCGTTGAGGTGCACAGTGCACGCACCACAAGACGACGAGTCGCAGCCGACATTGGTTCCAGTCAAACCGGCATTCTCCCGGATGAAATGAACCAACAGAGTGCGAGGTTCGATGTCGTCGGACATCTCCTCCCCGTTGATGTTCATCGATACCTGCATTAGTTCTCCCTCTTGGGATCAACAATCAAATGATGATCCAGCGTTACGACAACGAACATTACTTCCACAGCAGCCCTCTTCCGGTGCCCGCGGAGGCAACTGCCAGCATCTTCTGCGGAGTGAGTGTCGTAGTCAACTGAGTCCCGACCAGAGCAGATGCCCCAAACAGAACGACACCGACAAGGCCAACCGCACGAACAGTCTCTGCTTCTGGCCTATCTCACTCCTTCCACGAAGAGGGCGTTTGCCGAAGATCCTGTTAATAGATAACTTCAGAACGGTCCAACTCCGACGCTTATATCAGTTTCCAAAGGGCCAGACACCAGGGATCTCGCGACTTGTTTGCGGTGACGGCGAAATGGCATAAGCCTCCTCATCGGACCGGATTAAGCCGTAATCTTCCCGGGCTCGACGTTCTATCTCCTCGTCGGTACCTAGGGCGTCAATCCTCGCCTCATAATCTCGATTCACGGCCTCAACGACCCCAACCTCGACACGGAGTTGAGCGCTGCGTTCGCGTTGCACCAACCAATCGCGAAACGGCACCACCCCGAGCGGCAGAGCCGCTGCAGCCGCAGTGATAGTCACCAGTAACAAAATGAGCCGTCGGCTAGTGGTCTGACGCACCAGTTAGCCGGCAGCCAGAGCGGACCGTCCGCGATAGGCGGCCGCCTCATCCAGAATCTCTTCGATGCGCAGCAACTGGTTGTATTTGGCCACGCGGTCGCTCCGGGCCGGGGCACCAGTTTTGATTTGGCCACAGTTTGTAGCCACAGCGAGATCAGCAATTGTCGTGTCCTCTGTCTCACCGGACCGGTGAGACATCACAGCAGTCCAACCGTTTGCGTTAGCCAACTCCACGGCCTCGAGGGTCTCCGTGAGTGTTCCGATCTGGTTGACTTTTATGAGAATCGAGTTAGCCACGTTCGCTTCAATACCTCGCTGGAGGCGGGTCACATTGGTGACAAACAGGTCGTCACCCACTAATTGAACGCGATCGCCGACCAAACCGTGCAGCGCCGCCCAACCGTTCCAGTCGTCTTCGGCCAAACCATCTTCGATGGAAACGATCGGATAGCGGTCAGACAAGTCAGCCAAGTAGTTAGCCATCTCGTCGGATGAAAGGGTTCGGCCTTCACCAGTCAGGTGGTAGGCCCCGTCCCGAAAAAACTCCGTCGAAGCGACGTCTAACGCTATTGCCATATCGTCTCCAGGCGTGAGACCTGTCTTCTCGATGGCCTCCAGCAGCAAGGTGACAGCCTCCTCGTTGGAGCCCAAATTTGGAGCAAAGCCACCTTCGTCGCCAACAGCCGTCGCTAGACCCCGATCCGACAAGACGTTCTTAAGTACGTGGTAGCACTCCACGCCCCACCGGAGTCCTTCTGAAAACGACGCTGCACCCACCGGCATGAGCATGAACTCCTGCAAGTCAACGTTGTTGTCGGCATGCTCACCGCCATTCAGGACGTTGAGCATGGGCACAGGCAGCACGTGCGCATTGGCGCCACCTACATAACGAAACAGTGGAACGTCGGCCTCAGCCGCAGCAGCGTGAGCGACGGCAAGAGATACACCTAATATGGCGTTAGCACCTAAGCGACCTTTGTCTTCAGTGCCGTCAGCATCGCACAATGCCCGATCCACGGTTCGTTGATCACACGCATCAAGCCCTCGGACCGCCGCCGCCAACTCACCGTCTACGTTGGCCACTGCAGCGGTCACACCCTTACCAGCCCAATGCCCGCCTCCATCTCTTAACTCAACAGCTTCAAACTTCCCAGTCGAAGCACCACTCGGGACCATGGCACGACCGGCAGCACCTGAATCGAGAACTACGTCTACCTCAACGGTGGGATTGCCTCGACTGTCGATGACCTGTCGTCCGGCAACTACAGCGATACTGCTCATGAGGCTCAACGCTACCCGGGAGGTCTACAACCAGAGATGTCAGCTCTGGTTGTCCTCTGTCTCTGCACGGCGGACAGTTGCTGAAAACCGGGCTACCGCCTCCCTCAGAGCGTCTTCAGCGTTGAGGCCAGCGGCCCGAGCGGCCATCGTCACGGCCAACAGCAGCTCTCCCAGTTCCTGGTCGTTGGATACTCCAGATACCAGCCCGGCCTCCAGGTGAGGTTCGACGCCGATACCGGCTGCACGGTGGAGAACCTTCTGCGCTACCGCCAAGGCCGGAAGCGTCGGCGGAATGCCATCGAGCACTGATTCTCGACCTTTCTCGACCTGTTTGATTCGGTCCCAGTTGGCCAGCAACTGAGTTTCATCACCAAGGTCCGCTATTCCCGTGATTGCTAAGCCATCGGCGGCTGGGAAAACATGAGGATGGCGGTTATAGAGCTTGTCGTGGATGCCGCTGGCTACATCAGCCAAATCAAAGCGACCAGCGTCGGCGGCGATGCGAGCATGAAAAACTACTTGAAAAAGTAGATCACCCAATTCTTCTTCAAGCGCGTCAGAACCATTTCCGGTGACTTCGTCAAATCCATCGAGGGCCTCAAGTACCTCGTGGGCTTCCTCGAGTAGATGTGGGCGCAAGCTTGTGTGGTTCTGCTTGGCATCCCACGGACACTCGCGGCGCAACACGTCAACCAGCTCGACAAACCGCTGGATCTCCAAAGCAATAGGCGCGCTTAAGCGAGGCACAAACAACGAGGTCAGATGATCAGGCTTGACCACGCTGAGAAGGTCATCCCAGGCAACCTGCACGATTCTTTCCTCGCTGGTACCTAAGCCCTGCAAAACGGTTACTGGCTCTTCTGGCGGCTGGTCGATAGCAGCCACCACATCAGCCAAAACCGCCACGGTGTCGACTTGGACAACCAGCATTGGGCCCCGTTCCCCTGCCGCCTCAACCGGAAAGCGATGCGCGTCAACT
>CAWVUB010000010.1:0-35220 GCA_963933065.1 uncultured Acidimicrobiaceae bacterium | reverse complement strand
ATCGCCTAGCTGTTGTCGAACGCCTCCTGGCTGCAGCGTCTGATTCTGGGGTAATGCACCTTGTTTTTCGTTCGTCGGCCATGGTCTATGGCGCTTGGCCCGATAACCCGGTTCCATTGACCGAGGATGCCCCGGTGCGACCTTGCCCAGATTTTGCTTTCGCTGTCCATCGAGCCCGTATGGAAGAGTTAGCCACCGCGTGGGCCAATGAGTCCACTGACCGGACCTTGACGGTATTGCGGAATGCAGTGACCGTCGCTGAGGAACGGCCCGGTGGGTTAGCCACGGTTGTGGGTGCTGCAGCGTCAATACGTAGCGACGAGGGGGAGCCGCTTGGGCAGTTTCTCCACTCGGACGACTTGGCTTCTGCTGCCGTGTGTGCCGTGCAGTCGCGTTACGACGGGCCGTTGAACGTGGCACCCGATGGCTGGATAGGAGTGGAGGTCATGGCCGAGTTGGGGGGTCCCGGCCCCCGGTTACGTTTACCTGGACCGCTGGCCGCTTTGGTAGCTCGAGTGCTATGGAAGTTGGGCTTATCGCCGGCACCTCCCGGGTTTTTTCCATACTCGGTGTATCCGTGGGTGGTTGCTAATGATCGGATCCGTGACCTCGGATGGGAGCCAACCCATTCCAACGAGGAGGCATACGTGGCCGGCCATGAACCCGGCCTGCTGGATCGTATGGATGCTCAGGACCGTCAGAAGATCTCACTCACTGTGGCTGGGGTACTGGTGTTTACCGTGGGATGGCTATTGGTACGTTTAGTCAAGCGCCCCCGGGAATCGGGCAGCGCACCCTACGATGCAAAAGATGGCCTGTAAGACTCCCTTCGGTTCTCATGCCGATGACACTGTTGTCACTACCGGTGCCGGGTTTAGGTTTGGGACAAGCGACAGTGAGACGTGGCTTGGATTGCTCCCGGACCCCCTGCCTATCGACGAGGTGACCCGCTGGATGGGGCGAGCTGACTGTGGGGCTGTGGTGGTCTTCCGGGGTGATGCGCGCAACCACGCTGAAGGACGTGTTGATGTCGCCGCACTGGAGTATGAGGCCTATGAGTCCCAGGTGGTGCCCCGACTGGGACGTCTGGCCGACGAGGCGCGCAAACGCTGGCCAGATCTCGGTCGTATCGCCTTGATACACCGCACGGGTCTACTGGCTATCGGGGATGCGGCGGTGATAGTGGCTGTGTCATCACCCCACCGGGATACAGCATTTGACGCTGGGCGTTGGTGTATTGACACACTGAAGGCAACTATGCCGATCTGGAAGCGAGAGACATGGTCCGGTGGTGAGCACTGGGGTGTCGACGCCCAGCATTTAGTCGATATACCTGTTCTCGGAGCGGAAGCACCGTTTCCTCGAGTATCAGATGCTACGGATACGGTCCAGCAATTAGATTCGGAGTTGCCGTAGTGAACCCGGCTGTGCTTTTTCTGGTCGGTGGGGTTGCTCTAGCCGCAGCACTGTCATCCATCGTTTGGTTGTTCAGTCGCCCGAAGAGAGTGATCGAGGATCCAAACCAGGCAAGGGCCAATTTGCGGGCTCTCCGAGAAGGTGTCCGTGGAGGTTCTCCGATCCCAGAGACGGACACCGGTGGTCCTAGCGGGATCAGGGTAATCGGGGCCGCTCCGGCCGAAGATGACTCGTTTAAGGATGAGACATCTAAGGCAGGACCATCTGGTAACGGACTTCCTGGAGTAGCCGGACCGGGTCGGTATTCCTGAGGTGGCACGTGACTTGGCCATCGATCTAGGTACGGCTAACACACTTGTCTACGCGCGCGGTGAGGGGGTGGTGTTGGCTGAACCTTCAGTAATCGCAATCAACGAACGTTCGGGCGAGGTGCTTGCCATGGGAGATGAGGCTTGGCACATGATTGGCCGTACTCCCGAACACGTTGTGGCCAAGCGACCGCTGCGGAAGGGTGCCATTACTGACTTTGAGGTAACCCAGCGAATGGTGCGCCTGCTACTTGAACGAGTCGGTGTGAGTCGTTTTAACCGACCGAAGGTTCTGATTTGTGTCCCATCAGCCATTACGGCCGTGGAGCGTAGGGCCGTTACCGAGGCAGCACGACGGGCTGGTGCGGCTGATGCTCAGCTGATTGAACAGCCGCTGGCCGCAGCAATCGGCGCCAATCTGCCGATCTCCGAACCCGTTGGCAACATGGTGGTGGACATTGGCGGAGGCACATCGGAGTCCGCCCTACTTTCGCTCGGTGGTGTGGTCGCTCTCGAAGCGGTTCGAGTCGGGTCATTCGATATCGACGCTGCTATCCAGGCCTACATCCGTCGAGAGTACGGGCTAGCCATCGGTGAGCGCACTGCTGAGGAGATCAAGTGGACGATCGGTTCTGCGGCGCCCATGCCAGATGAGGGACGAGCTGAGGTCAAGGGCCGAGAGCTGATGAGTGGTCTGCCCAAGACAGTTGTGCTCACCCCGTTGGAAATTCGTCGGGCTATCGAAGAGCCGGTGACGGCCATGGTTGAGTCGGTGGTGCAGTGCCTAGCTCAGGCGCCACCTGAGTTGGCCCAAGACGTGCTTGCTCATGGGATCTGTTTGGTGGGTGGTGGGAGCTTACTCAGCGGCCTCGACGTGCGGATCGCAGAGGAAGTTGGGGTTCCGGTAGTACCCGTTGAGACACCGATGGAGTGCGTGGTGCTGGGCGCCGGCCACTGCATTGAATCCTTCGAGGCCATGCGAGTGATGTTTATGGAAGGCCGGCGCTAGTCGGTTTCTTATCATCTGAGTTTGCCGTTGCTGATGGTTTCTCATTGGGGCTCCTGGTCTACGCCTAGGAGGTCTTCGGCGGCTTGACGGACTTGCCAGTCTCGGTCATCAAGCGCTTTTGTCAGCGCTTCTTCGATATCTGCACCCTCAAAAGCTGCCAGGGCTAGTACCGCCCGGCGACGAATTGTGGCCCGCTGGTTAAGGCCGGCTAGCACCGCTGCCTTGCCCGATACGTGACCCAGCGCGCCTAGGGCAGCCACCGCGGCCTCACGACACAGTGGGTCTTCGTGACCGGGGTCGTCGGGACCGGTGCCGGCCACGGCGACAACTGAGTCGACCAAGATCTCTGCTAGATCGGGGTTTTCACCAGCCGCCCAGCAGGCCATCTCGACGACTGTGTCGTCAGGGTCGGCTAAAAGGGTGGGAAGTAGGTTGGCAGCCACACCGACAACCTCAGTGGCATCAATCATCGGGTCACCCAAGATCTCGATTCCCCGACGTCGTACAACCGGGTCGGAGTCCACTAGCCCGACGGCCAACTCGGTGGCCAGCTCCTTTGGAGATAGTGCAAGTGGAACACGGGCGATACGGGCGAGAGCCCCGAGGGCAGCTGAGCGGACTACCGAAGATGGATCGGTTCCTAAGGAACGTGCTGTATCGAGGTCACAAGTATGTCCTGCCATTACTGCACGTCGCCGTCGTTCAGCCACTTCGCGTGTAGGCGGGGGATCTGGATGGATGTGTCGGTTCCCCCCTAGATCGTTTCCTTCTTGGGGATTAGAGGTCGCGTCAGTCATTGAGCACAACCGTTCAACCGATAGCCCGTTCGATTAGGAACCCTGAGAGGAAGAGGAACACGCCGATAGTAGTGGCTACGGCTATGCCACCGAACACCACGAACGTTGCAAGCAGAACTAGTGAGCGGAGCCGGTGCCACCAGCGGGTTTGGGCTTTTTTACCGATCGCCACCCGTCTAGGGGGTTGGAACCAGATTCCGAGGCGCGCCCCTGGGCTCCAAGGTCGGTCCGTGGCGTATTCCAGGTCTCCCGAGGGTGGTAGGGGCCTGCTTCTCGTGAAGACACGATTTAGTAACCGATGTTCCATCAGTTCAACCTCTTATGACATGGGCCGCGCCTGTTGGATGTTGCGACTTGCGTGGCAGGCTGGGCGTCCATGGAGGAGAACTTACTGGCGGGCGACCCGACGGACCAGCCAGTCGGTTCCTCAGCGCGGAGTGCGCCTCGGCGTCTCTGGGGTGCATTGTTCTTGTTGTTGGTGGCCGCAGTACTTTTAGCCACGTTTGTACGGGTTCCTTATTTTGTGTTCCGGCCTGGCTCGGTTCAACCGCTGAGCACCAAGGTGTCTGTCACCGCCGGTCAACGATTCAATGCCGTGGGCGAGATCTACTTCACGACGGTTCGCCAAGATGCCACGGTAAACGGTTGGGAGTGGCTAGAGGCCCGTATGAGGCCATCACTGGCTCTTATCGAAGAAGATCAGATTCTTGGTGGTCGGAGCGTAGATGAGAACCGCGCGTTCAATATTCAACTAATGCGGGTCTCGAAGTCCACTGCGGTGGCCGTGGCCCTTCGTTATCTGGGTATAGACCCATTTCGATCCACTGGCGTAGGTCTTGCCGAGGTCGTTGGACCATCAGATGGGTTTCTAACCACTGACGATGTGATCTTGTCCGTTGACGGTGACCCCGTGTTTGAGGCCATGGATCTAGTAGAAGCGATTCGCGGTCGGGGTCCGGGAGAGATAGTGGGCTTGGAGGTGGAGCCGGTTAGGGGTGGGACTTCGCGGATGGTTTCAGTTGTTCTCGGGGAGCGAGAAGATGACCCAAAAGTTGGATTTCTTGGGGTGGTTCCTCAAACCAGGTGGGAAGACGTTGAAGATCTTCCGGTCGATATTTTGGTGAATACAGGCCAAGTGGGAGGGAATTCGGCCGGGTTGGCGCTGACGTTGTCGATACTAGACCTTGTCACCCCGGGCGAGTTGACCGGTGGGCTCCAGGTGGCCACTACCGGAACGATCAACCCGGCGGGCGTTGTAGGTCCGATTGGAGGAATTATCCAAAAGGTGGTGGCGGCTCGTGACGGCGGCATGGACCTCATGTTGGTGCCGGCTGGCGAGGTTGACGAAGCCCGCAAGCACGCTAACTCCATGGCTGTAGAGGGTGTAGTGGATTTGGAAGATGCGTTGGCGGTGCTGGCCCGCTACGGCGGTCAGACTCTGGAGTTGCGCCTTCCTGCTGAGTGACAGGGAACCGCCCGTTGGTGGTCATCGACTTGAGGGCGACGTGGGTTGGCAGGCGATCTCACTCGTAGGCTCTGATCATGCGCCCTGAAGACGCCCCTCCACCCAGTTCACGTTCTTTCCCTCGGACCTTTCGTCGGTCCGGCCGGTCAATGAAGTTTCGCATGATTGCTGGGTTGGTCGTCTCAGCTTTCATCGTATTGATGCTCTCACTTCGGGGTATGGCTGGATTCTGGACTGACTACCTATGGTTCGATCAGCTTGGCCACGAAGACGTTTTTGTGTCAGTTTTCGGAGCCCAAGTGGTGTTGGTGACTCTGTTCACCCTCCTTTTCTTTGGCATATTGTTCACTAATCTGACAGTTGCTGACCGCTTGGCACCCCCTATTCGTCCACCGGGCCCGGAAGAGGACCTTCTACGGGGCTACCACCTGTTGGTTGGTCGTCGTCGTTGGCTGGTGCGCTTCGTGCTATCGGCCCTGTTTGCTCTGGTAGCTGGTTTCGGCGTTAGCGGTCGGTGGGAAGAGTGGTTGCTGTTCACCAATGGGATGGACTTTGGTGTCGTTGATGATCTGTTCGGCCGAGACATCGGCTTCTATGTCTTTCGACTACCGTTCTTGTCCTTTGTGGTGGGGTGGCTGTTCGCCACGCTGATGGTGACGCTGTTTGTCACCACGCTGTTCCATTACATCAATGGTGGAATCCGGTTACAGACGACAGGTGAACGCGTTCAGCCAGCGGTCAAGGCCCATCTGTCGGTGCTGCTTGGTCTCATTGCCCTAGTTAGGGCTGGGGATTACTGGCTGGCTCGCTTTGAGTTGACTACATCGGACCGTGGTGCAGTAAATGGTGCGACTTATACCGATGTGAAGGCCCAGCTCCCAGTAATAAATCTGCTAATTCTCATCTCGCTTTTCGCTGTGACACTGCTCATTTTGAATATCCGTCGACGGGGCTGGGTGCTCCCCACCTTGGCCGTTGGTCTTTGGGCGTTCGTGGCTCTTGTGATGGGCAACATCTATCCGGCTGTCATCCAGAGTCTTCGTGTGCAGCCTGCCGAGTCTGAAAAAGAGGCGCCCTATATCGAGCGCAATATCACGGCCACCCGAGTGGCCTATGGACTTGATGGCATTGCCGAGGTGCAACTCACTGACTTCGATAACCAGGTCACAGCAAGTGACCTCTTGGCCAACAGGGGCACTGTGCGTAACATCCGTACGCTGGATCCCCTCGTGGTGCAGGGCACGTTCGATCGGCTACAGGGTGAGCGTGAGTTCTACGCCTTCACTGATGAAATGGACACTGATCGGTACATAATCGATGGTGAGACAACTCAGGTGCTGTTAGGTACCCGTGAGTTGGAGTTAAACGAGACTCGGTCGTGGGAGAACCAGCACGTGGCGTTTACTCACGGCTACGGCGTGGCTATGGCTCCGGTTAGTCGGGTGAGAGGCTCGGGCGATCCAGAATTCTTAGTAGGGGATTTGCCGGTGTCGATTGATCCGTCTGTGGAGGTGACGCTGGATCGGCCACAGATATATATCGGTGAGGGCCTAGATGGTTACGCAGTGGTGGGTGCAAGTCGCGATGAGGTCGACTTCACTGACGAGAATCAGGAGACTCAGGCTGTTCGGTACGCCGACATCGGTGGCGATGGTGGCGTTGGCATGGGTTCCTTTGTTCGGAAAGTGGCTTTCGCTCTTAGGTTTGGTGAGTTGGAACCCCTGATCTCCAACTTCGTCACTGATGAGTCTCGCGTGTTCTATGTCCGAGATGTGCGAGATCGGGTCGAGAAGTTGGCGCCGTTCCTGCACTTCGACGCCGACCCATACCCAGTGTTGATCGATGGCCGGATCATCTACGTGGTGGATGGCTACACGACTACTGATCGCTACCCCTACGCCGAGCAGGCTTCAGTGGGTGAGTTACCTCGGTCTAGTGGACTACGACACGACTTGAACTACGTGCGCAACTCGGTGAAAGCCACCGTAGATGCGTTCACTGGAGAGGTCATTTTGTACGTGGTTGATGAGACTGATCCCTTGATCGCTGCGTTCTCGGATGCCTTCGAAGGACTATTTACTCCGATGTCGGCGATGCCATCCGGGCTGGACGTACACCTGCGCTATGCCGAGGATCTTTTTCGACTGCAATCAGAAATGTGGGGTGCTTACCACGTAGAAGATACGGAAAATTTCTACCAGCGTGCCTCAGAGTGGGCAGTATCTCAGGACCCGGGTCGAACTGGTGAAGGTGCAGGGAATGTTGTGCTGGTTGATGAGCAGGGCTTCCAGATTGGGGTTCGGAACCGTCGCATGGCGCCATATCGGATGATGATGGCGCTACCCGAAGGTGAAGGGTCTTCCGAGGTCTTGCTATCTGGGGAAAAAGCAGAGTTCGTGATCATGCGAGCTTTTGTGCCGCTTGATGAGGACGATGCCCGCAAGGAGCTTGCCGCTTTCATAGTGGGCCGCAGCGACGGTGATCATTTGGGCGAGTTGGTTGTGTACCGGCCGCCGTCATCTAATTTCGATGGTCCAGCACTCGCTGAAGAACGTATTCGTAACGATGAGGCGGTTGCTAGCCTCCAGACACTGCTAAGCCAGCGAGGATCTTCGGTGCTGTTTGGCGAGCTGTTGTTGGTGCCTATTGAGAATTCAATTCTGTACGTCCGACCGTTGTACGTGCAGGCTGAGGGTGACAGTACGGTTCCGGAACTTGAGCGGGTAATCGTGTCGGTTGGTGAGCAAGTAGTTATGGCTAATTCTCTTCAACAGGCGCTTGAGGAATTGATTGACGAGTCACTGGATGACTTATTTCAAGGCCTTTCGACTGGTGCTGCCGGTAGTGGCGTGATTTCCAGTTCGGTGGATGCTGGTGAAGGTTCGGCCGCAGGAGTTGTCGTGACCGATGTCAAGACTCTGCTTCCTGACGACCTTGGCGAATTGGTGGCTGAGTTCATCCAACTTCAGTCGGCTTCGGCTGCTGCATTGTCTCAAGATCCGGCCGATTGGGTGGAGTTCGGGCGTATCCAGGCCCGGATGCAGGAACTGATTGATGCTTTAGAGACTGTGGCTGGCTAGATCGGTCTGGTGGGAGACCCCAGTCCTGCTACTCAGGTTCTACGGGCTGCCAGCCACTAGTGCGCCCAGTTTGTGCCACGTTAAAGGAGGACTGGGCGCCGCGTGCTCTGGCTGGAGAGTCAGCGCTTAGGTCTTCAAAGGTCTCGTCGCCAGCAAGCACCGGGGTCGATATGCGTAAACCGGTCGGAGGGATGGTGGCCAAGACTGGGTCACCAACCAGGGCCACGCCGACATTGGTGGCCACCTCGGCGATTCTGGCTTCAAGACCCACTGTGACTCGGGAGACCTCGGCAGACAGGCGGGCTACGTGGAGTCGAAGCTCCATGACATCCTCGCTGTCAGGGTCGACAGCAGCTCGAGTACCGAGGGCGTCAAAGCGGTGTTCTAGAACTCCAATCCTTTCAGTGAGTTCACGCATTCCGTTAACTAGGTCGAGCAGGGTTTGGTCACTATCTGGCCTGTTGGCGACCATCTGTGCTGCGGGCCGTCGGCTACGGCGTTGTTCGGCCCGTTGGGAGGTGATCTGTCGGGGCTTTCGTCTGAAAGACATAGGTTGATGGTAGCGATGGACAGGTACCCGACGGGGTGTCCCGGTACTGGTGGCTACCATCTCGAATGTGAACTTCTGCCGTTTCCTACTCTCACACGGATTAGCGACACGTGTTTTTATTCTGGTGTTGGCCATTGCGGCCGTTAGTTGTGCGGAGGCAGACGGTCGCGAAATGGTGGCCAATGGCATAGGAAAGACGCCGGCGCCGTCTAGTGATGTCGTGGGACCCACTAGTTCGCTACCCGAGGGGAAGTTACCAATGGGCTCCAACTCAGAGCCTGTCGTGGTCCACGGGTCGGTATACGTGGATTCAATGGCCGGAACAGTCGGAGGGAGGGGTTCCTACGAATTGAGCTATCCGCAGTTGGATGGCCTCGCTCTAGACCATCCGGTAAACGTTGCGCTTCGTGGTCCGATTGAGGAACTACAAGCTGCATTTATGACTGCCGTTTCTGAGCAATCTGGAGAGGATTCGGCTAGGTCGGCCCTTGAGCGTGACTCACTTCAGGGATCGGGGATGGTGTGGTTGTTAGATGATCGGCTGGTCAGCGTGGTTTATGAGGCCCGAGTCGAGTGGGCTGGTGCGGCTGACATAGATGATCGGGTCGACTCGGTTCTGGTCGATTTGCGGACGGGTACCAAGTTGAACTTGGGAGACTTATTTGTCACGGAGAGCCCGTGGTTGGCGACGATCGGATTCTTTGCTCGACAGGAACTATTGAGCCAGTTGGGAACGGCCGGGCTTTGGGCGGATGGACGGGGCCTGGAACTTGAGGCATCGAACTATGCGGTATTTGGAGTGAGAGCAGAGGGGTTAGTGGTTCGGTTCGGCCTTCATCAAGTGGCACCGGGTACTGCGGGAACCCCCGAAGTCGTTATTGGTTGGCCTTCGCTGCTTGGTCTTATAGATCCGGAAGGGCCCGCGGCACATCTAGTCGATCTGACTTGATGTTGTCGGAAGGGTGATAACCCATTTGGATCGGTCGCCGAGATGGCGGACATGTTTAATCAAGGGCCTATTAGCAATGGATTTGGTGGGTAACAAATGTCTCTCGTTGGGGTATGAACTGCTCTGGATAACTCTGGTCCAATTCCAGATCAACTCCAGTGGCTAGAACTGGTTAACTGCCCTACCGGAAGTTGGATATTGAATCGGTCCCGGACTCGGGCATCAAGATCAGGTGACACGTGCGACGGGAAGTGCGAGGCCAGCACTTCGTGTACCCGCAATCTGGCACGCTCGTCAACTGAGGTAGCACCGGCGTCAAACCAGTCGGCGGTGCTGAGTCGGTCACCAACCTCGGGGTAGATGTATTCGCTCTGCATCAGAGCAAGGGTCTGATCTTGACCTAGGAAGTGGCCGGCGCCAAAGATAACTGACTTTATTGTTTCGATCGAGAGAGTATCCGGCGTCACTTCGATGCCCCGGATAGTTCGGTTGACGGCACCGAGCATGTCGTTATCAATGACCAGCGCTTCGTACGAACAAGCCAGCAGACTGGCCAGCATTCCAGCCGATTCATAGACGAGGTTGGCACCGGCGTGCCCGGCTAGCGCAACGGTCAGCCCCTTCTCATGGCCAGCCTGATTATCAGGCACTTTCGAGTCACTCATGCCGGCAGCCACACCGGACGGTAGGCCTAACCAATTAGCTACTTGGGCGGCAGCAGCGTTTAGTACCGCCTCTTCACCTGACCCTCCAGTCATGGCGCCAGTCCGCAGATCAGAAACGAATGGCCAGAGGCCCATTACGCAAGGGTGACCGGGGTTTAGCAAGTTGACACATGTCAGTGCTGAAAGGCACTCTGCGAGAGCCTGAGTTAGGGATCCAGCCAGCGCAGCGGGTGAGGTGGCACCTGCTTGTCCGGCTGATAGCAGATTGATGGGCATTCCGGTATGGACCTGAGCGACCATCGAACGTACGGCATCTTCGGCATAGCGCAGGGGTGGTACGACGAATGTATTGTTGGCCACACAGAATGGCCTCTGGGAAAAGGCGCCAGACTGGCCACCAAGCATCTCGTCGAACATGTCAACGACCTCGTACACATGCTCAGGCTGAAAGAACGATGTGCCAATTGGCTTTGAGGTTCCCATAGCTACTGCGTATGCGGTGTTTAAGTCAAGATCACGTGACTCAACCATGTCTCGGGGTACCAGCGTGCGGACGTGGAAGTGAATGTGTTCAAGGGTGTCGACGAGACGGGCAACGTCGTACAAATCCTGGAGGTTGGACGGCCGGTGCTTGCGGGTTTCATGCTCCCAGACCGATACGGCAGCACCAGCAGTGCCGAAGTGGACCCGGTTGCCGCCAACCACGATGGAGCGGTCATCGTTGAACCCATGCCAAGTGAACTCTTTGGCTGCCATGTCTATGGCGTCTTCCACCAGAGATCGGGGAAAGTGGAGCCGCTCATACTCATCAACCCAACCCCCGGCGGGTACAACCACCTCGATAAATTCTGGGATTGGAGTGCCCATACCAAACTCCTCCAGCATGGTTAGGGCTGTTTCGTAGATGGTGCGGCATTCAGAGTCGGTCAGTGGTTTGTAGGCACCGCCGGCCTGGCCAGGGCGAACAGCCTTCTCGTCGTCAGCGAGCCCGGCGGCCCGAGCGGCTACCCGTGCGGCCCGACCACCAGCTCGTCCAGTGCGCTTTCCTTGGGCACTCATGTCCGCAGTCTTTCGTTCAGAGGGTCATGCGCTGGTTCACCCAGCACGGTCAGGGTGTGACGTTTACCGAATAGGACAACCTCGAAGGTTGAGCCGGGGGCCTCGAATGACGGTTCGACGTATGCGAAGGCCAACGACTTCCCGACGGTGTGGCCCCAGACGCCACTGGTGGTGATGCCCATACAGCGCAAACCATCACCCGACGGGTCGTAGCAGGGTTCATTTCCGCGACAGTCCGAATCAGTGGCGTCAACTTCGCAGTACACAAGTACCTGCTCTAGTTCGACTTCAGTGGAGTCATGGTCAACGCTTCGACGTGAGAGGGTGGCATCCCGGCCGAGAAAATCTCGGCCGGAATCAAGATCGATAAAACGCTCAAGGCGAGCTTCAATTGGTGTTATCTCTGTAGTGAGTTCACCACCCCAAGCCTTATAGGCCTTTTCCATCCGCATAGTGTTCATGGCCAAAGAGCCAAAGTGGACCATGTCATACGGTTCACCAGCAGAGATTAAAGCACCGTACAACTGGGGCATCTGGTCGATGGGGTGGTGAAGTTCCCAGCCCAGTTCGCCGACGTAGCTGACCCGAAGGGCGGTACAGCCGACACCGCCGACTTCGACCTGTTGGCAGGTCAGCCACGGCCATGCCTTGGAGGAGAGGTCAGCATCTGTACAGGCGATCAGCACATTGCGGGCTTGGGGACCGGTAACGGCGAGGATCCCCACCTGCTCTGTTAAGTCTTCAATAGTGACCTTCTCGTCAGGGAGGGCATGCTGCCGTAGCCAATCCATGTCGTGGGTCGTGCCGGCGATGGCTGAGTTCAGGTAGAACCGCTCAGTTCCCAACCTAGTGATCGTCATCTCGCCTTCGATGCCGCCCAGTTCTGTGAGGAAGTGGGCGAGGCGAATTCCTCCATCTCGGGACGGCAACCGGTTAGCTGAGAGGCGGCTTAGGAGGACCGCAGCGTCAGGTCCAACCACGCTGAATTTCGCAAAGGCGGAGAGATCAGCTATACCGACCCGATTACGAACACCGTGACACTCAATACCAACGATGTCGTGGGCATTGGATCGGCGCCACGTGTACTCCTCGGGATCGCCGTAGTAACGGGGGCGCTCCCATCCCCAGACATCTTGCCACTGGGCACCTAGAGCGTCTAACTGATCAGCGATTGGGGTTCGCTTCATCGGTCGACCTGCTGAGCGGTACTCCCCGGGCATCCGTACTTGGTACATCTCGTGGTACTCATCGATCGATTTGTCAATCGTGTACTCCCGATCAGACCAAGGCCCGAAGCGGCGGGGGTCCATCTCTCGGACGTTGATTTCGGTCTGGCCGTGAACCATCCACTGTGCGAGATATTTCCCAGCACCTGGACCTTGGGTAATGCCTATGGATGCGCCAGCACAGAACCAGTAGTTTTGGTGGCCGGCGGCAGGGCCCATGAGATAGCCACCGTCCGGGGTATGGGTAATAGGGCCACTGACGACTTGTTTGATGCCGGCTTCCGCGAATACTGGGAATCGTGCGGCTGAGATCTCAAGCCAGGGGGCCAGCTGGTCTAGATCAGGTGGAGTTAGGTGGAAATGGAGGTTCCAGTCGATCCCATCAAGACCGTAGGTAACGGAATTCTCGGTCTCGTAAGGACCGATGAGGAGTCCGTCAATCTCTTGGCGGTAGTAGCACGACGAGCGAGGGTCACGGATGACAGGCATCTCAACTTTGCAGGCCTTGAAAGCGTCGAGCGGTTCGGTAACGAGGTACTGGTGGATCATTGAGACGATTGGTACGTCGATGCCCGACATGGCTCCGACTTGTGGGGCATAGTGACCAGCAGCGTTGACTATGTGGTCACAGGTGACTTCGCCCTTATCGGTGGTGACAAGCCAGCGACTATCAGGAAGTTGGATAACACCGGTTACCAGAGTATGACGAGCGATCTGGGCGCCAAGTTGGCGGGCCCCGACGGCCATGGCGTTAGTGGATCCTGTGGGGTCAGACCAACCATCGTGTGGAGTCCAAAAACCAAGGACGACATCGTCGATCGACTCCATGAGGGGGGCCTTCTCACGGATTTCGTCGTGGCCGATGAGGTGTGACTCGATCCCTAGCGAATCAAGCATGGCGTTCACATAGCTGTACCACTCGGCCTGTTCGTGGTTGACGGCTAGGCGGATAGCGCCGCAACCATGCCAGCCGGTGGCCATGCCCGTCTCTTCTTCGAGGGTTTTATACAACTCGACGCCGTAAGCATGGACTTTTGCCATGTTGAGGCTGCCGATGAAGTGGGGAACTAGGCCCGCTGCATGCCAGGTAGAGCCTGAGGTGAGCTCGCCCTTCTCGATTAGCAGAGTGTCGGTCCAGCCTTCATGGGCTAAGTGGTAGAGAAGGCCGACACCCATGGCCCCACCTCCGATGATCACACACCGGGTGTCGTTACGCATGACGTAATTGCAACGTCGAGGCACTGGCTTTACTCACGGTCGGGACAGTAGTCATAACGCTTGGGCTACGGCAATGGGTCTCCAAGTTCTTTGAGTACATAAATTAAGACAGGCGTGGCGTCCTATGTCTCCCCAGTCACCGGCTGGGTCAACGGTGGCCTGCGCGATCGTCTGAATGTGGCCATCGGCCAAGCGGTGGCCGGCTTAGACGTGTCGGCGCGAGAACCGTTGCACCTGCACGGCTAACGGCCTGACTGCTGTGGACTACCTCACCCTCGGGTGGGGGCATCGTTGGGTAGGCGCATTGATGGGGCGCCGTTACCCTTCCGCTTGCGGGGTGGAGCAGTCTGGTAGCTCGTCGGGCTCATAACCCGAAGGTCGCGGGTTCAAATCCCGCCCCCGCTACCAAAGAGAAGGCCCGAAATCGCAAAGATTTCGGGCCTTTCTGGTTCTTCGAACCAGATGTTGTAATGGGTGTGATAAGGGTCCGGATGGGTTTAGACGAGATGAGCACTTGTCCTAGGGGGAGATGATTTGTTGACAGCAGGCACACCTCGAAAATGGTCAGTCCGGGCACGGAATCTTCCCGAGCACGCCAGTAACCCAATCCATACCGACGAGGGTGGAAGGGCTGCGGGTTTCGACGCTGCGGTTGTTGCCGGGGTCACTGTCTACGCGTACTTGACACGGCCAGTGGTCGAGGCATGGGGGGTCGACTGGCTATCTCAGGGCGCTGCTGAGATCCGGTTCACTAGTCCTGTGCTGGACGATGAACTGGTTGACTGCGTGCCCGAAAAGTTTGACAGCGGCGTCAAGGTTTTGGCAATGGTTTTTGACAAACCGAGGGCTGAACTCACCGCCATTCCGTTGGCCAACGACGAGGGTTTCTTGACTGGCCCACTCCACCAACCGCTTGAGCAACAAGTTGAAGCATTGGTCGGAGAGTGGGAGAACTACGGGTTCCGTGCTGGGGACGACCTTGGGCTCTACGCCGAGACTGGCATCGTCCATCCTGCCGTCTGGCCCGCCCTAGCGAACTCTGTCGTGAAGCGGAACCTCGTGGAGGGACCCTGGATCCACACCCGAAGCCGTATCCGCCATCACAGCACGGCACAGGTCGGCGCTGTGGCGGTGGTTGAGGCCGTCTTGATCGACCGATTTGAGACACGGAGTGGTTCAAGGGCTGTGCTTGATGTGCGGATCAGCGTCGACGGCATGTTGGTGGCTAGCCTTGAACACGAGGCACTCGTGTCCCTCCACCCCCAGCAACATCCCTGATGGTCGGCTGACTGCCCTAGCGCTATCACCTCGCCGCTATAGAAGTTGGCGCTGTTGCTACGGTTAGCTATGACCGAAATACGAGTAGAACGAGCCATCCAAGTCCAGCGGGCAATCGCAGCCACACCAGCAGCCATTTTTCAAGTGCTGGTTAGTCCAGCAGGGCACGTAGCCATTGACGCCTCGGGGATGCTCATGTCGGCTGACGGGGACCCAATGGTCGCCGTGGACGACCGTTTCACCGTCCAGATGGATCGTGAATCCTTGCAGGACTTTCCGCTAGGTGAGTACGAGGTCATCGTCGTCATAACTCGTTTTGAGCAAGACCAGGCAATCGCTTGGACGATCGATGGGGCACTCCAACCACCGATCGGGCATGTGTACGAGTACGAACTGGAACCAATTGACGGCGGAACCCTCGTTACCTCTACCTATGACTGGTCAAGGATTCATCCGGATTGGGAGGTGGCTGCCGAAAGCATCTTCCCAGTCATTTCTGAAACCAACCTACGAGCCACCTTGGGGATCCTCGCTCGTACCGTCGCACCCGGCTTAGGCCGCCCAGGCGCCGGCGACTGACGGCCTGTCTAGACGGAGACGATGACCGATGGCATGGATAGAGACAATTCGCGAAGACGGGTGGGATGGCCCGCTTGCAAACCTGCTTACCGACGTAGTTGATGCCGATTATGGCCGGGTCGACAACATCATGCAGATCCACTCGCTGAACCCCAAAGGCATGGCCGCCCACGTTGGCCTCTACAGGTCGGCAATGGCTGGCACAAAGACCCTGCGTAAGGTCGAACGCGAACTCCTTGCCTTGGTAGTTAGCCGATACAACGACTGTCACTATTGAATAATCCATCACCGGCGCGGTCTGCGTCGACTACTAAGAGACGATGTGCTTCTGTTAGCCATTGAAGAAGATTGGCGTACCGCTGGCATGTCGGAGAAACGGTTGGCCATGCTGGCATATGCGGAAAAGTTGACCGGTCATCCCGGAGACGTCAGCGAAACTGACGTAGCGGCTCTTCGCTATGTGGGGTTCACCGATCGAGACATCCTCGACATCTGTGAGGTAGTGGGCTACTACGCCTACGTGAACCGGATCGCTGATGGCCTCGGTGTATCACTCGAATCGTGGCTGCCTGAAACATGATGGCAGTGCAGTAGGCCTCAACTGAAAGCGGGCATTACCTCGTCGCAGAACAACTGCATAGAACGTTTCTGTTCTTCAAGGCCCAGGCCAAGACTGGCGTAGTAGATGAACTCGTCTACGCCGAGAGCCTCGTAGCGACGGAGTTTTACGATGACCTCGGCTGGGGTGCCGAACAGGAGGTTCTCGCTGAGGGTCTTTGGCTCGTAGTCCGCCGCATTGGACACCTGATCCATGGGGATACTTCCTGGAAAGCCGTCATGAACGTCACCTAGGTTCTTAAAGAGGTTCTCAAACTGACTCAACTGACGCTGAGCGGCTTCCACGGGCACCATCCACTCGTTGGCTGAGTCGTACACCACCGTGTGGCGCATCAGAGCCCACGTGGGGGTTGGGTAACCGGGGTAATCGGCGATCGACTTATCGAGTTGTGATCGATAGAGCTCTGCTTCGGCAAATGGCCGCGCTATAGGCCACGACATAATGTTGCAGTGGTTTCTTACCGCGTAGTCGAAGGTAATTGGTGATCTCGCAGCCACCCATATAGGTGGGTGGGGTTGTTGCAAGGGCTTAGGTACCGACGTCGATGTCGGGAACGACCACAGTTCACCCTCGTGTGCGTAGTCGCCGGTCCACAACTCCTTGAGGACGGGGAGCATCTCTTGCATGTAGCGCCAGGCATCTGACTGCTTCAGGCCAGGGTGCAGGCGATCGAATTCGCGTTGGTAGGCGCCTGATCCGATGCCAAACTCAAGGCGACCACCGCTAATCAGGTCAAGGAAAGCCGCCTCACCCGCCAGTTTGATGGGGTGCCAGTAGGCGGCTACAGCCACTGCAGAGCCAAGTCGGATCCGATCAGTGTGACAGGCCCACCAAGTCAGGATCTGCAAAGGGTTAGGAGCGATGGTCATCTCGAGAGCATGGTGTTCAGCGGCCCACGCAATGGTGAAACCACCTTCCTCAGCCATCTGGACCATTTCAAGGGTATGACGGGCAACGTCGTCCATTAGGCGGCTGTCATCGAGCCGTTCCAAATTGATAGCGAGTTGGAACTTCACGGCGAGGTCTCCTCGTCAGTCTCAGCAGATTGTTTGTACATAAACAGGTCGCACCGAAGGTTTTATCAAGAATCGGAATCGACGGCTACGTCAATGACCTATAGCTAAGCCAAGTTTGCAGAGATAGCTCCCAGGGGAAGCATTGGGAACCAGTCTTTACGAAGTTTCTGTCCATCGACCATATTGTGACCATCAAATGGTGGGGAGGTCCGACCACGGCGCTGAACGTAACGCGCGTTGTCACCCACCATTCGGAGAGAAAATGCACGGCGGAGGTTCGAGGAGCCACGGGCCCCGTGGACGGTGCGATAGTGGAAAGCCACGGCGTCACCAGGCTCACAGGCCCACTCAAGGACCTTAATCTGCTCGGGCTCAGTGTCAGGATTCACGGCGGGCCGGAAACCGTCGCCATGCCTAGTCTCGTCGTCGCCGTAGAAACTCTGCATCGTGGTCCAATCCACCGGGTGAACAGGTTCTTCCCAGAGGTGAGAGCCGCGGATTAACCGGAGTGTCGACTCCAATGGGACAGGGTCCAACGGGATCCAGATACTGACCGTCTGTGGCCCATCGACGAAGTAGTAGGGGGCATCGCAGTGCCACGGGGTATGGCGGGACGCCCCTGGTTCTTTAACCAGAACGTGATCATGGAATAGCTGCACAGTGGTGGACTGCATCAGCCCGGCTGCTACCTCTGCAACCCCCGACTCGAAGGCAAAGCGCTCAAACTCCGGTATGCGCGACCAGTTGCAGTAGTCATCCCAGAAACGGCCGAGATCATTAGTCGTGCCGTTGTCATTGAAGAACTCACTGGGGTGAATTGCATTCTGGGCCACTCCTTTTGCTAGTTCATCAACCCAGTCGGTAAAGAGACCCTGCAGGTGTACGGCGCCATCGGCAGCGAAGGTGTCTGCTAGATCAGCGCCTGCTCTCTGGAGGTAATCAAACACGAAGACAGCGTAGATGCCTAACGGCGGCCATCACTGTTGGACGATGCGGAGGGAGGCTCTTTGGGAGCTGGAGCACTCCATGGCGCTGGCCGAGTTCGGATTGCTGGCTGGGTTGGCTCGGGCTTCAGGGTGCTAGCGGCTTTGCATAGCAATCACGAGAGACCTTGCGATGACTCGCAGCAGCAACTTGTTCAAATTGTAAATATTTAGAACATCCCTTTGACGTATGTCTCAACGTCTACCACCATGCGGTGGTGCCTGTGAAATCGATGATGTCCGAGGTTGTTGACCTGCTGTCCAAACTGGTCGCCTACGCCACAGAGAGCGGTTCATCAAATCTGGAACTAATTGACCACTATGCGCAAAGGGCGGCGGCAGCTGGCGCAGCAG
The DNA here is from genome assembly GCA_963933065.1 of uncultured Acidimicrobiaceae bacterium. GTDB lineage: Bacteria > Actinomycetota > Acidimicrobiia > Acidimicrobiales > MedAcidi-G1 > UBA9410. Next base: position 16,649 of record CAWVUB010000010.1, on the reverse strand, counting down.
TTGACGTAGTACACGGTGCACATGGTCGTGCCAATCTTCATCTCCGATTCGGACCTGACGCGTCGGGAGGCGTTCTGTTTTCGGGTCACACAGACGTAGTGCCAGCAGGTACGGGCTGGGCTACCGACCCTTACGTCCTTAACGAGATCGACGGCCGCTTTGCCGGTCGCGGGACAGCCGACATGAAGGGTTTCTTGGCCGTGGCGCTGGTAGCCCTTGAACAAATTGATACGGATGCTCTCAGGGCGCCGGTCCACCTGGGGTTGAGCTACGACGAGGAGATTGGCTGTGTTGGTGTTCATGGTCTACTCGACGCGCTGGCTGCTGGCCGGTCAAAAGCTGGAACATGTGCCCCGGAGGTTGTGGTGGTCGGTGAGCCCACGAATATGCACCTTTGCAATGGTCATGCTGGCAAAGTTGCCCACAGGGTAGATCTCGTCGCTGCGTCTGGGCATTCCAGCCATGCAGGCATTGAGCCCACCGCAGTGCATGAAGCCGTTGCGCTAGCCACACTTATTTATGGCTTAAACGACGCGGACCGTGGTATTAGCGCCAACGTAGGGTCGATTCACGGTGGTTTGGCCGTCAATGTCCTTGCCCCCTCGTGCACGCTTGAGTTTGAGGTACGCCACAGTGCTGAAACCGACCCTGAAGAGGTGCTTAGCGGGGTACGGGATGCAGTAGCTGCTTCTGACCGCCGTCTAGCGGTAGTGGGTGGTCACGCAATCACCGAATCGTTTATTGGCTACCCCGGCCTATTCACTGATCCGAGGTTGACCCCTGTCGCCACCTTGATCGAACTGATTGGCCGTGGTGCACCGGGCCCGGTGGGCTTCGGCACCGAGGCTGGTCTCTACACCAGCCGCCTGGGGGCACCTTCGGTGATTGTTGGTCCTGGCAATATCAAGGATGCCCATCGGCCCGATGAGTCTGTGGCTCTCAACCAACTTCAGGAGTGCACCGACGTGCTCCCTCGCGTGATCCACCAGTTCTGTTCAGATGACAGCCCAACAGTCGCAGAGATGAGAGATCTTGATGATCATTCCCACTGAGGACACGCCCGCTGAGTCAAGTGGTACTGGGTTATGGACAGAGGTGCCGGAGGTAGCGGAGGTTTTGTCGAGAATTGATGCTCTCGGTCCCAGATGGCGAGAACGCGCTCGGAAACTAGACGAGGCGGTCGAATACCCGTACGAGAACTTTGCCGAGGCAAAGGCTGCCGGCTTACACGCCTTGACCTTGCCGACCACATATGGGGGCGCCGGTTTTTGGATGCCCGGACGGTATAGCCCTTGGTATCAGGCTCTTGAGCGACTGGCTTGGTGGGAGACCAACACGGCTCAACTTCTCCAGGTTCATAACCACGCAGCAGGCATCATTGCTTGGCATTCAACACCCGAGCAATGTGAACGGTTTTTGCCAGAGATCGCTGACGGGGCCTTTTGTGCCTCGCTGGGCTCGGAAGCCCACCTTTACGAGAACGGGGCTGAGGTTCTCGAAGCAGAGTTGATAAAGGTTGATGGGGGCTACCAACTCACGGCCCGTAAAGGTTTTGCCTCAGTCGCTGTCGCCGCGAAGTATCTGATGGTGTGGTGCGCTGTGGAGGGCGACGCTCCGTACGCAGGACGGATGCTCTTTGCCGTGGTTGACGTGGACTCTGATGGTGTGGAACTGCTGGATGACTGGCAGATGTTGGGCATGAGGTCAACCATTTCGTGTGGGGTGAAGTTCACCAACGTGTTCGTGCCCGACTCACACGTAGTGGGCAATCCTGGTGGTTGGGTTACTGAGGACCCTCGAACGTTCTCGTGTGCTTACGCCTCAAACCACCTGGGGTCGGCTCAGGCGGCGTTTGACTTCCTCGCGGATTACATCTCTGACCGACCCGACCTTCGTGATTCAGAAGTTGTCCGAGTCAAGTTAGGCCAGATGGACGCCAGGCTGTTTGCCACTCGGGCCTGTCTCCAGGCCACCGCCAAACGTCTTGATCGAGGGGATGACCCGGACGAGTGCGAGGCTGACGCTGTTCGCACTATGCACCTTGCTAAGGACGCTGTGCTTACTATTCCCTATCAGGGCTTTGATCTAGTTGGAGCACGGGCCTGTCACGAGCGGTATCCGCTGGGCCAGATGATGCGCGATGCCCGGACCTTCACCCTGCACTTCAGCGATGACCTCTACGTGGAGCGCTTGGCTCAGTTGGCTCTCGGTAATGGTTTCTCGGCCAAGGGGGGTCGTGGCGGCTCGACCCCTTTCGAGGCGGGAAGCGGCGCCAGCGGCCAGGCCACAGCCGGAGCCTGAACGCGCGACAATCACTGTTGTGACAAATGGAGCAGACTCTGTGATGACCACCCACCAGCGCATTCGCCCCTTTAACACGAAGGAGACGTATCCCGAACAGAACCTCGACAACGACCTCAGCCAAGTCGTAGTGGCTCGTGGGACCATGGTTTTCTTGCGCGGTCAGGTCGCTCAGGACCTTGATACTCGTGAGTCGTTGCATCCAGGGGATGCTGGTGCCCAGACGGCAAAGACGATGGCCAACGTTTCGTTGCTACTCGATGAAGCTGGCTCCGAGATAAGAGATGTTTGCCGGATCGTCGTGTACCTGACTGATATCCGGCACCGCGAGGAGGTATACCAAGAGATGGGGAAGTGGCTAAAAGGTGTTTACCCGTGTTCGACTGGCATTGTGGTTTCTGCCCTGGCCCGCCCCGAGTGGCTGGTTGAGGTTGAGGTCACCGCTGTCATTCCAGATTGACCGACTTACTTGCCGGTCCGACTGAACCGTTAGGCAGCATGATTTCTTCGCCCCATGCCATGACCGCCGATGTGCTCGCAAACCTGCGAGCTGTTGCTGACGGTCCACTATCCATGGCGGTCAACATGCCATCCGCTATGTATCACTCCGAGGAGGTACTGGCTCTTGAACAGGAGCGAGCTTTCGGAAAAGACTGGGTATCGCCTGGGCTTGCTGCCGAAATCCCAAATGTTGGTGACCATTTAGTTTGGTCCATTGCTGGGCAGCCAGTGTTCTGTATTCGCGACACCGAGGACCGGGTCCGGACGTTTTCCAACGTCTGTCGGCACCGGATGATGACGCTGGTTGGGGGTGCCGGGAACAGTCGTCGCGTTACTTGCCCGTATCACTCCTGGACATACGACTTGAGTGGGCAACTGGTGGGCACCAACCACATGGAAAGAACCAACGGGTTCGAGAAGGCTGATATCTGCCTGCCGGAGATCCGAACCGAGATCTGGCAGGGCTGGATCTACTGCACGCTGGATTCTGAGGCCATGCCGGTCACCGACTTATTGGCCCCAATAGAACGGTTTGTGGCGCCTTATGGGGTGGCTGACTACGTGCCGATTCATCAGGTTGATGAAGTATGGACCGGGAACTGGAAGTTCCTCACTGAGAACTTCATGGAGGGCTATCACCTACCGTTTACCCACCGGGCCACGCTTGGTACGTGGATGCCGATGGACACGGTGGTGTTTCCTGATGAACGCCACGGGGCGTTCACGTACCAGATGTTTGAGAAGGATGAGAGCGCCCAGTACGGCCGGGCACACCCAGACAATGACCGCCTAGATGGGGCGTGGAGGTCCACCACGTTTATGCCGACGGTGTTTCCGGCACATATGTACATTCTTGCCCCTGATCACCTCTGGTACTTATCGTTGCGGCCCAGGGGTACTGAGCAAGTTGAACTTAGGTTTGGGATTGCGCTGGCTCCCGAGGTTCACGCGTCGCTTGTGGATCCAGAGGTTTGGATTGCTGAGATGGTCGACTTCTTCACTGCAGTTTGCGAAGAAGACCGGATAGTTGTTGAGGGTATTCATGCCGGTTCATGTTCGCCGTTGGCTGAGCCAGGACCGTTGAGTTGGCTTGAACATGAACTCCACCACTTCATGGGTTATCTGGCCGACAGGCTGGCGCCTGCTTTCTTATACCCATGTCCTGAAACCTGATTTGGAGCTTCTGTATGACTTTCTCCCTCACTGGTTATTGCGCCCGGACTGACATGGTCGGGGTAGCTATTGCTACGTCATCGATTTCCGTAGGGTCTCGGTGCCCACATGCCCGGGCAGGGTTGGGTGCAGTAGCCACTCAGAACATCACCGATCCGTCATTAGCCACTCGGATTTTTGAACGTCTTGATGCTGGCGATTCGGCCACTGAGGCAGTGGCCGCAGTCATGGATGGTCGGGTCAATGCCGATTTTAGGCAGGTAGCCGTTGTCGACATGGCTGGGCAGACCGGACATTTCACCGGCACCCAGATTCTGGGAACTAACCGGGTCGTGGAAGGAAACCACTGTATTGCGGCGGGCAATCTACTGTCGTCACTGGAGGTGCCGGCTGCTATGACTTCGGCGTTTGTCGAAAATTTCGACACCCATCTCGCTGACCGCCTGTTAAGTGGGCTGGAGGCAGGGTTAGCGGCTGGCGGCGAGGAAGGTTCGGTGCATTCTTCGGCTCTCGTTGTGCATCATGTGCACCCGTTCGCCCTGGTGGACCTGCGCTGTGATTGGGACGAGGTTGATCCAGTGGGAGCACTACGGAGACTATGGACGGACTATGAGCCGCAGATGCAGGCCTATTTAGACCGGGCCATGCATCCTGAGGTGGCGCCCAGTTACGGCGTGGTTGGTGACCTGTGATCGTGCGGCCTGCTTGCCCGCTTACTGGCCACCGTCTAGGTCGTCGGTTAGACGACGAATGATCGTCGGTGGACTTCGTTAGGAAGTCAGGACACAGCGGTTGGTAACTGAAAGCCAGTTCAGATTGTCTCGGTCGATTAGGGCCGAACGCGGACAGATTGTCCGTGTGCTGATTCGAGGCCTGGTGGCTGCTTGTCCAGCGTGTGGGGGTCGCGGTCTATTCCATCGACCCTCCCGGAAAGACTGGATGAGGATCCGAACTATGTGTCCTAAGTGCGGGCTGGTCTTCGAGCGTACTCATGGGCACTGGATCGGGGCTGTAGCAGTCAATATGGTGATGACCTTTGTGGTGATCTTGGTCACGATTACGGCGTCGTTCTTGCTTGCCTGGCCTGACTTGGAGGTGCCCCGGCTGCTGGTGCCCACGGTGGTGGCTTCCCTCATGGCCCCTTTGGTGTGTGCTCCGATTAGCCGGACGTTATGGACAGCCATGGTTGTGCTCGTGTTGCCAGACGAACCGCCGAGTCTTGGTCGACCGGTCCCACCCGAAATTGAGACTTAGTAGGAGCGGCGCTCAGCGGCTCCGTCGTAGAGCACATCGGACAATGCGGCATTGGCGGCCTCCCGAACAGCACGCCCGTAAGCGGTTACCTCGCCCTCAGGATGGGAAACGACGGTAAACGCCGGATCTACCGGAGCGTCGCCCACCTGTAGTACGTAGTGCTCCCCTCGACTAGGTCTTACAGCAGAACCGATGTACGACTGGAAGGCAACGCCAACCCGGCGACCAGTAGATCGGTTGGGACCCGACCCGTGAATTAGGTGCGGATGGTGGAGTGACATCTGCCCAGGAGCCAAAACGATATCGACAGAAGAGTCTGGATTAAATCCTTCTACGTTCTGACCTCTAGTCAGTATGTTGTCGACCCCGTAGTGGTCGGTATGAGGACGGATGCCGTCTCGGTGGCTTCCCGAGGCCATGGCTACGCAGCCGTTATTACTGGTGCTGGGCGTCAGGGCCAACCATGCCGTGACCATGTCGGTCGAGTCGACACCCATATAGGTCCCGTCCTGATGCCAACTCACGTACTCCGCGCCTTCAGGCTCTTTAATGAACAGAACTGAGTTGAGGAGGGCGGTGGGCTGATCAACGAGAGTGGCAACGCAAGCCAAGATGACTCGGTGGATGGCCAGATCGGCCAAGAACGGCAGCACGAGATGGGCATTGTTGCGGTTGCCGCTGTTTAGGTCCTCGGGATACGCAACTTCGGCGGCAGCCAGAGCATCTAGCGCTTGGGCCGCCTCGTCGCTGCTCAGCACCTGAATCGGTGCGATCCAGCCGTATTCTCGGTAGTGGGCAATCTGCCGGCGGCTAAGCACGTTTCTGAACCCTAGATCCAACCAGCGAGTCGGTCTAGCCTCCTCAGATCCCGACTACAGATGTTTGGGCCGAAAATAGGGAGAGAACAATGCCGGACGTGGAGTTGCCGTTTAGTCGGCAGGAGTACGCCGATCGTCTGGCCAGAGTGCGGTCGTCAATGGAAACCCAAGGCATTGAGGTGCTGGTGGTCGCCGACCCATCCAACATGTCTTGGTTAACTGGTTATGACGGGTGGTCGTTCTACACGCCGCAGGCTGTCATTCTCACACACGATGGTGAGCCATGGTGGTGGGGTCGCCGCATGGATGCTAGAGGCGCCCGTCTTACTGTCTACATGGACGAGTCTCGGATTCTCGACTACTCCGACGACTACGTCATGTCGACTGAGAAGCATGCTTTTGGGCAGCTCGCTGGGTTGCTAGAAGGTATGGGCCATGGATCGTCCTGTATCGCTGTGGAACTTGACAACTACTACTACTCGGCAGCCGCCCATCAGCACTTGTGCGCCGGGCTACCTGACGCTGAGGTGGTCGATGCCACTGCGCTCGTGAACTGGGAGCGGGGTGTCAAGTCAGTACAAGAACTGGAATACATGGGTAGGGCAGCTCGGATCGTAGAGCGGATGCACGCCAGAATTCGAGATGTCATTGAGCCAGGGATGCGTAAGTGCGACCTTGTTGCCGAGATTTATGCAGTCGGTATCTCTGGCACTGAAGAGTTCGGTGGCGACTATCCGGCCTTTGTGCCATTGGTGCCTACCGGGGCCGATGCGTCGGCACCTCACCTCACTTGGGACGACAAACCACTGAAGGCGGGAGAGGGTTCATTTTTCGAGATCGCCGGCGCCCACCGCCGCTATCAACTGCCGTTGTGCCGGACTACGTTTCTCGGGAGGCCACCCGATGAGATGCGTCGAGCCGAGAAGGCGGTGCTAGCGGGTCTGGAAGCCGGGCTGGATACAGCGCGGGCCGGAAGCCGGGCGTGCGACATGGCCCGGACCTTCTTCTCAGTGATGGAGGACGCTGGTTTCCACAAAGAGGGCCGTTGCGGCTACCCGATTGGTATCAGCTACCCACCGGACTGGGGGGAGCGGACCATCTCGTTGCGGACGTCCGATGAATCGGTGCTGCAACCGGGTATGACCTTCCACTTCATGCCCGGTCTGTGGATGGACACCTGGGGCCTCGAGATCACAGAGAGTTTCGTGGTCGTCGCCGACGGGCCCGGTGAGCCGCTAGCCGACGTGTCTCGTGGCATCCACGTGAAGGTCTGAGGTGGCACCCGTCCCGACCGGTATCGAACCGGCTGACATGGTTGACATGCTGGCTCTACTCGACGACCTGATCGCCTTCGACACTGTTGCTCTCACCCCAAACCTTGATCTAATCCACTACGTCCAGGAGCGCCTTGAGGCGCTTGGAGCATCAGTCGTTTTGACCCACCACGCGGACGGTACCCGGGCCAACTTGTTTGCAACCATTGGCCCTGACGTGTCCGGAGGCATCGTGTTATCTGGTCACTCCGATGTGGTCCCCGTGGATCCCGCTGACTGGACGACACCACCGTTCGAGGCCCACCGTCGTGACGGTCGGATCTACGGGAGGGGCACGGCAGACATGAAGGGCTTCATTGCCTGTGTGCTGGCCATGACCCCAACGTTTGCCGATCTGGACCTGATCGTGCCCATCCACGTGGCCCTGACCTTCGATGAGGAGGACGGGTTTCACGGAGCGCCAGTGCTGCTAGCGGACCTGGTGGAACGGGGTGTGCGTCCGGCCATCGCAGTGATCGGTGAGCCAACAGGTCTGCGCACCGTGGGAGCCCACAAGGGGTGCTACGAGTACCGGACCACGGTGACCGGCATGGACGGTCACAGTTCGGCTCCGGCGGATGCGGTAAGTGCTGTACACCACGCCACCCGGTGGATCGCTGGCCTGCTGGGTCTGGCAGACGAACTCGACTCTCGGGCACCGGACCCCAGTCCATACAGTCCGCCCTCGACCACCTTCAACGTGGGCACCATCGAAGGTGGCCAGGGAAGGTGCGTGGTTGCCAACCGTTGCACCTTTGACTGGGAGATGCGTCCTGTCCAGCGGTCGGATGCAGAGTTTGTTAAGGCACGCATGGCTGAGATCGAGGTGACCCTTCTGGCCGAAATGCGTGCAGTGCACTCAGAGGCGACAATCGAGACCGTGGTCGTGTGTGAGATTGATGGTCTGGAGTGGCTCGAGTCCTCCCCTGCCCTAGACCTCATGCGTGTGCTACTAGCCGAAGAAGTGGTGGCCAACAACGGTGATTTGCCGGTGGACATAGTCTCCTACGGCACGGAGGCCGGGTTGTTTCAGGCGGTTGGTATTCCGGCAGTGCTATGGGGACCGGGCGATATCGGCGTAGCCCACCGCCCGGATGAGTTCGTCGACGTCGGTGATCTGGAGGTGTGCCTAGCCCTGCTAGCTCGCCTTGGCGACCATCTGACTCGCTGACAGCTAATAATCGCTGGAAATAAGTGTTGTGGTCACCCAGTTACTCAACCCACAGTTGGGTGGGGCATGTGAAACTAAATTTCACATCAACGGGTTCGCAACAGCTGACCTGTTGATCCACGATGACCTGCTGCTGCCACTTCACCATCGGTTCGAGCGACTGTTTCGCGGTGAGTTCGAGACTGGTGTGGTTCCGGACGAGGTGAACTGGCAGGAGGGGACCGGTGACCCGTCCCGGACTCGCCAGATTTGTAACGGGTGGCGGGCCGACCCTCTGGTGGCATCGGTGGTGCTCTCGTCGAGATTGGGTGAGGTCCTGGCCACCCTCGCTGGGTGGCCAGGGGCCAGGATTATTCAGGACAACCTATTGTGGAAGCCACCCGGCGCCATGTCGGTGGGCTTCCACCGGGACAACTCATACCTAACCTGGTACCGGCCACAGGAGATGGCGACGTGCTGGATCGCATTGGATCCGACGTCGGCCGAGGGTGGCTCGATCCAGTTTGCCAGCGGTTCACACCTATGGGACACCGCCGATGACCCTCCGATGGACTTCCACGCCTCGATTAATCACCATGAATCGATGGAGGTCGCTGCGGCGTTCGAGGGAGTAGAACCTGATCTAGTAACTGTTGAGGTGCCGGCCGGGGGCGGTTCGTTCCACCATGGATGGACATGGCACGGGTCGGGTCCGAACCGAACCGACGTGCACCGTCGCGCCCTCGTGCTCCACTGCGCCAGCAGCGAGGCCCAGTTTCATCGCTCTGGCTTCAACAAAGGCACCGGCCCCATCTACAGCCGTTACGCCCGAAGGGGCGACGATCTTATGGACGAGGCCCACTTCCCGATCCTGTGGCGGTCCGACGGTTACAGGACTGCTGGTCTAGACAGTCTCACGGCTCAGTTATAGGCTCTCACTAACGGTGTTAGGACGCGTATCCACGGGTTGAATCAGACGTTCCCGTCACATCAGGTGGGAAGGAAGCAGGAGAGAAGCATGACCCGCATGACCCCCAGCGAAGCCTTCGTCGAGACAATGGTGGCCAACGGTGTGGACACCATCTTCGGCATCATGGGATCGGCGTTCATGGACGCCATGGACATTTTCGCTCCGGCGGGCATCCGTCTGGTGCCAGTAGTGCACGAACAGGGTGCAGGCCACATGGCCGACGGGTACGCCAGAGTTAGCGGTCGACACGGGGTGGTCATCGGCCAGAACGGCCCCGGTATCTCCAATTGTGTTACCGCTATTGCCGGCGCTTTCTGGGCCCACAGTCCGGTGGTCATGATCACGCCCGAAACCGGGACCATGGGTCAGGGTCTGGGTGGATTCCAGGAGGCAAATCAACTTCCGATGTTTCAGGAGTTCGTTAAGTACCAAGGCCACGTCGCCAACGAGAACCGGATGGCCGAGATCACTGCTCGATGCTTCGACAGAGCGATGTCCGAGATGGGCCCTACCCAATTAAACATCCCACGCGACCGCTTCTACGGGGAGATTGATGTCGAGATATCGGAACCTATGGGATTGGATCGCGGCCCGGGTGGTGATGCCAGCCTGAACGAGGCGGCTGATCTGCTGGCTGCCGCCGAGTTCCCGGTCATGGTTTCCGGCGGAGGCGTTGTCATGGGTGACGCCATGGCCGATGCCATCGTCTTGGCAGAGCGGCTGGGATGTCCTGTGGTCAACAGCTACCTACACAACGACTCGTTTCCGGCTAGCCACCCGCAGTGGTGCGGTCCGTTGGGTTACCAGGGCTCCAAGGCGGCCATGAAGCTCATCTCGCGCGCTGACGTGGTCCTTGCTCTTGGCACCCGGTTGGGACCGTTTGGCACCCTTCCCCAGCACGATATGGACTACTGGCCGGCAGATGCCAAGATTATCCAGGTCGATGCAGACCACAAGATGCTCGGCCTTGTCAAGAAGATTTCCGTCGGCATCTGCGGTGACGCCGGCGCCGCAGCCAGGGCGCTGACTGGTCGCTTGGCCGACCGCACCCTTGCTGGTGATGCCACTCGTGACGAGAGGGCCCAGACCACGGCCAGCGAGAAGCAGGCCTGGGAGGAGGAGCTTGACGACTGGACACACGAGGTTGATGACTTCAGCATCGAGATGATCAAGGATTCGATTGACGAAGACGGGAACTGGCTGCACCCCCGCCAGGTGCTAAGAGAGTTAGAAAAGGCCATGCCAGCCCGGGTGATGGTCTCGACTGATATCGGCAACATCAACTCTGTGGCCAACAGCTATCTGCGCTTTGAGGAGCCCCGTTCTTTCTTCGCTGCAATGAGTTGGGGTAATTGTGGGTATGCGCTGCCGACGATCATTGGTGCTAAGGCGGCTGCCCGTGACCGGCCCGCCATATCGTTCGCAGGTGACGGAGCATGGGCCATGAGCATGGTTGAGGTCATGACGGCGGTGCGCCACGACATTCCGGTGACGGCGGTGGTTTTCCACAACCGCCAGTGGGGCGCCGAGAAGAAGAACCAGGTTGACTTCTACGGTCGCCGATTCGTGGCCGGTGAGCTGGATGGTGGCGAGGACTATTCTGAGATTGCACGGGCCATGGGTGCCGATGGGGTTCGCGTCGACCAAGTAGATGAGGTTGGTCCGGCCCTAGAGACAGCGATTGACGCCCAGATGAACGACGGGCGGACCACGGTTATCGAGGTCATGTGCACTAAGGAACTAGGTGATCCGTTTCGGAAGGACGCGTTGTCGCGACCTGTTCGCTATCTCGATCAGTACTCCGACTTCGTCTGACCAGATAAGCCAACTCGTCAAACAGAGTTCACGGTCTGCTTGCTCGGGCAGGCTCGTGGGCAATGTCCTCAGAGTTAAGCCCACGGGTCCAGGCAGCGAACTCAAGTTGGATCCCGTCGGGGTCGGTGAAGTAGATGGAACGTACGAACACTCCATCGTGCACATCGCGAGACACACCCCGTGCGGAATCGTCATGGTTAACGACCTCTGAGCACTCGACGCCGGCACTACGAAGGCGACCGACAAGATTGTCGATGGTCTCCGGTTGCACTTGGAATGCCACGTGGTTCATGGAGCCATGAGCTGATTGGATGTTTCCGCGATCAGGCCTGTCAGTAGGCATGGCGATTCCGGGTGCAACTTTAGGTCCATCTGAAAACCAGAAAAATGCTAACTGGTTCCCACCACCGGCATCAAAGAAGAAGTGCTGGCCGCCACCGTCGCCTAGTTCGATGGTTTTTACCAGTGGCATCCCAAGCAAGCCCTCATAGAAAGCCACAGTGGCTTTCATGTCTTGGCAGACCAGAGCAAGATGATCGATGCCTTGCACGCCAAAGGGTCCAATAGTTTTTCTAGGCCCCACTGTCTGGTCTACTTCCGATGGTTCCATGGTGTCCTTCGTTGTAGTCATCGGTTTATGTTACGTAGCCTGCCAGAATCGCATCCATGTCAATGGGTAATCCTGAATCGCGCCTAACGGACTTTTCAAACCGGGTGGTTGTAGTCACTGGGGGGAGCCGGGGCCTTGGCTTGGCCATGGTTGAAGCATTCGCTCGGTGTGGGGCCGATGTCGTGATTGCCAGCCGCAAACTTTCCAATTGTGAGAAGGTGGCAACTTCGGTCCAGGAGTCGACTGGTTGCCGCGCGTTGCCGGTGGCCTGCCATGTAGGCCAGTGGGACCAGTGTGATGCTTTGGTGGCCGCCACTTACGATGCCTTCGGAAGGTGCGACGTGCTGATCAATAATGCAGGCAGTTCACCGCTCTACTCGTCGCTGGTCGAGGTCAGCCCCGAACTGTTCGACAAGACGGTGGCTGTAAACCTTGGGGGTACGTTTCGTCTATCAGCAAGTTTTGGCAGTCGCATGGTCTCCGATGGGGGTGGGTGCATTATTAACGTGAGTTCCACTTCAGTATCGGCCCCTACTCCGGGTGAAGCGATTTACGGGGCTGCAAAGGCAGGAGTCCAGTCGCTCACAGAGTCCTTTGCCAGGGCATACGGTCCATCGGTCCGAGTTAACTGCTTGCAACCCGGGCCCTTCCTTACTGACGTATCGACCCATTGGCCAGACAAATTCTATGAAGGGTTTCGTCAACGTCACGCCTTGCAGCGGGCTGGGAATGCTGATGAGATCGTTGGTGCAGCGCTGTACTTGGCCTCCGACGCCGCATCATTTACCACCGGGTCAGTGATCAAGGTAGATGGTGGTGCTGTTTATGGAAGCGGCTGAAGCTTCGGTCGTTTGATGGGTCTGATCTGCGGGCAGACTTATGCTGGTGTTGTCCGGCTTTATCAGGAGAAGGCCAAGTGATTGATGTGGGTCGGCCTGCGGAGGGTCAGAACCAGTGGTATCCGTTCATGGACCGTCCAGCCCCGTCGTTGGTCGACGGTGTGCTCCAGAACCCACCTGTAGTACCCCTGTCCGGAGTTGATCTGCTGCCGGAATCGGCTCGCTATGTAGTGGTGGGTGCCGGGATCCATGGACTATCCACCGCGTACCACCTAGCCATGGAGTTGGATCGCACTGGAAAAGGGTCTGGTAGCGACGTCGTTCTGATTGATAAGGCCGGTCCCGGCGCCGGCGCCACTGGTCTGGCATGCGGTTGTATAAGGAACCTCTACATGACCGAACCGCTCCACGCCATCCTGCGGGCCAGCGTTGAAGTGTGGGAGTCCGACCCGATTAACTTTGGTTTCCAGCAGGTGGGCTATGTGTCGATCGGTGAGGAGAACCAGGCAGATGACTACGTTCGACTCAACGAGTCTCAGGTGGCTAGCGGCTATCCGTCAGACCTCTATACCGGACTTGACGCTCACCGATTCCTTAAAGGCCTGTGGCCAGATTTTAAAACTGACAGTTGTGATGTGGTGCTTCACGAGCATCGCTCCGGCTACGCCGGTACTCACATGGCAATATGGGGCCTCGATCAGAAGTGCCGGCAGTGGGGTGTTAAGCGGGTCTACGGGGTGGCGGTCACTGGCTACGACTTGGATGCCTCAGGTTCAGTGTCCGCCGTGGAGACCACGTCGGGCCGTATCCGGTGCGAACAGGTAGTGGTGGGCGCCGGCGCTTGGACACCGAAGCACTGGGATTGGCTTGGAGGGCCGTCGACGCTGGACGTGACCTACCCCGATGGGCATGTCGAGACCGGTATGGACATGTGGACCTACTGGCGTCTCCTCGAAGGGGAGGTGCACATGCCGCCAGGCGTGGACTACCGCACTGCGGACGGCAGAGACGGGCCTGTTTTGCACGTTGAACTTATGAACACTCCAGTTTATGGACGTGATGGCGAGATGATCCAAGACCACGTCTACACATACACCAGGTATGCCGCCGAACGTGTGGGCGGCCCGGGTTTACAGGGTGGGACCATTCCGATCAGGATGGGCTCGGAGGCCGACGTTGATCCTTACGGACACCTGAACGACGCCTATCAGGCTGACGACTGGTTTCCTGAGTATTACTGCCGGACTCTTGGGATGCTGTTTAAGCGTTTTGAGAATTTGGAGCCCTATTACAAACAGCGGCGTAACGGCGGTATCGGTGCCTTTACGCCGGACAACGTTCCTGTTTTTGACCACCTAGTCGACAATGCCTTTGTCATTGCTGACTCCAACCACGGGTTCAAGATGATTGGTGTCGGCAAGCTCACGGCGTCGATGCTGGTAAGTGGTAATAAGCCTGAGGAGTTGCGGCCTTTTACTTTTGATCGTTATAACGCGGGCGCTACTTTCGGCGACCGAAACTCCAACTGTCCTTGGGTGTAACTTTCGAATAGTCGAACTGGAGTCAACGGTCACGAATCGTTGAATGGGTAGGAAATGCTTGCTGATCTTTGTTTAGTTGGTTATTACCGGTCGCCGATCGGGGAGTTTTCCTGATTCGACCTGACGGGCTTGGGCTTGCCAGGATAACCATCAGACCACCGGCGCTTGCTGGGAGTCCGGAGGGTCTGTTCTACGATGCTCGGATGTCTGATGAGCGATCAGCCGAGCGGCAACTGATCGATGAGTTACGTCTCATCCTCGGCCCCAGGGGATGGCTCGACCCAGTTGACGCTGCGCAGTTGACAACCGACTACCGGGGGGTATTTTCCGGGACGCCGTTGCTGGTGGCCCGGCCCGACTCGGTCGAGATGGTGCGGGCCGTGGTTCGAGCCTGTGCGTCGGCTGGCGTGGCCATCGTCAGCCAGGGCGGGCACACCTCGTTGTCGGGTGGTTCGGTACCCACCGAGGGCCGCCAGTCAATCCTTCTGTCCACCACCCGCATGAACCGGATCGTGTCGGTCGATCCGGCACGGTTCACCATCACAGCGGAGGCGGGATGCACCATTGAGCAGGTCCAGAAGGAGGCCGCCGCCGTGAATCTCCAATTAGGCATGGACTGGGGGGCTCGGGGTACGGCCACGGTCGGTGGGGCGGTGTCGACCAACGCCGGTGGCCTGAATGTGCTGCGGTACGGCCCGGCTCGTGACAGCGTGCTGGGACTCGAGGCGGTGCTGGCCGACGGTGAGGTGTTCGACGGACTTCGGGCGCTGCGTAAGGACAACACGGGCTACGACCTCAAGCACCTGTTCATCGGGGGTGAGGGGTCACTCGGCGTGGTCACCCGGGTGGTGCTGCGCCTCCACCCTCACCAGGACCACCACCGGACTATGTTCGCCGCGCTGTCCGAACTGGAGGCCGTGCATGAGCTGTTCGCCATGGCATGTGCTCGTGACCAGGCCGGCCTGACGGCCTTCGAGTTGGTGCCCGAGACGGGTGTAGCAGCCACCATCGAGACGTTTGGGGTGGTCCGGCCGCTGTCCACGGTGGCCGAATGGTACCTGTTGGCCCGGTTCTCCGGGACCGCCCCGGTGGACGCCACCTCCAAGGGGTTCCTGTCCGACGCGGTCGACGCTGGGCTGGTGGTCGATGCCACGGTGGCCGTCACGGCGGCCCAGGAGGAGAATCTCTGGCTGATGCGCGACGAACTCCCGCCGGAGACCCTGTTCGACGCTAGAGGGGCCAAGTTCGACGCCGCGGTGCCTATTGACCGGGTGGCCGAGTTCCAAAGGGCCGCTGAGACCGTGACCACCGAACTGTGTGGTGAGGACGCTGTCGTCTACTCGTTCGGCCACCTGGGCGACGGCAACCTGCACCTCTACGTGGTACCCGCCCTCCAGCGGGGAAGTCGGATGGACCCCGGGCTGGCTTCCGAGGTCACCGGAGCCATCGACGAGCTGCTGTGGAGCATGGGCGGCACGGTGAGCGCCGAGCACGGGGTAGGCCAGGACCTGTTGGATCGGGTGGGCCGCCAGAAGTCGCCCGTTGAACTGGGCATGATGCGCCGGGTCAAGGCGGCGCTCGACCCCGACGACCTGTTCAATCCGGGGCGGGGTGCGCACTGCGCGGCCGTCCTGTCGACCGACGGCAAGCCGACCGAGAAGGAGACGCCATGACGGTGGGACGACCGAGGGCCACGGTGGCCGCCATGGCCTCGTACCGGCCCGGGAAGTCGGCCGCCATGACCGCCGACGAGCATGGCCTCGCCCCGGAGGCGGCGGCCAGAGTGGTGAAGTTGTCGTCCAACGAGAACCCCTACCCGCCGGTGGCGTCGATCGTCGAGGCGGTGGCCGCTGCTGTCGGCGACGTGAACCGGTACGGCGACCACGGAGCGAGCGAACTCCGCCACGCCCTGGCCGACTGGCTGGGCGTCGACGTCGGTGGGGTGGTTACCGGGTGCGGCTCGGTGGGCCTGCTCCAGCAGTTGTTCCTGGCCTACGTGGACCCGGGCGACGAGGTCGTCTACCCGTGGCCGTCTTTCGAGGCCTATCCGGTCGACGTGGCTATCACCGCAGGCGTCGAGGTGGCGGTCCCGTTGGTCGACCACGTCGCAGACCTAGACGCGATGGCCGAGGCGGTGACCTCGCGCACCAAGTTAGTGGTGCTGGCCAACCCCAATAACCCGACGGGCACCGCAGTACACGTCGACCGGATCCGCACGCTGGTGGAGCGGGTGCCCGACGATGTGCTGGTCGTGGTCGACGAGGCCTACCGGGAGTTCGTGACCGCGGAGCTGGGCGACCCAATCACCGACCTAGTTTCCGACCATCCAAACGTGGTGGTGCTGCGGACGTTCTCCAAGGCCTA
>CAWVUB010000009.1:0-35503 GCA_963933065.1 uncultured Acidimicrobiaceae bacterium | reverse complement strand
GAAGGAAAGCCCCTCAGACTCTCCCTCCAATCCAGTAACCAGCCCCTGCCGATCTACATCGCTTCGCTGTCACCAAGGATGCTGACTCTCACTGGTGAAGTGGCCGACGGCTGGCTGGGAACAAGCTTCGTGCCCGAGGGATCGGCATCGTCGTTCGAGGCGCTGGCCACCGGAGCAGAGCGCTCTGGTCGCAAGCTTGCCGACCTTGATCTCTGCCAAGGTGCCGAGGTGGCCTTCGCCCGCGATGACCAGGAACTAAAGGCCATGATCGACGGTCGGCGGGCCGGCCTGGCGTTCAGCCTTGGCGGAATGGGTTCTGCTGATACGAACTTCTACAATCAGGCCTATGCCCGCCAGGGCTTCGAAGAGGTGGCTGTGGAGTCCCAACGGCTCTGGCTGGCTGGTAACCGGAAGGCTGCGGCAGCTGTCATCCCCGATGAAATGGTGCTGGCCACCACTCTGCTGGGAACCGTGGAGTCCGTTGCCGAACGCCTAAGAGTTTGGCGCGACACGGGCATCACCCATATACGCCTGTACCCCGCTGGAGACACACTGGAAGCACGACTCGACACTCTTGGCCAAGCATTAGACCTCATTCCAGACTGATCTGATACCCGCTGATTCGTTTGTGAGGCTCTGGTCCTAGGGTCAGCATCATGAGTGATGGCCAATACGCACCAAGCCCATGGGAACCCATCGCTGATCATGTCGCCCGCTATCTAGCAACCAATGGTGCCGATGGCTTTGAGTTCAATGGGGCGGAATGCGTTATTTTGACCACGGTCGGGCGTAAGTCCGGCAAGATACGCCGGTCGCCGCTGGTCCGGGTCCACGATGGTGAGAACTACCTTGTTGTTGCTTCGATGGGTGGCGCACCAACACATCCAACTTGGTACCTCAACTTGACCGCCAACCCTGAAGTCACGATTCAGGACCGAGCCGAGCTCCATGAACTATCGGCTCGGACCCTCTCGCCTGAGGAGAAGGCCAAATTCTGGCCCATCGCTCTGACGGCGTGGCCTGATTATGCCGAATATCAGAGACTGACTGACCGCGACATACCGCTAGTGATCTGTGAACCGCGCTGACCTCCAGGGATCGGCAGCCATCAGCCTCAATCCAAATTCAGTCTCGAATCGATGACACCGGTGTCGAAACCGGCTAGGTGAAGACCGCCGTAGAACCGAGCATGTTCCACCTTGAGGCAACGGTCCATCACTAAGTCCATACCGGCATCGAGAACTGTCCGGGCTGCTTCTGCGCTCCACAGACCGAACTGGGTCCAGAACACTCGAGCCCCTACGGCCACCGACTCATCAGCCACTGCCGGTACATCGTCCAACTTGCGAAACACGTCAACACAGTCGGGAACTACTGGCAAGTCAGCCAACGAGGGAACACAAGGTCTCCCCAGAATTTTATCGACCGTCGGATTCACGAAGTAGACCTCGTAGTCGGTACCCAACAAATAGGTAGCCACGAAGTTGCTTGGTCGGGCTGGGTTAGCCGACACTCCGACCATTGCGACAGTTTGCATACTGGCCAGGAGACGCCGACGGGCCGTATCCGAAGGGGCGGTCCAACCCGCTATCGACACAGGGTCAGTCATATGGAACCACCAGTTAATGCTTGGTCTAGATCCCAGAGGATGTCCTCCACATTTTCCAAGCCCACTGACAGCCGTACCATGTCGGAGGTGATCCCACCTGCCGACATGGCCTCGTCAGACAACTGCTGATGAGTGGTTGAACCCGGATGGATAACCAGCGTACGTACGTCGCCCACGTTGGCGAGATGGCTCACCAACTGCAGTCGTTCGATAAATTCTGCGCCGGCTGAGCGGCCACCTGATCCCTGGTCAGCCACCCCAAACGTAAATATGGCACCCGGGCCCTCTGGTAAGTAGCGATCGGCGAGCACTCGATAGGGAGATTCATCCAGACCGGCCCAGGCCACCCAGGAAACAGCCGGATGTTCATTCAGGAACTCGGCGACAATCCGAGTATTAGCTACGTGCTCGACCATCCGTTGAGGAAGGGTCTCAATGCCCTGCAGCAAGAGGAAAGCGTTAAATGGTGAGAGGGATGCTCCGACGTCGCGAAGTTGTTCAGCCCGTAACTTTGTGCAGAAGGCGAACCCGCCAAAATTCTCCCAGAAACGAATGCCGTTGTAACTGGTGCTGGGTTCGGTCATCTGAGGAAACCGTCCACTTCCCCAGTCAAATTGACCCGACTCGATGACTACACCACCGATTGAGGTTCCGTGACCACCAATGAATTTGGTAGCCGAGTGAACCACAATGTCAGCGCCATGTTCTATCGGCCGACACAACCACGGCGTGGCAAAAGTCGAGTCAACGACCAGCGGCAAGTCGTGGGCGTGAGCCACCTCAGCCAGCGCCGCCAAATCAGCAACTGCACCAGATGGATTTCCAATGACCTCTGTATAAAGAAAGCGGGTCTTGTCATCAATCTGGACAGCAAAGGCCTCAGGGTCATCGCCGTTCACGAACCGGACCTCAATTCCGAACCGCCCCAAGGTGATGTCAAACATCGTGTGGGTACCGCCATATAAGGCAGACGAGGAAACGAAATTCGTTCCCGTTTCCGTTAGCGCGGTTGCAGTCAAGAACTCAGCGGCTTGACCAGACGCGGTGGCTACCGCTCCTATGCCACCTTCCAAACTGGCCATACGTTCCTCGAATGCTGCAGTGGTCGGGTTGGACATCCGCGAATAGATAGTCCCGTACTTCTGCAGAGCGAAGAGGTCTGCTGCCTCGGCGACATCATCGAACACGAAACTTGTCGACTGGTAGATAGGAACAGCCCGTGCTCCAGTGGTCGGGTCGGGCCGGCCCCCTGCGTGTAGAGCTCGAGTACGAAAACCCCACGAACGATCGGTCATCGGGAAAACATATGCGGCCTGCACGGGCTTTCGTCACTGACGGTGGCCAGCAACGCCGCTGGAACTGCGCTCACTTAGACTCCACACCAGCGGCCACTGGGCGACCCGAGTGGCTCCACTGGGACCAAGACCCTACAAACAGTCGTCCTCGCCCGAGGCCGGCGTGTTCCATGGCCACGAGGTTGTGGCAGGCGCTGATTCCCGAGCCGCAGTATGCGACCACGTTTGCAGCATCGACCGCTCCCAGCTCTCGATAACGGTTGGCAAGCCCATCAGGGTCAATGAAGTAAGTAGCCCGAGTCCCATCAGCCTCAAGGTTGTCTACAAACGGTGCACTAAGGGCGCCAGGAATATGTCCGGCTCGTGGGTCAACTGGTTCAATATCACCCCGGTATCGCTCACCTGCTCGGGCATCAAGAACAAGTCCGTTAATTTTACCAGAGGCAATGTCTGCCACTTCGTCGATAGTGACTAGCGACTCGTTGGGCCATGGGACTACCGGAACCTTGACTGTTGGTCGCTTCGCGCAACTGGTCTCCCGGAGCCCACCCCAGGCCTGGAGACCTCCATCAATTAGTGCGGCCGATCGCCCAAGTATCCGGAGCATCCAAACAAGACGACCAGCAGCCATTCCGCCCACATCGTCGTAGGCCACTACCGGGTTCTCAACGCCGATACCTAGCATTCCCATAGATCGGGCAAATGCACTAGGTGCCGGAAATGGGTGGCGCCCAACCGTAGGTCCAGGCTTGCCCACTAAGTGCTCTCCCAGGTCGACGAACACCGCCCCTGGAAGATGTCCTTCGTCATAAGCGGTCCGCCCCGACTCACCGTTGAGATACCAGCGCACGTCACAAACAACGACACCTGGAATGGCAAAAATTTCCGACACATCAACGATGGGGGCGGCATCAAGATTGACCGGCACCGTACGAGCATCCCACTTTAAAGCGGTAAGCATTATGGTAATATTGCACTTAGATTATTACTAACCTATGGTGTGGTGCATGTTGCGCCGACTCCTGTCTCCCCCCCTTCCGTCTGTTCTGGATGTTGGCACCAAGGCATTCACCCAGAATCGTGCCGACATGGACGAGCATCTAACTGTCATCGGGGAATTGCTCGACGAGGCAGCTGCCGGCGGCGGCCCCGACTCAATGGCCCGTCTGCGCTCCCGGGACAAAATGCCAATTCGAGAACGTATCGCCTATGTACTGGACCCCGACAGTCCATTCCTTGAGATCAGCCCGCTCGCTGGATACGAGTCGTCGTACACAGTGGGCGGCGGTTTCGTCGTGGGGATAGGGGTAATCGCCGGGGTTGAGTGCGTGATCTGTGGAAACGATCCCACGGTGCTGGGTGGCGCAATGACGCCGTACATGGCCAAGAAGTGGATGCGGGCTATTGAGATTGCTCGACATAACCGCATGCCCTATGTCAGTTTTGTCGAATCAGCCGGTGCTGATCTGCGGGTACAGACCGGTGGCGGCTCGAATAAACGTCGGGTCAAGGTCGACCACTTCGCAGAGAGTGGCCGCTTCTTTTACGAGATGACCGAACTCTCCAAGTTGGCTATACCTACGGTGTGCGTGGTGTTCGGCTCCTCGACGGCCGGTGGTGCCTACCAGCCCGGCATGTCGGACTACACGATCTTCATTAAGGAACGCTCAAAAGTTTTTCTGGCTGGGCCACCGTTGGTAAAGATGGCCACTGGAGAAGACGCTAACGACGAGACACTTGGCGGTGGGCAACTACATGCTGAGAAGTCCGGCCTGGCCGACTACCTAGCCAACGACGAAATAGACGCACTGCGTATGTGTCGGGAGGTCATCTCCCACCTTGATTGGCACAAAGCAGGGCCGGCTTGCTCGTACGAGACAACCGAGCCCGTTCACGATGTCGAAGGCCTCATGGGCATAGTTTCCAAGGACCTTAAGCAACCAGTAGATGTCAAAGAGATCATCGCCCGAGTAGTGGACGGCTCTCGATTCGAGGAGTTTAAGCCCCGCTACGGACCGACCATGATTTGTGGTTTTGCCACTATCCATGGCTATCCCGTAGGGATTCTTGGCAATAACGGGGTCATCCATCCCGCTGCCGCCGAGAAGGCCGCTCATTTCATTCAACTCTGCAACCGGCAAGACACCCCAATGGTATTCCTCCAGAACATCACTGGTTTCATGGTAGGTACCGAATCCGAGGAGGCGGGGATCATAAAAAAAGGCTCCCAGATGATCAACGCTGTGAGTAACTCTACGGTCCCACACCTCACCGTTATAATCGGCGCCTCATACGGGGCAGGGACCTACGGGATGTCTGGGCGGGCCTACGGAAACCGGTTCACCTTCCTGTGGCCGATGGCCAAGATCGCCGTCATGGGCCCAAAACAGATTGCCGGTGTCATGTCGATTGTCCGGCGTGGACAAGCCGCCCGTAAGGGCCTCCAGTTTGACGAGGAGGCCGATGCTGAAATCGTCCGCCAAGTAGAAGCGGCCCAAGAAAGGGGCTCACTGGCGTTAGAGGCGACCGGAGCGGTCAGCGACGATGGGATTATCGACCCTCGGGACACCCGCACGGTACTTGGCCTATGCCTCTCAGTGGTCAGGACGGCACCCGTCGAGGGCGCCGAGAAATATGGAGTGTTCCGGCTATGAGCAACTTCACCAGTGTCTTGGTTGCCAACCGTGGTGAAATAGCGCGACGGGTGTTCCGTACTGCTCGATCGATGGGTTTGCAATGCGTCGCCGTGTATGTCGATGCGGACGCCTCAGCGCCCTACGTGGCTGAGGCGGACGTGGCCGTAAGACTTGCCGACGGCGCCTACCTCGACGGTGGTGCGCTGATAGCAGCAGCACAGAGCGTGGGAGCTGAGGCCATACACCCTGGTTACGGTTTTCTTGCTGAGAACGCCGCCTTCGCCGCATCGGTTATCGACGCTGGCCTGACCTGGATCGGCCCTAGCGCCAAAGTTATCGCTTCGATGGGTGACAAGATCTCAGCCAAGGAGGCGGCAAGGGCAGCTGGGGTGCCGACCCTTCCGTTCACCGATGACCCAACGGCCGGAGACGCCGTGGGTTACCCCCTGCTGGTCAAGGCCACGGCGGGTGGAGGGGGCAAGGGAATGCACCTCGTGGGATGCTCTGAGGACCTAGCCCAAGCGGTGGCCGTCGCCCAACGAGAAGCTGCAGCGTCTTTCGGCGACGATCGAGTGTTTCTGGAACGATACGTTCCTAGGTCCCGCCACATTGAAATTCAAATCTTGGGCGATGCCCACGGGAGTCTCGTGCACCTTGGTGAACGAGAATGCTCCATCCAGCGCCGCCATCAAAAAGTGATTGAGGAATCTCCCGCCCCCACTCTGGAATCCGATAAGCGAGCCGCCATGACCACTGCTGCGCTCCAGCTCGCCACCGGCATTGGCTACCAATCCGCTGGAACCGTGGAGTTTCTGGTTGATGACACCAATGGGGAATTTTTCTTCTTAGAGGTCAATACGCGACTTCAAGTCGAACATCCGGTGACCGAGGAAGTCACCGGGATCGACCTGGTGCGCGAACAACTGCGGGTCGCCGCCGGAGAACCACTGGGCTATGACCAAGAGAAGGTGACGTTCGACGGGCACGCCGTTGAGGTACGCCTCTATGCCGAGGACCCAGCAGCCGGATTTCTGCCAGCCACTGGGACCCTGGAAGCGTGGGAGCCGGCTGCAGAACCAAACGTCCGGTGGGACACTGGCGTGATCCTTGGGAGCGTGGTGAGTGTCGACTTTGACCCACTGCTGGCCAAAGTCGTAGCCCACGGCCCCACTAGACGGGAAGCCGCCAGTCGTCTTGCCCTAGCATTGGAGCGCATGCATCTCGGTGGAGTAACCACCAACCGAGACTTTCTCGCCGCCACGCTGCGCCACGAGGCATTTCTGTCGGGCGATACCACGACCGACTTCATTGAGCGTCACGCCCTACCAACGACAACAATCCACGACGTCTCAACAGCTGACCGCGTGGCTACAGCAGCGGCCCTTTGGCTTCAGGGCCGCAACCGTGCCGAGGCGCTAGTTCTGGGTGCCCTACCCAGCGGATGGCGGAATGCTCGCCTTCCCGACCAACAAGTCACTCTCTCCCGAATAGGCGACGATTCAACAAAAACTGTTCATTACTGCACTGGAAGGGACAGCATCTTCCAGGTAGCCATCTCACAAGCCAATGTCGAGGACGAGGCCGACCGATTTCAGGCAACAATCCACACTTGGACCGCAGAAGGCATCGACTTGGTAGTCAACGGTCTCCGCTCCACCGCACGAATTAGTGTCATTGCGGCCGTACCGCTGGCCAGTTGTGGTGAGACTCTCCATGTCACCATGGCTGGCACCACTACCTCTCTCGAGGTGGTCCCCCGCTTCACGCCCTCAGGGCCAGAAGCACCGACCGGTGGCCTCACGGCACCTATGCCCGGAAAGGTCCTTGACGTACACCCGATGGTCGGCGACAAGGTCACAGCGGGGCAGGCCATGGTCGTGCTCGAGGCCATGAAGATGGAGCACCATATGACAGCGCCGTTTGACGGAACAGTGGTCGAGGTCCGGGTCGTAGCCGGCGATCAGGTAGACAACGGCGCAGTCCTGTTGGTGATTGAATCCAATGAGGAAACTGAAGTAACGAAGGGTGGCATTGATGACTGAACCCATTCGGATAGCCAACTGCTCCGGCTTCTACGGTGATCGCCTCTCAGCGGCTGTTGAGATGGTTGAGGGTGGCCCCATCGACGTCCTGACCGGCGACTGGCTGGCTGAACTCACGATGTTGATTCTGGCTCGCAGCAAGGCAAAGCGGGCGGACGGCGGTTACGCCGGAACCTTTGTGAAGCAAATGGAACAGGTCATGGGCACTTGCCTCGACAAGGGAATCCGGGTAGTCAGTAACGCTGGCGGCCTCGACCCCGAAGGCTGTGCCGAGGCCCTCGTCGAAGTGGCCAACCGCCTCGGCCTGTCGCCAACGGTTGCCTACGTGGGAGGAGACGATCTGCTCAGCCGTCTCGATGAGCTGCTAGCCGCCGGCGTAGATCTCCCCGACTTAGTCACCGGTGAACCACTTACCAACCCAGGTCGCTTCGTAAGCGCCAACGCCTACCTCGGCTGCTGGGGAATTGTTGAAGCCCTCAACCAAGGCGCTGACATTGTGGTGACTGGCCGGACTACCGACGCAGCAATTGTTTGCGGGCCCGCGGCATGGCATCACGGCTGGGCCCGAGACAGCTGGGATGAATTGGCCGGTGCCGTCGTCGCCGGGCATGTCATCGAGTGTGGTACTCAGGCCACCGGTGGCAACTACTCATTCTTCACTGAAGTTCCCGGCATGGACCGTGTGGGCTTTCCATGGGCCGAGGTTGCCGTCGACGGATCCTCCACTATCGGAAAACACGAAAACACCGGCGGCCAGGTATCAATAGGCACGGTGACATCCCAGCTGCTGTACGAGATCGGGTCACCTGCCTATCTGGGCCCCGACGTGACAGCTCGTTTCGACAGCATCCAACTTGATGAAGTCGAGCCAAACCGAGTGCGGGTCCATGGTGTGCAGGGCGAACCGCCGCCTCCCAACCTGAAGGTCTCAATGAACACCATGGGGGGATACCGCTGTGATCTGGGGATTGCTCTAACCGGTCTAGAGATCGAAGCCAAAGCAGCACTGACCGAGAAGGCATTCTGGAGAGCGTTCCCGCACGAGGCCAGTGACTTCGAGTCTGTGGAGTCCCGGATTATCCGCACCGACAAGACCGACCCCTCATCCAATGAGGAGGCTGTCGCCCAGTGGTGCCTGACCCTGAAAGATGGAGACGAGCGTAAGGTCGGACGAGACGTATTTAACGCCATGACCGAAATGGCTTTAGCCACCATTCCCGGGTTCTTCTCAGTACGAAGTAGTGCATCCAAAGCATTTGGCGTCCATCGAGCGGGCCTCATACCAGCAAACTTGGTCCCCCAAGACGTTGTAGTCTTCAAGGCCGGTCAATTGACTTCGCGAACAATCGTGGAGTCGATAGCACCAAAAGGCGACGTCACCTTCTTTCCTCCACCTGGACCGACTGTGGCTGCCCCCAGTGGGCCAACAGTCCCAGTGCCTCTTGGCCGAATCGTCGGTTCTAGGTCAGGCGACAAGGGTGGCGATGCCAACCTTGGCTTGTTCGTCCGAGACGACGCCGCCTGGAGATGGCTAGACGATTACCTCACCGTGGATCGCCTCCGCTCACTCTTACCCGAGGTTGCGGACCTGACCATCGAACGCCACCGGTTGCCAGCCATCCGTTCGCTGAACTTCATGATCCGGGGCCTTCTCGGCCAAGGTGTCGCTGCGTCGAGCCGACAAGACGGCCAGGCCAAGAGCCTCGGAGAGTGGGTTCGCGCTCGGATCGTAGACATGCCCAGTTCTCTGCTCGACAGTGGAATACAAGGATCGACTAATGGTTGATGGAGCAACTCTGAAGGACAAGGAGCTCACCCGACGAGTGCGGGCCGTCCCGGCGCCTCGACCCGTGATGGAGCGAGAGCGAGAAGAAGAACTCACCAATCGTCAACGCGAAGTGCTTGACCAGTTAGTGGGCCTTTTCAACAATGGGTTTAAAGAGTTCACCATGGCCGATATCGCCGCCAAAGCTGGCTGCTCACTGCGGACCCTCTACGATCTCGCTCCCAGCCGCGACGAGCTCGTGCTAACCGTGCTCGACCGCAACTTGCGCCGTATCGGAAGGGCAGCGGTTGAGACACTGGATCCCGCCCTGACTCCATTGGACGCCATACGCACCTACCTGAAGACAGCCAACAAGGCCGTGGCCTCCGCTACCCCAGCCTTTGCACGCGACCAGGCCGCTACACCATCAACCCACCGACTGGCTACCTCTCACTCTGACTACCTAGTGGCGGTCACCCGAACCCTTCTAGACCTTGCAGTAGAGCGCGGCGAGTTAGCCAGCCCAGATGAATACCCAATCGATACCGCTGCGGTAGCCCATGTGATCGCTGGGTTAGGCGCAATGTTTGCCCTTCCTGAGCACATCGAAGCCATCGAATCGACACCGCGAGTAGCGGCCAACACCATGGTCGAAGTCATACTTCGGGGACTGGCCGTGGCACCGTGACTCATCGACCTATCACTGTCGCCAATCTTGTTGCTGACTTAGCTGACGAACAGCAGGCCCTCGACAACATCGTGGCTGTTCTTGGCAGCCACCACTGGGCGACAGCCACTGTCAGCCCCCGATGGACAGTTGGTGACCAAATCGGACACCTGACGTACTTTGATGTAACCGCCGCTCTAGCCATCACTGATCCAGAAGGCTTCCACTCTGCGGTTGAGGGCTTGACGGAAGTTGCTGGCTCTGGCCAAGAAGCGATCGACACCCTAACTGTAGGTCCGTTCCGAGATCTGAAACCACCAGAACGACTGGCAGCCTGGCGAGTTGGCCGACACGATCTAATTAAAGCAGCGGCCACACTTGCTGATGGAGACCGGGTCCCCTGGTACGGACCGTCGATGGGTGGCAAGTCATTTCTCACCGCCCGCCTCATGGAGGTCTGGGCCCATGGTCAAGATGTGATTGATGCTGTTGGAGCCTTCCGCTCTCCAACTGATCGTCTCCGCCACGTCGCCCAGTTGGGTTTCATAACTCGTGGATGGTCGTACACCAACCGCCGCATGGAAGCACCTCAGGTTGCAGTCGATGTTGTGCTGGAAGCACCGTCAGGCGCAATTTGGGCATGGGGCCCCGGTGATGCCACTGAGTCGATTGAGGGGCCAGCTGAAGCTTTTTGCCTAGTGGTTACCCAACGTCGCCATGTCGACGACACGCCACTTGACGTAAGCGGTGGTGCGGCTTACGAATGGATGACTCAAGCTCAGGCATTTGCAGGGCCGCCCACCGACGGACCAGATTCAGGGAGGTTTCGATGACACTGGTTGATGTAACCCACGGCAGGGGTCCCACTCAAGGCGTAGCCACCATCACGTTGGCAGATGAAGAGAACCGCAATGCGTTAAGCGCTGCTCTGGTGGGCGAACTAGTCGACGCTCTAGACGACGTGGACGCCGATCCGGACGTTCGTGTCGTGGTTCTGACCAACCAGGGCAGGGTGTTCTGCGCCGGGGCGGACTTGTCGGAGCGCTCAGAAAGTGGAAATCGTGTTGGCGATCCCTCTCTGCGACCCGTTGACCCCCCCGCTCTGTTTTCCCGCTTTCGAGCCTCATCGAAGATCTATGTTGGTCGTATTGCTGGCCACTGCGTAGCTGGTGGTATGGGACTAGCCGCAGCCATGGATCTGGCCGTGGTAGTTGAGGATGCCAAGTTCGGATTCACCGAAGTTCGTAGAGGGGTTGCCCCTGCCATGATCTCCGTCCTCTGCCTCCCAAAGTTGCGCCCCACCGAAGCCGCAGAAGCAATGCTGCTTGGGAACAAAATGACCGGTGCAGATGCTGCCCGCCTCGGCCTAGTGAACCGGGCCGTGCCCACCGACGAATTAGACGCCACCGTCGACTCGTTCGTGGCCGACCTGCTCGCTGGCGGACCACTAGCGCTGGCTGCCACCAAGCAACTCCTAGCCCGGGTCCCGGACATGGAAATCTCCGAAGCCTTCGCCTGGACGGCAGACCTCTCAGCTGCGCTTTTCCGCTCCGATGAGGCAAAAGAGGGCATCCAAGCCTTCCTCGAAAAGCGATCTCCATCCTGGTCGGTCTGAGACGATCCACCAGCGAACCTGTCTCAGGGAAATCCATCGGGCAAGACCCAACTCTGCATAAAAGGCCTAGGGCATACCTGAAATTAATGCTCGCGTGGTTTCGCCGTGTCATGCGACCCCTAACGGTCTACATACCCCCTGAGGGCGAAAACATAATCTCGTTTAGATCAAAAAACAGAAGAACCCCCTGCTGAACAGGGGGTTCATATGGAGCGGACGACGAGATTCGAACCCGCGACCCTCACCTTGGCAAGGTGATGCTCTACCAGCTGAGCTACGTCCGCGTCAGAACAGAACGATAGCGGTGGGACGCTGATTTGGCGCCCCCGGGGTCAGTCGGCGGGGTGCGTTGCAGGTCGTGGCCGGAGGTCGATCCGCAAGGTCAGGATCCCGTCGGTGAAATTAGCCTCAGCGTCACCCACGATCCCGAAGTCAATCAGGTCGTCTTGTGCCTGATCAATGAACCGCTGTCTCTCCTCCCCACCTACCGGGGGCAGAGTTCGACTCCGGACGGCAGCCGCTCGCTCTCGAAACCGCTTCAGCATCGCGTCAACATTTAATACTGGTTCACTCATCAGACCACCTCATCGAATCCGTCAACTGGAACATCTGAATTGTCGAGTCGCTTATCCATTGTTGGCTCGACAATCAATACGGGACGAGTTCGCCACCAGAATCCAGCAGTGGCTACCACCACCGTCACTCCAAGGATTCGGAGCGTTACCACCACCTGCCCGACACGTTCGCCGGCCGTACGCCCCTCGTCGTCCACCTTGGGTGGCACCGTCTCGACCGTGGTCACCTGTGCTGCCACAGGGGCAGCCAACGCCCCAAAGCAGAGGCTCCCAGCAAATAGAAGCCCAGCGAGGCAGGCACGGCGGCTCGTAGCTCCCGAGCTCTTTCTCTGCATGCTGGAATCGTACTTCCGGCTCCCCGCATCGATGGTTCAGTGCTGGTGCTCAGTGCACCACCAGCTAGTTCGACCACCCACTGTGTTTCGCCGCAACGGTGCCCCGTCGCGGGGACATACGCCACCCAGTCGTCGGTGCTCAAATAGATCTCCTGTATGGCTACCTCCCCGTCGGTCCATCTGATCGAGCGTCCGACGAATGGTTCGGTGGAGGCGCCGGACCTCATCTTCAGTGAGCATGCCCGCTTGACGGAACGGGGACAGGTCGACTCGCCAAAGAACTTCGTCAACCAGAAGGTTCCCGAGCCCAGCCACCCGGCCTTGGTCCAGTAGACGGGCCTTCAAAGGCCCTCGGCCGCCGGCCAAAGCTGTCCGGAGTTCAACTAGGCCCAACGTCCATGCATCAGGACCCAGCACCTTCAAGTCGGGTTCCAACTCGGCTCCACCGAGACGCCGAGGATCGTCAATCCAAAGCCGACCACCACCGCGGAACTGGATGCCAAACCTCTCCCAAGCGACATCAGACCTCCGTCCACCCCATTCCAGCCTTTCGATTGCAGCCTTACCATCGACTAGCAGCCGGCCGGTCATCCCGAACCGAAGGCCGAGGGTAGGGCCGCCTGACTCAAGTAAAAGAACCTTTCCGTGCCGGCGCGCTGCAGTAACCCGACGGCCGATAAGCGCATCAGTCATAGCCTGTGGCGTAGCGCCTCTCTTCAGAAACCAGTTGTCTGGTGTTTCAACGATGGCGATAGTCCGCCCTACTACCAATCGGGCTAAACGGCGATAAGCCTCGACCTCCAATATTTCCGGCATGGAACTAAAGGAGTCGCCAGTTCAGACGCCGGCAGCGTCGAGCCCTTGGGCAAAATCGGCTACCAAATCGTCGACGTGCTCCAGTCCACATGAGACCCTCACCGTTCCCTCACCGATCCCAGAGGCCGACCGCTCCTCTGGCGTGAGTCCCACGTGTGTGGTGGTAGCAGAGTGGCACAGCAGAGTCTCTGGGCCACCCAGAGATGTGGCCTGACGAGCGATTGATGTGGCTTCGACAAACAACTTCCCGGCCTCAACGCCACCAGACAGATCGAAGGTAAGTAACGCCCCCATAGACCGCATCTGGGAGACCGCTAGGTCGTGTTGCGGGTGGGAAGCCAACCCCGGATAGCGAACGCTAGATACCTCGTTTCGGCCTTCTAGGTATCTGGAGAGGACTAGAGCCGTCTCGGCCTGCTGCCGCAGTCGAGCGCCGAGAGTCCGCACACCACGGTGCGCGTTGTAGGCATCGTAAGGTGAGGCATTCGCCCCATGGAGAGTGGCAAACCCCCACAACCATGAGATGAGATCCTGTGAACCAGCGATGACCCCAAGAGTGGCATCGTTGTGACCGGCGATGCCCTTGGTAGCTGAGTGCAACACCAAGTCCACCCCGTAATCCAGTGGGCGCTGGCCCAACGGAGTGGCGAACGTGGAGTCCAGAACGGTTAAGGCATTGCTGATGGAGCCCAGATCGTTGAGGTCGACTAGGTCTAGCCGAGGGTTGGCTGGCGACTCACCAAAAACGAGCATCGTCTTCCCAGGCACAATCGCTTCGGCAAATGCCCCGGGGGTAGTGCCGTCAACGAACGTGACGTCGATACCCATACGAGGGCAGACGGTCTGGAGAAAGAGTTGAGTCCCGGCGTACATCTGGCGTTGGGCCACTACGTGGTCCCCCATCGAACAGATACCGAGGACCACCGAACTGATTGCCCCCATCCCTGAGGCAAAGGCGCGGGCCGCCTCAGCCCCTTCCAACTCTGCAATGGTTGCCTCGAAGGCATTAATAGTGGGATTGCCGTAGCGGCTATAGAAGCGTTCTGGTGCTATAGCAGTCGACAAGCGATGCCCCTCATCGACTCCGTTGAACCCAAAGGTGGACGTCGGATACAGAACAGGAGCTAGTGACATCTCGCTATCAACTCGTCCACCCAGCACGGCAGTTGTCTCCGGATGCACCGACTTTCGTTCTGAATTGGAGGGCTCACTCATGTTGATTCCACCTCCCTGAGGAATACGTCTAGGAAGGAGCCAACTTCTCGAGTGGCCAGCAAGAATCCATCGTGGCCGTCGGGACTCTGGATTACATGGTGATCACAACGCCCTCCAGCATCACGAATTGCGTCTCGGAGGGTCGCCTGCTGGCCGGTCGGATACAAGGTGTCAGAACTGATGCTGAGAGTCAGTGCCGGAAGATGAGTCAGCCGACGTACCGCAGCGTCCATGCCGCCGCGATCTCGGGCCAGATCATGCAGATCCATAACCCGGTTCAGCACCAGGTAGCTGTTGGCGTCGAATCGGCGCACAAGTTTCTCACCGTGGTAGTCGAGGTATGACTCAACTTGGAATCGATCCCACTGGCCAAAGAGTGCCCGAGGGTTGACTAAATCTCGAGAGAACCGGTCGTCAAAAACCTCATTGCTCCGGTATGTGATCTGGGCTACAGATCGCGCAATGGCCAGCCCAGCAAACGGCCCATCACCGGGTTCAGCGTCGTAATAGTCGCCACCGCGAAACCGTGGGTCAAGGGCAATCGCTGAACGTCCAACGGCACTCCAAGCCACCTGTTGGGCTCCAGCGGCCAGCGTGGTAGCAATCGGAGCGATAGACCGCACTCGATCTGGATACATCACGCCCCACTCAAGGACCTGCATTCCACCCATAGAACCACCAACCACTGCGAGCCAGCGGTCAATACCCAAGTGGTCAGCGACCGCAGCTTGGCATCGCACAATGTCGCGGGTCGTCACCGTAGGGAAAGTCGACCCATACGGTCGTCCGGTCGTCCGGTTGACCGAGGCTGGGCCGGTGGTGCCCTGACAGCCACCGAGCGAATTCACGCATACGACAAAGTGTCGGTCTGTGTCGATTCCACAACCGGGTCCCACTACCCCATTCCACCACCCTTCAGTGGCATGGCTCTCGCTCGACGCCCCGTGCACGTGACTGTCGCCAGTCAGGGCATGGCAGATGAGAATGGCGTTGTCGCCCGTAGCTGACAACTCGCCCCAAGTCTCGTAGGCCACGTCGATATCGGCCAGAGTCTGACCACTCTCCAGAGCGAGGGGTCGCCCATCACCCACCGAGGTGAAAAGACGTTGCCCCGCTGGGTCCCCGGGACTCCATGCACCGGTTACCGGAAGGCCAGTTGTGTAAAGGCGCGGGTGCGTAGGCAGGTTGACAGTGTCTCCACCAGTTTCTGTCACTTCGTTCGTCATGCCACCGCCATTTAATCGGACGATAAGGGAGCTCGGCGCCGACAGGACGACCTTAGAGGCCAACCATCGGACACTTCATTGCCCCTTTCGAGGCCACATCCCCACCGTTTCCGACAGGCGAGCACCTTGGGTGTCCGTCCCAGGTTGCCGGACCCGGCGAACCGAGCCTCTCTTGATGCAGTTCCTACATTGTAGGCGGCCCGACGCTCCTATCGTCTTACCTGATTTGGCCTACCCACAAGTCGGTCCAGACGCGAGATTGTGGCGGGCCGGATGCCGAGACCACCACCAGCCCACAAGAGAATCAGCGGCGGACTGATCTGCAACGCCGTAGGCCGCAGTCATGGTCTGACCAAAGGCCCACCAGGCATCAGCCATGGGGAGCAGCCCGGATGGTCGGTGTAGCCCACGCGCCAACTTCGATCCCTCACTCCACGCACCGAAGTCTGACGGCAACGGGAGATCTGCTATCTGGGTGGCCGATAGACGAAGCCGGCCAGCCGAACGAGCGGCCCCAAGAGATTGACGCACGGCTAGAGCAGTAATCACCGGGGCCGAGAGAGCCGCAGCGAGTTGCCATAACAGTTCAAGTTCCTCGCCTACTGGTTCGACCACCACCAGAGGAGTAACTGGAACTAGATCACCTGCCAGATCTACCACCACCTCGACCACCGAGGTCTGGGAGGCAACTAGCAACTTCGGTCGACGGTGGTCGTCGAACCATTTCCCAACATCCGCGTCGGCTGCCGACACGGCAGCGAGGTCCACCACCGGCGCCCGCCAACGGCGCCCATTGAACCGACACGAAGTCTCGGACCAGCGAAGGTGAAGTGGGTCTACTGATGCAGTGGTCACCATAGGCAAACGATGGTCATCTGCTCCGGTGGACTCGGCAACACCAGCCACCAGACCGTAGAAATGCTGTCGAAATCCGGCGGTCGTGCCAGCAAGACTTCCAAGGCGCCTAGCTGCCAATTCATTAGCCAGCGTTGGGCCCGGGGGGACGCCGAGTGCGTCTGCCAATACTCCACCCCATGTCTCTCCCAGCAATGGAGCCTCCGCCCTACCCTGGGCTACCACCCCTCGGTCTACGAATACCCCCACCCCAGCACAACTAACAGTGCTGGACCGCTCAACTACCGGAGCGCAGACCCCAGCGTGGCCGTCAAACACCCTCGACCGGTCCCACCACAAGCCGGTTAGTCGACCTTGAGTCACCATTTGGTCACGAATTGGCCCAGCATCACGAGCAGCAAGTATTGACTGGGGCTGGATTAGCACCATTCGACCACCCTCCGCCAGCAGGTTCAGCCCTACGACAAGGAACAACCAGGCCACGTCGGTATAGGCGGCCATCAAGCCCGGATACCGCTGTCTCAACGCCAAACGGTTGTCCGACGACAACATTGTTGAAGATCGCAACTGGCCGAGAAACGGTGGGTTACCCACCACGGCGTCAAATCCAGAGTCCGGGCCGTCTGGCCAGACATCATGTCCTTGGTGAAGTGGATCACCCACCACTACTCCTTCGACCTCAACCGGATCGATCTCAGCCCATGTGGCAAGGAGATGTCGGGTGGCATCCACTGACGCCTGGTCAACGTCTGCGCCGTATAGATAGTGGCGCGCAATAGTCCCCGGATCGGCGACGCCCTGCTCTACGAGCTCTCGGCCGGCTGCCAGCAGAAACACGCCGCCGCCACACGCTGGGTCAACCACCGTAATAGTCGTAGGACCAACGACTAGGTGGACAAGCTCGCTAGCAACGTCCGGAGGGGTAAAAAACACCCCTCGAGCCTGACGGTCGTCAACCTGTTGGAGTTCATCAGCCAGTTTTTTGGCTAGTTCGTCAACCGAAGCCACCAATCGGTCAACGGTCATGGGAGCGAGAATCAGGCTGCTTCGACGGCCGGATCCCACGCCATCAGGTCATCGAGCCGAACGTCGTTGGAAAACACCTCAACAATGGGCTGCTTCATTCCAAGACGACGTAGCAATTTACGTACTTCTAGTTCCTCATTCCAGAGCACGAGACTAACGACCACACCTGACTCCCCAGCCCGGGCAGTACGACCCGACCGGTGAACATACGTCTTAGCATCTGACGGCGGGTCGTAGTGGATGACCACGTCCACGTCATCTACATGTATGCCTCGAGCGGCCACATCGGTGGCTACCAGACATTTGATTTTCCCGTTCGTGAAGTCAGCTAGGGCCTTTTCCCGCTGAGACTGACGCAGGTCACCGTGGATGGCAGCAGCCGAAACGTTCTCGTCCACCAACTTTCCGACCAGTTTGTCAACCCCCCACTTCGTGCGAGAGAACACAATCGTCCGATTCGATGCTTCGACAATACGAGCCGTTACGCGGACACGGTCCATCTCGTGGACAGCTAAGAAGCGATGCTCCATCTCCGCCACAGTGACCTCACGAGACTCCACCTCATGAGTAACTGGATCGGTCTGGTAGCGACTGATGAGGGCACCCACCATGCCGTCCAAGGTCGCTGAGAACAGCAACGTTTGGTGTTCTTTTTCAGCCCGTCGAAGGATCCACTCGACTTGGGGCATGAAACCCATATCGGCCATACGGTCCGCCTCATCAATGACGACACCCGCCAAGTCGACCACTGAGAGCTCTTCCTGTTGGATCAGGTCAATCATTCGCCCAGGGGTAGCGACCACAAAGTCAAGCCCCTTGGAAAGCGCTTCGATCTGTTTCTCGATCGGGGTTCCCCCATAAATAGCCTCGATACTGAGGCCTCGAACCTGAGCTAAAGGCTCGAGTTCCCGGCATACCTGAACAGCCAACTCACGAGTTGGCACTAGAACTAGGCCGGTGGGCCGCTTCGGAACAGCCTTTGGTAGCCGCTGAATCAACGGAATACCAAAGGCCAGGGTCTTACCCGAACCGGTCTTAGCCTTGCCGCATACGTCACGGCCGGCAAGGCCATCAGGAATGGTCAGGGCCTGAATATCGAACGGGGTAGTAATACCCCGCTCAGAAAGGGCATCTACCAGGTCTTGGTCGATACCCAGATCGGCGAACTGGGTCGTCGTCATGAATTTCCTATGCTTCCCGGCGGTTCAACCACCGTGTCGTCACCCGCACCTTGGCGAGTCCGCCACCACTCTTCCTGGGTGACGAAGCCGTCGGGAGTCGGATACAAGCGGCCGCTCAACCCAGACGGGTGATGGCAGTCTACCGGCACGTTTCCCGTCACAGATCGTCAAGGTCGTCAGATCAAGAGGGACGGACCCTCCCATCGCCGACCTCTACGCCCTCGGCCACCAGTAACCGCTCCTGTTCCAACTCGTAACCAGGTACCAGTCGTCCAGTCGAAGTCACGACCCGCCACCAGTGATGATCACCATAGTTTCGCAAGAAGCTTCCGACGGCCCGGTGCGCCCCCGGATGCCCAGCCTCAACGGCGACCTCACCATACGAAACCACCTCTCCTGGCTGTAATGCCTCCAAAACAGCAGCCACATCGCGCTCGAACGGAGTCAACTAACCAGAACCTTCACAGGCGTTTTACTGGCTATTGCCGAGTTCATGTACGCCGCCGCCTAGTGGCACCAACTGAACGATTTCAATCTTCTTCTCAAACCCCTTGACCTGCCGCTTAGCAAGTGACCGCTCTTCGACGTTGGTCATCAACGGAGCAGCGGTCCCCTTCTCGGCCAGTACCTGGTGGGGTTCAGCGAGGTCACACAGGCGAGAAGCCAAGATGACTGCAGGACCCACGTGGTCATCTCCGTCAATCAGCATCACAGGACCTCGAGCGATTCCAGCTCGCAAATGCAATGGGGATGCCGAGTTATCGATAAGACCCTCTATGTCGACTACGGCTTCCACGAGATCCTCCGGTTGAACGCCAACCATCATCACGCCATCACCTAGCCACTTAGCTAAGCGAACTCCCCGCTCGGAGGCCACCTGCCTCACCGCCGCTCGGAACCCGGTTACCACGTCGTAAGCTGCCGCATCGCCATTTCTGTCAGTGAACGCTGTAAAACCGCAGAGATCAAGGAAGGCGAAGGTGCGATCAACCCGCTTGATAGGTCGTCTAGGCAGCGCCTCACTCATCAATCTCTACCTTTATCTTGTCTCTAGCACCCAGCATCAAACCCCAGCAGAGAACGAGGCCGCCCACTAGGACCGCCATAATCGCCATCCAAACGTTGACCCGGACTCCGACTAAAAGTGAGGCCGCATCACTTCGCAGCAACTCCACCCAGAGACGACCCAACCCGTAGCCACATACCCAAAGACTTGTCACGTATCCCGGCCTAAGCACGCCACGTCGTTCAATCCGAACCAGCACTACAGCAAGGGCGACGTTCCAAAGGCATTCGTACAGGAAGGTTGGATGGAAGGTCGCTACAGAGGCATATTCAATTGGTCGATATGGCGCGTCGATCTCGAGCGCCCACGGAAGATCACTGGGACGACCAAACACCTCTTGGTTAAACCAGTTGCCCCAGCGACCAATTGCCTGAGCCACCGGAATGGTGGGAACCATCACGTCCAGTACTGATCCCACGGCTAGGCCTCGGCGACGAGCCACTAACACTCCAACCAAGACGCCAGCAATTAGTCCGCCTGGAATACCTAAGCCGCCCTGCCAGACCGCTGGAACGTCTTCCCACCGGCCACGAAACGACCTCCAATCGGTCGCAACGTGGTAGAGGCGAGAACCGAGAAGGCCCGCCGGGATGGCCCAGAGCGCAACCGACGCGATGAGTTCGGGGTCTCCACCCCGGGCTGCATATCGGCGCTGGCTCCAGGTCACAGCGGTCAGTGCCCCAAGGGCGATCATCAGTCCGTAGGCCCGAAGTTCTAAAGGGCCGATGGAGAACGCCCCACTAGGTGGGCTTGGGATCGAAGCCAACATGAATTGAGATTGGATCAGGCCGAAAACGCATCGGCAGGGACCTCGAACAGGTCCCTGCTACCCGCCGTCACAGCACCCAACTGGGCGCGGACGACAGGCAGTAACTGTTCGGCATAAAATCGAGCGGCCACGACCTTGGTGACAAGGTGGGTGGAGTCACCCTCTCCCTCATCTAGTCGGCGCTGAGCTCCAAGGGCCAGACGGGCCATCAACCATCCGCCAACCAACTGACCGAACATTCTTAGAAAAGGAGTAGCACCGGCCATAGCGTCAGCGGGATTTTCCTGACCATTTACCGCCAACCACACCCCACCCTCTTCCATTGCATCCAAGGCATCGGCAAGGCCGTCCCGGATCGATGTGAACCCGTCTCCGGCCTCAGCCAGATCGTTGATGGTGACGGCAATCTCAGCCAACAGTTTGGTCATAACTGAGCCACCATTCATGGTCAACTTTCGACCCACTAGGTCCATGGCCTGAATGCCGTTGGTGCCCTCGTAGATGGGAGAGATTCTGGAGTCACGCCAGTGCTGGGCAGCGCCTGTCTCCTCGATATAGCCGTAACCACCATGGATTTGAATACCCAGAGAACACATCTCAACCCCAACATCGGTGCACCACGCCTTGGATATCGGAGTTAGCAACTCAGCCCGGTCCGAGGCCGCCTGGCGCACATCTGCATCAGGATGGCGGTTCGCTAGGTCTATGGTTGCAGCGTTCAGGTAAAGCAGACAGCGCATAGCATCCGTATAGGCCCGCATGGTGAGCAGCATCCTTCGGACGTCAGCGTGCTCCACGATGGCCGACTGCTCACCTGCCGGGGCCCCGATGGCTCGCCCTTGACGGCGTTCCAGCGCGTAATCGGCGGCTTGTTGAAGGGCTCGTTCAGTAACCGCAAGACCCTCGACTCCCACGCCAAGTCTGGCGTTATTCATCATCTTGAACATGTACCGCATCCCTTGGTGCTCCTCCCCGATGAGGAAGCCCACAGCGCCGTCTCCTGCGTCTCCATACGACAGAACACAGGTTGGACTGGCATGGAGACCGAGCTTGTGCTCGAGAGATAAGCACCGGTAGTCATTCCGGACTCCAAGACTGCCGTCGTCTCCCACCAAGTACTTGGGGACGATGAAAAGCGAGATCCCCTTAGTCCCTGGTGGACTATCGGGTGTGCGCGCTAACACCAGCTGGATGATATTTTCAGTCAACTCATGTTCACCGAAGGTGATAAATATCTTGGTTCCAAAAATCAGATAGGAACCGTCGTCCTGCGGAACAGCCCGAGTGGTTAGGGCACCAACGTCAGAACCGGCCTGGGGCTCAGTGAGGTTCATGGTCCCCGACCACTCGGCAGTGATCATCTTCGGTAGATAGATTTCCTTTTGCCCCTCATCAGCAAAAGTGTGCAGGGCGTCGAGCGCACCTACAGTCAGCATGGGTCCCATCGACCAAGCACGCGATGCTGTTGCAAGGAGTTCAGTCATAACCGTCTGCACCACGCCAGGAAAACCTCCACCGCCGTAGTTCGGATCTTGGGAAATAGCTCCCCAACCAGCCTCCACGAACTTGTCCCATGCCGTGTGGAAGGCCTCTGGGGTAGTGACCACCCCGTCAGCAACTGAACAGCCCTCTTGGTCGCCAATCTGGTTAACCGGGGCCACGACTTCGGCCACGAAACGCGCCAGTTCATCTAGAACGCCGTAGATGGTCTCTGAATCGACATGCTCATAGCCCGGAAGGCCACAGATAGACGAGATGTCGCTGATCTCTTCAAGAACGAGACGGATATCTGCTAACGGCGGTCGGTAGTCGCTCATAAGTTCCAACCTACCGCCCGGCCACATGCCGCGACCCTGTAGGCCCCACTTAACCATGTGCCGCTCCAAGAGTCAGACGCGACTAGCGTTTCGCTGGTGTCCGACGCTTACGTCGCAATCACAAATCTCTTGTACCGGTATGCCGAACTCATGGACGCTGGTCAGATCAGCGAATGTGCGGGTTTATTTGCCCATGCCCGGGTACTGCTGGGGGATCCAGCCGACGGTGACCCACCGATAGTCGACCATGAAGGGCTGGCCTCCGTATGGAATTCCATGGTCCAAATCCACGAGGATGGAACCCCCCGAACCCGCCATCTGGTAGCCACGCCGATCATCGAGGAGTCCGATGACGGACTAACCGCCACGTGCCGGAGCACCTATACCGTATTTCAACAAGTCGTCGATGGGCCACTGCAACCGATCATCACCGGCCGCTACCTTGACCGCTTCGAGTCGGTGGAGGGCGTCTGGAGATTTTCCGAGCGGGCTTATCTTGTGGACCTTACGGGCGACCTCTCAGACCACATCCTGGGTGACTTCAGCCACTGAACCAGTCACCAACTCTGGCGACCACTGCACACCCGAGTCTCCTGATATCCAGTGGCGTCGACACCGCAATTCGTAGGTGACAACGTGGTCATCCGGATCGTCGACCACGAAAAGTTCGCCATCGTAGACCTGCACCCCATCGACAAGTCGGGCGTTGTGCGTGGCCCGCTCACCGCACCAGCAACGAGCCTCGACCTGGACCTCGACCCGCTCATCAGCCAACTCGAGGAGTCGACGAGTGCCGTCAAACAATTCCCCTTGGAAGGAAGTAAGTAAACCGAACGCGAAGACATCAGCACCTAGATCATCGACGATTCGCGCCAACTGGTCAATCTGGGCTGGAAGATAGAACTGGGCCTCGTCGCAGACCAGATAGTCGATACGCCCCCGCCGAGATGCGACGGCCAGCGCCATTTCGAAAAGATCAAGTCTGGGGCCAACTTCTATAGCGTCAGCTGACACGCCAAGGGCGCTAGAAACCCTGCCATCGGAGCGGTCCAACTGGCTGCAGAGGACCCCCTGAAGGCCTCGTTGCTGAAGGTTGTGGTGAATCTGAAGAGCCAGCGTGCTCTTACCTGAACCCATTGTCCCGAAGGAAAACCGCAGAGTGGCCATCAGTCCCTATTGCCGATCGCGCTGAACCTGCTCATGAACATCCGCTGGTGGCTCCACAGTCGGTACATACATAGCAAGACCCAGCCCTTTGCATGGCCACACCGCACTGCATGCACAGAGGTGCGTCAGCATGCCTCGAAGACACCGAAGCATCGGCAAGCAATAGTTGAGCAGCAAACTGGGATGCTGACGGAACAGTCGGCGGATCGACTGGAACATCACCTCCCTGACGCGTAACGGTGGTCGATTCCTCGACCCCAGGCAAGGTCGGCTGGGTACGTTCAGTAGTTGTCAGAATATTTAGTTCAGCTCGCTCCTCAGGGCTCAGGTATTCAACAGCCAAGCGTCGGAACAGGTAGTCAATAAGACTGGTGGCAATCCGAAGGTCGGGATCGTCGGTCATACCGGCTGGCTCGAAACGCATACCGGTGAAGGCATCCACGAAGGCCCGAAGTGGGACTCCATACTGCAGGCCGTGGCTGAGTGAAATCGCGAAGGCATCCATAATCCCAGCCAGCGTTGAGCCCTGCTTTGACACACGAACGAAGATCTCACCGGGTCGCCCGTCTTCGTACTCGCCGGCCGTCACAAAGCCCTTGCAATCGGCAACGCGGAACTCGAAGGTCCGCGAAGACCGGCTGCGGGGCAGGCGTCGGCGAACAGGCTCAGCCACTTGCGCATTCAACTCCGAAGCAAAATCGGCCGGGCTCTCTGCTGTCTTCGACGAGGCATCACCCACTGTCAGAGGCTGAGCCACCTTGCAGTTGTTTCGGTAAATGGCAACCGCTTTGAGCCCAAGGTTCCATGACTCGAGGTACAACTCCTCGACATCGTCGACCGATACCTCCTCAGGCATATTGCAGGTCTTCGATATTGCGCCAGACAAGAATGGCTGAACGGCCCCCATCATCCTGATATGGCCCATGTGGTGGATGGGATTATTTCCCATGGAGGTAGCAAAAACTGCCACGTGTTCAGCCCGTAGGTCAGGGCAGCCAACTACCGTCTGGTGCTCATCGATCCAGGCCAAGATGGCAATCAATGTCTCGTCGTCATAACCAAGACGCCGCAATGCCCGAGGCACAGTGCGGTTAACGATCGACATCGTCCCACCTCCAACTAGACGCTTGTGCTTGACGAGGCTGAGATCGGGCTCGATACCTGTGGTGTCACAGTCCATCATCAGGCCGATTGTCCCGGTGGGAGCCAACACAGTGGCCTGACTATTACGCACCCCCACCCTCTGCGCTAACGCACACGCCTCAAACCATGCAGTGCGGCCTGCTGCAACTAATACCGGCGCCACGGTTTCTTCAAGAAGTTCGGCGGCTTCACGATGCATCCCCAACACACCTAGCATCGGTTCCCGGTTGTGCTCGTACCCCTCAAAAGCTCCCATCCGGTCAGCCATCCGAGCCGAGGTCCGGTACGCGTGGCCGGTCATCAGTGAGGTGATCGCAGCAGCGACCGAGCGCCCCTCATCACTATCGTAGGGAAGACCCAAAGCCATTAGAAGCGCACCGAGATTGGCGTAACCCAGCCCAAGTTGGCGAAAAGACCGAGTGGTCTCACCTATGGCCTCGGTCGGGTAGTCAGCCTTACCGACCAATATCTCCTGAGCGGTGAATACCACCTCAACAGCGTGACAAAAGCCCACGATGTCAAATCCGCCAATGGCCTCAGCGTCATCTTCGGTTGTTCCAAGAAACGTCAACAGGTTGAGGCTGGCCAGATTGCATGCCGAATCATCAAGGTGAACGTATTCACTACAAGGATTACTGGCCGTGATGCGGCCAGTATTGGCGGCGGTATGCCAATGATTGATTGTCGTGTCGAACTGGATCCCAGGATCAGCACATTCCCAAGCCGCTTCGGACATCTGGCGAAACAGATCGCGAGCACGGACTGTCTCAAGCACCGAACCGTCGGTGACGGCCTTTAGGTCCCAATCAGCATCAGCCTCTACAGCCATCATAAACTCGTCAGTTACCCGGACTGAGTTATTGGCATTCTGGTACATGATCGAATGGCTATCGGCCCCATCGAACCCGACGTCGAAGCCAGCCTGCTCCAAAACGCGAATCTTTCTTTCCTCACGGGCCTTGCACCAGACGAACTCCTCGATATCGGGATGGACAGCGTCGAGCACGACCATTTTTGCCGCACGACGGGTAGTGCCCCCACTCTTGATAGTGCCGGCGGAGGCATCAGCACCCCGCATGAAGCTAACTGGCCCACTGGCCTGACCACCGCCTCTAAGAGACTCCTTCGACGACCGGACGGCACTGAGATTTACCCCAGCGCCCGAGCCA
Source organism: uncultured Acidimicrobiaceae bacterium (assembly GCA_963933065.1). GTDB lineage: Bacteria > Actinomycetota > Acidimicrobiia > Acidimicrobiales > MedAcidi-G1 > UBA9410. The sequence goes on along the minus strand of CAWVUB010000009.1, from coordinate 9,514 downwards.
CCCTTAAAGATCATGCCCTCTTCTGCATACCAGTTGAGAATGGATGACATCTCGTCTTCGACTGACAAGATAAAGCACGCTGATGCTTGCTGGGGTACCCCCGGCACACCAATGTTGAACCAAACTGGCGAGTTGAAAGCAGCCCGCTGGGTGATAATGAGATAGCGCAACTCATCTCCAAAGGCGGCCGCCTCCGCTTGGTCTACGAAGTAGCCGTCATCTAGTCCCCAGTCGGTAATAGCGCCCGCCACCCGGTCAGCCACCTGACGTAGCGAGGACTCCCGCTCCGAAGTGCCCAGAGACCCGCGGAAGTACTTCTGAGCGAGGATGTTGGTGGCATTGGCCGACCAAGCAGCCGGGACTTCAACGTCTTTCTGTTCGAAAACCACTGAGCCATCACGGTGGTCCACTAGGCGAGCAGTCCGGACCTCCCACTCGACGTCGTCATAAGGGTCGACCCCATCACTGGTGAAATGGCGACCAATCCCCAGGATCCCCCGCTCCGGCGCCATTGACATGCTGTACCACCCTCATTCGTTTAAGCGCTCGAGCTCCGTTTCCGGAGTGCTAACTGTGTTTCCCAGATAGGACAACAAGCATCCACATCTGATCACTTTTATCCCACAACCGTGGGGATTGTGGCCGGCGGCGATCGGCTCAGGTTTAGGACGAAACTCTCAAACTCCCAGAAGAAGTTGCCAGTTTCGTCCCAACACCACATCCGTAATGTCGATGCAGCGGGTTCTAGCCGAGCCGAACACCCCCGGCCACAATTGCTCAACCTACGTAAGACCCCCTGTGGACGGATAGGGGGAGGAGCTGGGGATTTCCCAGTGGATCATTGGCATGTTGTCCACAGGCTTTGGGACTATCGGCTCCACTGAGACGTCTCCAGCCGACTGAGGGCTACGGTCGTGGCGTGCAACGCATCTATCCCGAGCCCACTGCCGACATCGATCCTGCTGGTGCCTACTTGGACGATGACCGGCCCAGCCCTCCAGGCCGGCCTTGGGTCACGGCCAACATGGTGGTGTCGGTAGACGGTGCCAGTGCGGTCGGTGGGCGATCTGGGAACCTCGGCGGGCCAGCCGACCGCCAGATCTTCAGGGCCTTACGAGGTTGTGCCGACATGATTCTGGTGGGAGCGGAAACTGTCCGGGCTGAGAAATACCGCTCACCTCAATCCCCTGCGGAACCGGTGGCAGCAAGACGTGCTGCCGGGGGGCAAGCGCCGCGACCCCGGCTGGTGGTCATCTCGGCCAGCCTCAACCTCGACCCCGAGGCTCCGCTCTTTACCGACCGGGATCCGACAGACCCACCACCCATCGTGGCCACCGTAACCAAGGCTCCTCCAACCCGTTGGGCCAGTCTTGATCCGGTGGCTGACGTTGTGGCCTGCGGCGAGACTCGGGTCGACCTGAACGGCCTACTAGCCGTGCTTAATGACCTTGGGGCTCACACCGTGCTGTGTGAGGGGGGTCCGGATCTTAACCACCAGCTATTCGCCAGTGGGCTGGTAGACGAACTATGCCTAAGTGTCTCACCACAGATCATCGGAGGGGTAGAGACAAACGGTCCAAGTTTGTTGACCGGGCCAACGCTCTCGGCGGCTACTCGACTTCGACTAGACCGTGTTCTGACCGAAGACGGCTTTCTGTTCTGCCGATACTTGGTCTCCTGACTAAGAGATTTTCAGCAACACAAAGTCCTAACCGACGGCCACGACAATGCGCTGGCCGGGCTGGATCACCGGGCCACCCGCCGCATCGACCAGTCGACTGACCGTAGACCGTAGGTCCTGATTTTCCGGCTTAATAGCCGCAGCAATCGACCACAGGGTGTCCCCTGGCTGGACTACGTAGACGATCGGTTCGCTCGCTGCAGCCACCGCTGGTGCACCTGTTGTACCAGTGATCCGGCCAATGAGTTCGCCACCCAGAAGCGATAGTGCTGAGATGACTAGGCCCAGCACCACTGACGCTAGAAAGCGGCGCCGCCGATAAACCGCCGGAGTCACCATGGTCGCCTCTTTGCTCTGACAAGAGACAGACCGGCGGCGAACAGCGTTCACGACGGCGGGCTCGGCGGCCAAAACATCGGTGACAAGCCGGTGGACGGTAGCCATACGATCAACTTGAACCAGTTCAATAGGCGGCAACACCCGCAGAGACCCCGGCTCCCCAGCAACTGGGAGTTCGAACGGAAGTGTTTCAGCAGTCGCAGTATTCATAGTGTCCATCCTGTCCATCGGGTGTGACAGCCCTTACCAAGGTGGCTGGAATCGCCTTTAATTGGGAGGTCCTTGACAAGGAACGTCTGTTCGGCGAACATTGATTCGACGTACACATGTTCGATCATGTATCGTAGTGTATCGAACATGTGTTCGATGTCAAGGAATTTACACGCCATCAACCTGAAAATTAGGGATTAAGAGAGAACCTCGCAATGAACAAAACGGGACTTACCCCACGTCAGCAGCAGATCCTTGAGTTCATCGACGCCCAGATCAGCGGCCGGGGCTATCCCCCATCAGTGCGCGAAATCTGCGACGCCGTTGGTCTTACCTCGCCGTCGACAGTGCATTCCCACTTGTCAACCCTTCAAGACCGGGGTTTCATCCGCCGAGATCCCAGCAAACCGAGGGCTATCGAGATTCGTTTCGACTCGACGAGTGGAGCGCCGGTCCCTCGAGGCGCCGTACGTCACGTGCCGTTGGTGGGTGATGTTGCTGCCGGAACTGGCGTCCTGGCTATCGAAAACGTAGAAGAATCTCTCCCACTCCCTGCCCAGTTCACGGGAGACGGCCAATTGTTCATGCTGCGTGTACGCGGGGATTCAATGATTGACGCAGGCATCCTTGACGGTGACCACGTCGTGGCTCGTGTTCAGCAGACTGCCGATACCGGTGATCTGGTGGTGGCAGGTATTGACGGCGACGATGCCACTGTCAAGCACTTCCAGCGCGATGGAGAAACCATTGTTCTTGTGCCGTCTAATCCCAACCACCAGGAGATTCGCCGTTCAGCCGACGAGGTCACCATCTACGGTCGTGTGGTTACTGTCCTACGGCGGATCTAACCTCCGACACCCAACTGCGCCAGAGGCCTAGCGTTAGCGATCAGACGCCGTTTATCAGTAGCGAGTGGAGCACGGCATAACAGGACTCCACGGATTCCCGTTCCACCCGTTCGCCAGCTGTATGAGCCAACGTTGGCTCGCCTGGCCCAAAGTTCACCGCTGGTACCCCATGTTCAGAAAAAAACGCCACGTCAGTCCAGCCCAGTTTGGCCCGCACCTCTAACTCACCGCTAGCGGCTAAACGCTGAATCAACGGATGGGACATGCCGGGCCAGGCGGCAGGCGAATGATCCACTAAGACCACCTCATCGCCATCGTCTAAATACGGAGCCAGTACTTCGCGGACGTGGGCCTCGGCCTCGATTCCGGTTCGATCGGGCGCATAGCGGTGGTTGATCCGGATCATGGCTCGGTCAGGCACGACATTGCCTGCTACGCCACCTTCTACGTGAACGGTTTGCAGAGCCTCTCGGTAACGGCATCCCTCAAGGACCGGCTCCCGATGCTGATACGTCTCTATCGCCGTCAACAGTGCGCCCAACCGGTGCACAGCGTTGCGGCCCATCCACGGCCGAGCCGTATGAGCCCGGACACCAACCAGGGTGACCTCAAAACGCATAGTTCCTTGGCATCCAGCCTCAATACCTCCACCGGTGGGTTCGCCCAAGATGGCCACGTCGCCTGCCAACAACTCTGGCGCCTCAGTAAACAACTCGCGAAGACCGTTGTGTGTAATGGCTACCTCTTCGCGCGCGTAGAACACCCACGTGACGTCGACCACTGGTTCCGAAACTGTGCGGGCCAACTCCAACATCACGGCCAATCCACCCTTCATGTCAGCAGTACCGAGACCCCACAGCGTGTCCCCATCCATCCGGGAACCCGAGCAGTCGCCAGGCACAGTGTCTGTGTGACCAGCTAGAACCAGCCGGTGATCTCGACCCAATTCAGTACGGGCCACCAGATTGTCACCAATCCGGTCCACGGTGAGTCCCGATACGGCCCGCAACTCAGTCTCAAGGTACGCGACAAGGTCGGCCTCCTCGAAACTGACCGATGGAATGTCCACCAGTTCCGCTGTGAGAGCTAGAAGGTCGGTCACAAGAAAGGTCCGACTCAGGTAGTGACGCCGTGGGTGCGCAGGACATCGTTCAACGCCGACTTGTCGTGCCGCTCCCCCGGATCAAGATACTTCAGGACCAGTACGCAAGGCAGGCCAAACTCGCCGCCGGGGAAAGCCTTGGGGCGGGTCGCTTGGACAGCCACGCACCAACTGGGAACTACACCACGTCCCAACTCTTGGCCACTATTCGAATCAATCACTGGAATAGATCCAGTCAGAATGGAACCAGCACCAAGCACCGACCCATCGCCTACTCGTGCACCTTCGGCAACGACACAACGACTTCCGATCAGACAGTCATCACCAATCATCACAGGTACGGCGTTTGGGGGTTCGAGGACACCACCGATGCCCACTCCGCCTGAGAGATGAACGTTTCGTCCAATCTGGGCACACGAGCCCACCGTGGCCCAGGTGTCGATCATCGTATTGTCGCCCACATAGGCGCCAATGTTGGTGTAGCTAGGCATCATCACCACTCCTGGGCCCTGGTAACTACCCCATCTGGCCTGAGCGCCTGGAACAACACGTACCTTTCGGGCCATCCAGTCAGTCTTAAGCGGAATTTTATCGGCAAACTCAAAGGGGCCTAGTTCGATGGTCTCCATTTGGGAGACCCGGAACATAAGAAGAATGGCTAACTTCAGCCACTCATTAACCACCACTCCACCCGAACCATCCAGTTCGGCTACGCGAGCCGCACCTGTGTCTAACAACTCGATAGCACCATGAATTGTGGCAACGGCGTTGGAGTCGTTTCCCGACAGGGCATCACGGTTCACCCACAACTCCTCGATTTGCGCTTTTAGGTCACTGTGCGATAGATCCGTCGTCATAGGACAAGGCTACCGGCAGGCCTCAAGTTGGCTGGAACTGATTCGGACCCTCTAGAACAAGCCAGCCCGAGCGCGTACTACTTCCAATTGGTCGTCGGGCACCACCGCCGCAATCCGCACGCGGCCGGCACCTCCAGGACCGAACGTCGTCCCCGGACTAGTCACGATCCCCAAATCGGTTGCCAGTCGACGCACTAGGGATAAGTCGTCACCGTCCGGTGCAGCCACCCATAGGTAAAAACCACCCTCTGGCATGTTGGCTGATAGACCCTTGGCAGCAAGCACCTCAATCAGCGATTCAAGCCGTCGTCGATAACGCTCGGCCTGCACCTCAACGTGAGCCTGGTCTCGCAATGAAGCAGCACCGGCTACCTGAGCGGGCCCAGGAATCAGCAACCCCTGATGCCGACGAGTCTCCCGCAAGAACCAAACCAGATCCGGGTCACCAGCGTAAAAGCCGACTCGCAAGCCTGCCAGATTAGATCGCTTTGACAAAGACTGAACTGCCAGTACACCCTCGGTGCCGTAATGGAGAATCGATCGAGATGGCTCATTCCAGGTGAACTCCACGTAGCACTCATCCGACACCACTGGCACGCCCCGATCCCTACCCCACCGTGCCGCCGCTTCAAGGTCGTCGAGAGCGCCGGCAGGATTTCCGGGTGTATTCACCCAGAGACACAAGGCCCTTTGGGCATCAGACTCGTTGATAGCCGATAGGTCGATTCGCCAATCGGCGTCTAGCGGCACGGGCACCGCCCGACACCCAGCCAAGATCGCCCCCATCTCGTAGGAGGGATAAGCCACTGCCGGAAAGAGAACAGTGTCTCGCTCTGGAGCACGCAGCCGTAGAAGATGCGGCAGACCGGTTACCAACTCTTTGGTACCAACACACGCTCCGATTAACGAAGGGTCGATCGATACCCCTAGGCGTAGATCGAACCAAGTGGCGGCGGCATCGAGTAGTTCAGGTGTACCGAATGCCGGCGGGTAGGGGCGCGCCGACTCAGATTTCGCAAGAGCCATAGCGACAACGTTGGGGACCGGATCACACGGGACACCGCGAGACAGGTTGATTGCCCCCCCCTGCACGGCTGCGGCAGCCTCAACAATGTCAGTAGGGACGTCAAAGGGGTATGGCGGAGGGACGAAACCACTGGACTCCAACTGCGTAGCCATAGCCTCACCCTTCCACGTCAGAGCCCGGCGACAACTGGCTCACCCGGAAATCAGCCAGACGGCCCGCTGAGCCCTCGTCGACCCGGACTACTATTTTCCATCCGTGGTCGGCCTCAATGGAATCCATCACCTCACCCTCCCGGTGAGCCATGGCCAGCACATCACCCCGGTCATAGGGGACGAGTAGTTCGATAACAATACTCTGACGGCGCAGTCGACGTCCCACCACAGCCAGCAGATCCTCGATCCCTGCGCCGGTGGTCGATGAAACGGCAACCGAACCAGGCTCTCGATCGACCAATTGCCGAGCAGCAGTTGGCGCAACATCTGATTTGTTGAACACAAACAGCTCAGGCACCGTCTCGGCGCCAATTTCTTCAAGTACGGCACGCACCGCTGCGATGCTCCCAGCGGGATCAACGTCAGATGCATCAACCACATGAACCAGCAGATCCGCGTCAACAACAACGTCGAGAGTTGACTTGAAGGCCTCCACTAACTGGTGGGGCAGCTTACGAACAAAACCGACGGTGTCGCTTACGAAGACCGCCTCACCTCCGGGCAACTGCAAACGACGGGTTGTGGCATCAAGGGTCGCAAATAGTCGGTCCTCAACCAAAACCCCGGCATCGGTCAAGCGATTCAGCAGGGTCGACTTGCCGGCGTTTGTGTAACCAACAATGGCTACAGATCGGTTACTGGTCCGTCGGCGGGCCTTCGACTGAGTCGACCGATTCTTTCGGATCTGCCTGAGGTCGGACTCGAGTCGACTGACCCGGCGCATGAGTCGTCGCCGGTCGACCTCCAACTGGGTCTCCCCTGGTCCTCGAGTACCGATTCCGCCACCCTGCTGGCTGAACGTCTTTCCGGACCGCCGAAGACGAGGCAACCGATATCGCAGTTGAGCCAGTTCCACCTGAGCCTTACCTTCCGGGCTGCTGGCATTCTGGGCAAAGATGTCCAGGATCACCGCCGTGCGGTCTAGCGCTGTGCGTTTCAGAATCTCCTCAAGGTTGCCCTGCTGGGCAGGAGAGAGGTCGTTGTCGAATACCACAGTGTCAGCGTCTAGAGCGTCGGACATTGTACGCAGTTCGTGAGCCTTGCCTTGGCCAATGTAAGTCGCGCTGTCTGGGGTGTCGCGCTGCTGGACGACCCGGGCTACTGGATCGGCGCCAGCGGTATCGACCAGTCGGGCCAACTCATCCATGGATGCTTCAACCACCTCAGGATCAACTCGTCCAAGGGCGACGCCAGCTAGCACAATACGTTCTCGAAATGTCCGATCGATAAGACCAGTCGCCTCACCACCGAACTCGCCGAATGCACCCCGATGCGAATCCTCATCGCCATCACCTGCCAGAACCTCGGAATTTCGGAACTCACCAAGATCTGAGGTCTCTAGTTCGTCGTCACTCATCAATGGGTACTCCACCGTCTAAACAGTCGCATTCCATCGACAGGTCAGCGGTCCAAATAGCAGGGCCAGTCAACCGCATCGGATCACCAACGGCCACAGTAGCCACCCCTCCAGGCATCTGAACCTCGAGAGTTGGCTCGACTAGGCCCCATCGGTGGGCCAGGTAGGCCGCCGCACAGGCACCCGTCCCACATGCCTCGGTCAGGCCGACGCCCCGTTCCCAGGGTCGGAGTTGCACGATAGAACGATCAACAATGGCAATTATGTGGACATTGCAACCCACAGGAGAGAAATAGGCTTCTACCGATGGTCCGACAACACCCAGATCCACGGTGTCGAGGGCGTCGACCCTGAGTACCAGATGGGGATTTCCTAAATCCACGCTAGCGACGTTAAGTACTTCCACACCTACAAGCCCTAGATCGAGGTCACCGAAAGATGGCCCAGGGCCAGCCGCACCCATCTCTACGGTGGCTTGTATCGAGATAGCACCCGGATCCCCGTTGACAACGACGCGGCGAGGCCCGACGGCTGTGTCAACGAGTACGTCAAGATCGACAACTCCGTCACGCCGCGCAAGGGCTTGGCCGAAGCAACGGAGACCATTCCCACTGACCTCAGCCTGACTACCATCGCTATTGAAAAGAGTAAATACGGGACGACCGCCTAATCCCGTCGTACCAAAGATGAGCCCATCAGCACCTGTGGTCGAACGTCCCACACCACTTCGGCGGTCGCAGAGTCGTCGGGCGATTCCAGGTCCGTCACTGGGTATCTTGTCGACGAAGGCAATCAGGAAGTCGTTGCCGAGTCCATGGTGATGAGTCAGGTCCACGGAGACATTCTCCCCGATCTAGGCCTACGCCGGGTGCTCGATTTGATCATCCGAGATCTTCAGGTGCCGTCGCATCAAACCGATCAAGAACGTCACCCACTACGACTAGCGGGTCATCGGCTACTTCAAACCATTCAATCCTGGGATCTCTCCGAAACCATCTCTCTTGACGACGTGCAAACTGGCAAGTGGCGGCCACCGCATCAGCGACAGCTTGATCAAGCGTGCAATCCCCTCGCAGGTGAGCCAGCAGCTCTCGATAGCCGAGCGCCTGAGCGGCCGACCGAGATAACCCGCGAGGAAGGTCCGCTAGGCGACGGACCTCGTCAAGAAATCCCTCATCAAGTTGCCGCCAATATCGATCTGCAATCCGTCGATCCAACACACTGCGATCGACTCGCAGGCCTATCTGGGTAAAGGGGCTTGGCGGATAGTTCTCCAACCCAGGGCCGAACGAGGAGAATGGTCGGCCCGACCCGATCGAGACCTCAAGCGCCCGCACCACACGTCGCCGATTAGTGGGCTCCATCCGACCGGCTGCAACGGGGTCCAGCTCCGCTAGGCGCTCATAAAGCAGTCTGGTCTCAGGTTCAGCGTCAAGCTCAGCACGCACTTCCCCCCACTGGCCAGGAATCTCCAGCTCGTCAATCACTGCACGGACGTGCAGACCTGTTCCACCAACTAGTACTGCTCGACAACTTCGAAGAACCATGTCGTCTATAGCGAACCGAGCTGCCTCCTGAAACATCGAAACCGAGTATTCCTCAGTGGGCTCGACAAGATCGAGAAGATGGAAGGGGACGTCAGCGCGTTCAGCTGCCGTAGGGGCCGCAGTACCGATATCCATTCCCCGGTACAGCGCCATGGAGTCCATCGAGATCAGTTCAGTGCCGGGCCGCTGTCGTGCTACCTCAAGGGCAACCTCTGACTTCCCAGATGCAGTGGCACCGACAACGACAAGGTGCCCATTGGGCTTCATGGATCAGGCCGAGGCAACAGAGATTCGGCGGCGGTGTCGGGGTGGAGCAGTTAACTCGACCAACTCA
>CAWVUB010000008.1:0-38369 GCA_963933065.1 uncultured Acidimicrobiaceae bacterium | reverse complement strand
CTATCTATGCAGGCATTCCAGCAGGAGTTGAAGCCTTTCGATTAGCACGAGAAGTGCTGGATGGCGAAGGAATCATTCCAGAACAATCCGACAACTGCAAAGAGAATGACTAGCAAAGGTTGAACTTCTCGCCGAGTTGAGATTATTTGTGCTTTGTGCTTTGTGCTTTGTGCTTTGTGCTTTGTGCTTTGTGCTTAGTGGTTCTTGGTGCAGCCACCTAGGGTGGCGACTTGCTCTTCAGGGTCGAGTACGTGAGGGATCTGTTTACGCGGTCGGTGGCAGTGGTTTCTGGTCTGTTGCTTTTTGCGGCTGGTATCAGTTCTCTGTTTCTTGCAGAACTTGGTGCCGGTCCGTGGGATGTGTTGCACGATGCCATCGCTGGCCTGCTCGACCGCCAGCCAGGTACGATCATCGCAGGGCTGGGAGTAGTAATTGTGGTCGGTGTAGCGGCGCTCCGGCAACCTATTGGACCGGGGACATTGGCCAATGTGGTCATCATCGGACTGACGGTCAACGTCATTTTGGCTCTTGTGGAGCCCCCATCGATGATGGTGGTCCGGCTGGGCTTGGTGGCTGTGGCCCCATTGGTGACCGCCCTCGGCACGATGTTCTACATCGGCGGTGGATTGGGGGTCGGCCCTCGCGATGGTCTCATGACGGGCCTAGCCGACTTGGGGCTTAGCCTCAGGACTGCCCGAACTCTTCTGGAGACGACAGTTCTGCTGCTCGGTGTCGTGCTTGGAGGTCAGTTTGGCATCGGTACGGTGGTCTTTGCCTTATTGGTTGGTCCAGCTCTGCAGTTTTTTCGACAACACCTGTGGATGGGTATGCCTGAGTTGAGTGGAGGAGTTTGGCGTCGGTCCTAATTGTTTTTCCTGGTGCACCTGCACCTGCACCTATGAATTGAAAGTATGGGTGCATCCTTGTTGATTTCTTAAAGGCGGGAGTGACGGATCACGCGATGCAAACAATCCACTGATGAAGACTTAGAGAGAATGTGATCGGACCACCTTGTCCGGAGAAAAAGTTGAACTTTAGGGTCACCGGAATCAGGCGGGGAGGGACCGATGTCGTCAATTGAGAGCGTAACGCTGGTTGACCGACGGGCTTGGGTGGCCTTGGGTGTATCCACGCTGGCTGCTCTACTGACCACCATCGACATCTCGATTGTGAATGTGGCCTTTCCGTCGATTCGGAGAGACCTTGGGGCGACGGAAGCTGGTCTTTCGTGGGTGCTTTCCGGCTACTCGATCGCTTCAGGGGCGTTCCTTATGCTCGCCGGACGACTCGCCGACCAAAAGGGCCGTCGGCGCCTCTTCCTTGTTGGGGTTGTGGTATTTGTGGTCGGTTCGTTACTGGCAGGCATGGCTACCTCTGCTGGGACCCTTATCGCAGCTCGGGTAGTCCAAGGTATGGGAAGTTCCATCCTTGGCCCTTCTTCGCTGGCCATGATCCTTCCAGCTTTTCCAGGTGACCGCCGCTCCACTGTGATTGGAATCTGGGGTGCCTCGGCTGCGCTTGGTGCAGCGTTTGGGCCGTCTATTGGGGCATTACTAATTGACGCCACTTCGTGGCGATGGGTGTTTTTTGTGAATGTGCCGATTGGTGCGCTGATCCTTGTTCTTACTCCTCGGTTCGTCCGGGAGTCCTCCGATCCTGATGCGCGCGGCGGCTTTGACTTAGTGGGGGTACCGGCGGGCACAGTCGGGGTAGCACTAGTGCTTTTAGCAGTAGTCCAGGGTGAGCAATGGGGCTACTTTTCGGCGCCTTCGGTTCTATCGGTCCTTCTGGGCTTGTCACTCATAGGGCTGCTGTTTGTGCGGTCAGCTCGTCATCCCAGTCCATTGATTGATCTGTCACTTGTCCGTATCAGGTCGTTTTGGTCGGCCGGAGTTGGGCAAATCTTCTTTGTTGCTGCGTTCATCGCCACAATCTTGTTTCACACACTCCTGCTTCAAGATCTTTGGGGATGGCCGGTGCTGGCCGCTGGGTTCGGAGTGGTGCCTGGTCCAGCGCTTGCAGCTGTTCTGAGTGGGCCTGTGGGCGCAGTCGTCGACCGACTAGGTCACCGCAAAATAGTGGTCTTTGGAGCACTCATGGCAGCCTTGAATCCTCTATGGCTGATAGTGACCGTCAGTGCTGACTCCTCATGGCTCACTACGTTGCTGCCAGCCCAGCTGTGCCTCGGGGTAGCAGTGGCGTGCTCATTCGCCACTTACGCTTCGTTGGGTCTTCGTGACGTTTCACCTGCCCAGTTCGCCACGGCGAGTGCGATGATGCGGACACTCGGTTCGATCGGTTTTGCTTCGGGCATTGCCATCGCTATAGCCGTGTTCTCTTCCGCCCAGCATCTCGGCTCTCTGGCTGCGTTTCAACGGGTCTGGACAGTTCTTTTCTGCACGTTTGTGGCTGGCGCTACATTCTGCGCTGTTGCCTGCCCAGGTCGGGTTGTCCGGGTGGATTAACGGGGTTGTTAGGTGGCTCGATGGAGGGAGACGGGCATAGTTTCACGGCCGCGGAGGATAATCCGGGCGTTGTAGGTGGGTTCGGCAGCCAGAGTGAGGTCAGGAAACCTTCGGATTAGGTGGGTCACAGCAATCTCACCCTCCATCCGGGCCAGTGCAGCTCCCAGACAGTGGTGGATGCCACTACCAAACGACACATGTCGGTTGGCGTTAGTCCGGGTCACGTCCAGATCGTCAGCAGTTTCGCCCCAAAATATGGGGTCTCGATTGCCGCTACCAAGGGCGGTAAGCACCAACTCACCTGCCGGGACCTCAATCCCTGCAATTTCAACGTCGTGCATCATGCGACGCCCTGAGGTCTGTACGGGACTGTCATAGCGCAGCAACTCATCAGCGACTGTCCCATCCGTCGATTCATCGGAACGTACGAGTTCTAGTTGCTCAGGATGACGCAGCAGAGCGTGTGTGCCATTACCAATCAGATTCACGGTGGTCTCGTGCCCCGCTACGAAAAGCAGGTTGGTCATGGCCAAAAGTTCGTCCTCGGTCATTCGATCACCCTCTTCCTCAACCTGAACTAGATCACTGAGTAGGTCATCAGCTGGTTCTTGGCGCTTCCAGGCGATGGCGTCTCGGAGGTAGGTTTCCATGTGGTCACCACCGGCTATTGCAGCTTGAACCTGTTCGGGAGTGAGGTATGGCTCAAGTGTTTGGGTCAGTGCGTGGGACCATGAACGCACCCGTTCTACATCGGCTTTGGGCAGGCCGAGCATTGTGTGGATAACAGCGAAGGGGATGACGAAGGCGTAGTCGGCGATCAGGTCGATGGGGTCGTCGGTGGCGTGTTTCGAAAGTTCGTCGAGTAGGTCGTCCACGATGGTGGTAGTCCGCTGGCGCATGCGGGCAATTGAGCGGGGAGTAAACGTCCGTTGGACCAGTTTGCGAAGGCGGGTGTGGTCAGGAGGATCGAGGCCAAGAATTGATGGTGGCCGGTCTTCCCCTCGTTTATGCAGAACTTTCATGTGTTCTGGGGTGTACGCACCTGAATCAAAGCGGCGCACTGAGGTGTGAGGATCACGCAGCACCTGGTGGATGTCCTCGTAGCGACTGACTATGAGGATTCCAAGAGGATTCCTGTGCACTGGGTCCTCGTCACGCAGCCTTGCGTAGGTTGGGTAAGGGTCTAAGAGGAACTCAGGGTCAAAGGGATCCCACGAAGGAGCGAACTCGGGATTATCGGTACCTTTACTCATGGTGTGCACGCTACTGACGGATATATCTCAGGTCCGAACCGGGCTCCACTTGTCGGCCTCAAGAGACTTGGGTTCGAAGAGTCGCTATAGACGGCACCCAATGGCGTGACCGGTACGGATGGCACCTTCGATGTAGCCCACTTCACCCGCATCACCGACCACATGGACTTCGACGCCTTCGGCTAAGACGTCCTTGATGGCTTCGACTAGCGACGAATCGGGCTCTACTCCACTGGCGAGTAGCACAGTGTCTGCGCCGAACTGCAGTTCTATTTTCTCGGCGCTATCAGAGGAGCTCATTTCAACCGCTACCTCAGTGGGCGTGATCGCGACTAGGCGCGTGCTGGTCCGAAAATCCACACCCTTTTCTCGGGCCTGGTGCAGGGCCCGCCAACGGCGCGGATGGGCCATTTCGACGGCCAGATCGGTGCCTTCTTCTAGGACGGTGACTATCCGGCCTCGCTCCGCCAGGAACTCAGCCAACTCGCATCCCACGAGACCACCACCCACCACAACGATACGACGGCCTAGTGGCATCCACCGCCGAGACAAGTTCCGAACTCGGTTGAGGTCACTAGTGATACCGAGCAAGCGGCCTACGGCTAGGGCGGCCCGGGTGACTGGACTGGGGCGGTGGGCGCTCAGATCGCCGTCGCCGGTGAGAAGCTTGCGGAGGTCATCTCCGGAGAGGACGTGCGGCAGGTCTGCGCCGGGCACGTTAGGTCGCCCTCGGACTGCCCCCGTGGCCACCACGACAGCATCAGGAAATAGGGCGGCGACTGTGGCGGGGGTAGCCACTGTGCTGGTCCGGATGTCCACCTCTACTTCTTCCATAGCGGCTTTCAGATAGCGCACTAGGTCGCCGTTTAGTGGTGTAGTGAGGGAAGAGAACCGGGCTGTGCCTCCCAGGTGGTCGGCTCGTTCCAACAAAGTCACCCGGTGACCTCGACTAGCTGACACCCGGGCTGCCTCCATGCCCCCAGGTCCACCACCTACTACAACGACATGGCCAGGATTGGCTGCTGGTGATGGTTCGGGTTCACTCTGGTGGCCTAGACGGGCATTTACCGTACAGATGGGGGCTGCTGACCAGAAGTTCTGGGCTACGCAAACAAAACAGTTGATGCACGGGCGGACTAGATCGGGCCGTCCTTCAGCAAGTCGGTTAGGGAGGTCGGGATCGGCTAGGAGTTGGCGTCCCATGGCTATGAGATCGGCACCTCCGTCACGGATGATTCGTTCACCATCGTCGGGGCGTATCCGGCCTACAGCGATGACTGGGACGCTGACAGCTGCTTTGACTGAGCGGGCGAGATCTTCGTACTGACAGTCCAGCCACGGCAGCGGCCCTTCAGTGAAACCTGGCCCACCGGTGATCGACGAGTATGCCGTCACGTGAATGGCGTCCGCGCCGGCGGCTACTGCCAGGGCCGCATATTGGGTAGCCAGATCGGGGGTGATGCCGCCATCGAGAGCCGTATCGCGCCCGTTGAGCCGCACCAATATGGCGAATTTTGTGCCACATCGGGCCCGAATGGCTTGTACTACGTCGACCAACAAGCGGGCGCGGTTCTCTACGGTCCCCCCGTACTGATCTGTACGCCGGTTCCACGCAGGGGAGAGAAAGGTATCTATGAGATAACCGTGGCCGGCATGAATTTCAATGCCGTCTAGCCCCGCATCCCGAACTCGGGCTCCTGCATCAGTGAAGCGGTCGACCACCCAAGCCAACTCGGCCACCGTGGCTTCGTTGTAAGACGGCATCTTGCCCCCAGTTAGGGTGGCCATGGACGTGAGTTCTTCCATAGTGGTGTCCCGTAAAATGGCCATGGGGTCGGTGTCTGGTACGGGGAGACTGGGCACAAGAACTGTTCGGTCTTCGGCTGTGTCCACGCTGGAGATCCGCCCGTGGTGGTTTGCTTGGACGACAATCTTTGCTCCGTGGGCGTGGACAGCCTCACCGAGGCGTTGTAGTCCGCTGATTACGCCGTCGTGTGACAGAGCCGGCTGGTGGCGGGCCGTGGCCCCGTGGGGGAACGCCACCGCTGAAGTCTCAAGGATTAGCAGGCCGGCACCGCCCCGGGCTCGCTCGGCGTAGTGGGTGATGAGAGTGTCTGTGATCAGGCCGTCGTCACAGGCGTTCTGGTCCATGGCCGGCAGGACAATTCGGTTACGAAGGTCCAGTGGTCCCACCCGGATAGGCGAAAGTAGGAGTGGGTGGAAACCTGAGATTTTGGAATCTGATGACACGTCCAGAATCCTGCCCGATCGACGGCTGCTGGGCCAACCGCTTAACTTTATGCTGTTCAGGCCAGGTTCTCAGCTGGCTAGTTTCTTGAGGGATTTACGACGCCATTCCTCGGTGGTGTCCACTGAGTTAAAAGTAAAGCAGTGGATTCCAGTGATACCCAGATCGTTGGCCCGGCTCGACAGTGGAGCAATCAGTTTGTTTGGGTTGTAGCCACCAGGTGAGAGCAGTCGGATAACTGAGGTTTTGTTTTTTTTAAGAAACCGGGACGAGTGGCGAATACCCAAACGAATCGAGATGGTTAACAATTTGGTGCGGTCTACAGCCCCGGGTACACCTAGGTGGCAGGGTAGGTCCACACCACCTGCCCGGAGTTCTGAGAGCCACTCGGCGATGACTTGGGCATCAAAGCACATCTGAGTGGCCATGTAGCCCTCTAGCCCAGCAGTACGGATCAACTCTTGTTTTTCGATGAGAGCATCGGCGAGCTGCTGGTCAGGAATATTGGCGTGGCCGTCGGGGTAGGACCCGACACCCACGACGTCGATCTCGGGGCGTCGGTCGAGGAATGAACGCAGGAAGCCAGCCGCATCCGTAAAGGGTCCCCGGGGTTCGGCATCACCACCAATGCAGAAGACCTTGCGGATACCGATGGTGTTTACCCGCTGAACGATCTTCGTGACGTGCTCTTCGCTCTCAACCATGCGCGCAGCGAAGTGTGGGATCACGGCGAATCCCTTGTCGGCATATTCGGAGCAGAGGTCGATGGTGTCGTCAATCGTCTTGGCTGGTGAGCAGGTGACCGAGACGGTGGCACCGTTAGGGAGGTGAGCGCTTTGATCCGCTAAGTTTTTGAGCGGTATAAGTTCGTAGGTCATGCCTTCAAGTAGGCGTTGCTGGACGGGCTTATCTACCTTGGACCGGTCGATCCTGGGTCGGGTGGCCACGGTGTCTTTCTCCTCTGTAATCCTGAGAGCGGTGGTGGCCGCTCACTGGTGGTGCGGAATTCGTGCTACTTCGAGGAGTTAACTTAGGCCGACAATCTCGCCATCCTCGTCAATATCAATGCCAATGGCACCCGGTTGGGTACCAAGCCCAGGCATCGTACGCATATCGCCGCAGATCGGGTAGACGAATCCTGCACCTACCGATGCCCGGACCTCGCGGACGGGCAGTGTCCAACCGGTTGGGGCGCCTTTAAGTGAGGCGTTGGAACTAATCGACAGGTGGGTCTTGGCTATGCACACCGGCAGTTTTCCGAAGCCGTTAACTTCGTAAGAGTCGATTTGCTTCTCGGCCTGCGGCGAGAATTCGACACCATCGGCGCCGTACACCTTCTCAGCCACTGTACGGATCTTGTCGCGAAGTGACATCTCGTCTGGGTACAGCACCTGAAATTTGCTTGGCTCTTCTGCCGCCTCAGCGACTGCTTCAGCAAGCTCGGCGGCCCCCGAACCGCCGTCTGCGAAGTGGGTAGTCACGGCCGATCGGGCATTGAATTCGTCTGCTATTTCTTTGATCGCTGCGATATCGCCGTTGTGATCGCCGGGGAAAACATTGATAGCCACCACTGGGGATACTCCGTGGATCTGCATATTCTCGAGTTGTTTACGAAGGTTGTCACCACCCTGATGGACCTCGTCAGGGTTCTCTACTAGGAGTCCCTCGGGTAGTGGACGACCAGCAACAATTTTGTGCTTGCCAGAGTGGGCCTTGAGTCCCCGCACCGTGGCCACTAGTACAGCGGCGTCAGGGGCGATACCGGAGTATCGACATTTGATGTTAAAGAAGCGTTCGGCGCCCATGTCTGCACCAAAGCCAGCTTCAGTCAGAAGGTAGTCGCCGGTGTGGATGCCTATCTGGTCTGCGATGATCGAAGAGTTGCCGGTAGCGATGTTGCCGAATGGACCGCAGTGCACGAGAGCCGGGGTTCCCTCCAGAGTCTGCATGAGGTTCGGCTTTATGGCTTCTTTGAGTATTACGGTCATGGAGCCGGCAACGCCGAGGTCTTCTGCGGTCACTGGGGTACCAGCCTTGTCATAGCCCACGACAATTCGTCCCATCCGGACCCTCAAGTCGGCCAATGATGTGCATAGGGCTAAGGCGGCCATGACTTCGGATGCTGCGGTAATGTCGAAGCCAGTCTCACGGGGCACGCCGTCGAGGCGGCCTCCTAGGCCGACCACGATGTTTCGAAGGGCCCGGTCGTTAATGTCCATAACTCGCCGCCAGGTGATGTTGTGCAAGTCCAAGCCCAACTTGTTGCCATGGAAAAGGTGAGCATCGAGCATGGCTGAGCACATGTTGTGGGCTGCAGTGACAGCGTGCATATCACCGGTTAGGTGGAGATTGAATAGTTCCATGGGAACGACCTGGCTGTAGCCGCCACCCGCCGCACCGCCCTTGATCCCAAAGGTTGGGCCCATGGATGGCTGACGGATCGCGATGGTCGCCTTTCGGCCGATGTGGCTGAATCCCTGTCCGAGGCCGACAGTGGTAGTGGTCTTACCCTCACCAAGTGGCGTAGGGGTGATGGCTGAGATCACCACATATCGAGCATTAGGCCGGTCGGCCATCTTCTTGATGGCGTCGAGTTTGATCTTGGCGGAGCCCTCGCCGTACTGCTCAAGACAGTCAGTGGGGATACCAGCCTCGTCAGCTATCTCTGTCAAGGGGCGCAGGTTTGCACCACGGGCGATTTCGAGGTCAGAGGGGAATGACATTGAGTTTCTGGTGCTCCATTTTCGGGAAGTGGATCTGGTCGGATTTGACACTGACTGATCGACGGGCAGTTAGCGGGGCGAACTGCGGGAGTGTAACTAGGGAAAGTGGCTAGATCTAGTAGTCAGAAAGCCCTAACGACTTCAGAAGATTGAGGGTCAGCCGAACTCGTCGGGAATAACCTCCTTGCGGCGAGCGATGAAGTCGAGCATGGCCTCGTCGGCAGCTTCGTCCAGTGGGGGCGCCTCATAACTATTAAGCATCCCCTTCCAAAGACCGTTGGCCCGTTGGGCGGCGTCTAGGCTGCCCTCTTCGGCCCACTTCTCAAACGAGTCGTTGTTGGCCACTGCGGATCGGGCGAACGCTGTCTCAAAGTTGGCCAGTGTATGGCTGGTACCCAAATGATGCTGGCCGGGGCCAACCTCTCGAATAGCGTCCATTGCCAGACCGTTTTCTGACATATCCACCCCTTTAACGAAGGTGGCGGCGAGGTTGCACTGGTCAGCATCGATAATGAATTTTTCGTAACCCATGGTCAGGCCACCTTCTAGCCAACCGGCTGAGTGGAGCATGAAGTTTACACCTCCCATAAGAGCTGGGATGAACGTTGACACGGATTCGCTGGCTGCCTGAGCATCGGGCACTTTGGATGCACAGAGGTTGCCTCCCGAGCGGAAGGGCACGCCAAGGCGGCGAGCCAGAGCTGCCACTGTGTAGAGCACGAGCGCCGGCTCCGGGGTGCCGAAGGTCGGTGCGCCAGTCTGCATGGACATTGACATGGCGAATGAACCAAACACGACGGGCGCCCCCGGGTTTACCAGTTGCACAAAGGTCATACCGGCCAGGGCTTCCGCAAGTGTTTGGGTGGCCACGCCGGCAACCGTGACCGGGGCCATGGCTCCAGCCAGAATAAACGGACTGATCATGGTGGCTTGGTTCGAACGGGCGTAGGTCTCGGCTGCCCCGAGCATGGTGGCGTCCCATGCCATTGGTGATGAGGCGTTGATGAGACTGGTCATTACCGGGTTCTGCTGGACGAAATCTGTTCCAAAAACGAAGCCAGCTAGGTCAATGGAGTCTTGGGCTCGCTCTGCGGCCGTGACCGATCCCATGAATGGCTTGTCGCTGTATTTCAGATGTGAGTAGACCATGTCTAGGTGTCGTTTGGACACCGGGATATCCACGGGTTCTACGATGGTGCCACCTGAGTGGTGTAGCCCTGGGTGGAGGTAGGCCAACTTCACGAAGTTCCGGAAGTCCTCGATGGTGGCATAGCGTCGACCCTGATCTAGGTCATGCACGAATGGTGATCCATAGGCTGGAACCAGCACCGTTGCGTCGCCGCCCACCTCCACGTTGCGCGCCGGGTTGCGGCCGTACTGGGTGTAAGTAGCGGGAGCAGAAGACTGAATTATCCGGCGGCACATGCCCCTTGGGAATCGGACCCGCTCACCATCCACGTCCGCACCGGCATCGGCCATGAGGGTCAGGGCCGACGGGTAGTCACGGAAGTCGATACCGATCTCCTCAAGGATCGTGTCGGCTGCGTGTTCGATGGTCTCGAGGCCCTCGGTCGAGAGGACCTCGAATGGGGCCATGGTACGAGTTAGATAAGCACGAGTTTCAGTGGTGGCTTCGGATCGAGCGGCTTGGCGGGCCGCTCGGCCACCACCGCGCCGGCCGCGTCGGCCGTCGGACGCTGAAGTGTTCTCGTCGTTCATGGTGTGTTTTCCTCTTTCGCTGAGCCATTACGGCGGCGACGTCGTCTATTGGTGTGTTCGGGGCCGGTGAACTGAATAGGGCGCTGAGGGAGCGTGATTTGGGTTGACAGCTGGGGATAATCCGCAGTCCGGTGTGGGATAGCCATTGCATCCACAAAGTGATTCTGGAACGCCGGCTCTAATGCTGTTTCAATTTTTTCTATCCTGCTGACCACTTCGGTGATCGACTGCCGCGCTGACCCAGAAAGCAGAGCGATGACTGCCCCAGCACCTGCTGCGTTGCCGACACTCGCCACCCGGTCAGGGTCGCAGTCCGGAATGAGTCCCAGCACAGTGGCACGAATGGTGTCGATGTGACTGCCGAACGCGCCGGCCAAGCTGATCTCGTCGACTGTGTTGGTCCCTAGGCGATCCATAAGCAAGCGAATGCCAGCGTATAGAGCGGCTTTGGCCAGTTGGATAGCTCGGACGTCGTTCTGAGTTACCAGAAGTCGCTCCCCATCGAGGCCAGAATCAGCAGGGTCATACAACAGGTAGGAGAAGGTTCGCCCATCGGGCTCGATCCGGGTTGAGGGTTTGGTACCTGCGCCGCCGATTACCCCGTCGGCGCCCAGAAGGCCAGCTAGCCAGAGTTCAGCCACCACCTCAATGATTCCTGAGCCACAGATCCCAGTTACCCCAGTTGTCGCCGCCTCAACAAAGCCGTCCTCGTCAGACCAAGGATCTACGCCAATGATCTGAAAGCGAGGCTCGCCGGTGGCTGGGTTAATCCGGACTCGCTCGATTGCGCCGTAGGTGGCTCGCTGACCTGATGAAATTTGCGCACCTTCGAAAGCCGGTCCAGTTGGGCTGGATGCAGCCAGCACCCGGCCGGCCCCTGACAATACGATCTCGGCGTTGGTGCCTACGTCAACGACTAGTCGGATAGGGGTGGATCCCGCCCCCTCCCCTTGGTCGAGACCAAGGCCAGTCGCAAGGACAACGGCCGCTGTATCGGCACCCACGTGGCCGGCGATGCATGGCAGCACGTGGACCCGAGCTGCCGGGTGGGCCTCGATGGACAACTCGTTGGCCGGCAGATTAAGTGCCTCGTCTACAGCAAGGGCGAACGGAGCTCCACCTAATGGTGTGGGGTCATAACCCAAGAACAGGTGATGCATGATTGGGTTGCCGACTAGCACCAGTTCAAGCACTTCATCCCGGGTTGCGTTCGCTTGGACAACAAGGTCACCAACTATTTGGTTGAGGGAGGAGCGAACGGCATCAGTTAGTTCACTCTCACTACCAGGGTTCATCATTACGTAAGAGACCCGGCTCATCAGGTCTTCACCAAATCGGATTTGTGGGTTCATCACCCCAGCGGTGGCTAGCACAGCACCAGTGGCTAGGTCGCACAGATGTCCCGCGATTGTTGTTGATCCAACGTCCACTGCGATACCCAGAGCTCGGTCATTTAATCCGGGCCACACGGCAACTACCTCTTGACCATCCCGGACTGCAACGGTGACCGTACGGTTGCCGGCAGTTAAGGCACGCTGCACGTCGGCTACTAGGGCGTCGGTCGTTCTCAGTTCCCAGAGGTTCCACTGATCGCCTAGTGCAGTCATCAGGCGGCGTACCTCTCCGACGGACTCATCCAGTGTGGGATCTGGGACCTCCACGAGGCGGAGCACGATTACCGGATCCAGTTCCAAGTCGCCTAAGTCGACGTCTTTCCGCACTATCTGACGGTGGACCTGGCTCTCTGCGGGGACGTCTATGACCAAGTCACCGCAGACTGTTGCAGCGCAGCCCAGACGTCGGGAGTCGGTTAGTGCTCGGCGGCCAATGTACTGATCCTCGGTAACACCTCGGGTCGATATGTGGTTGGTATTTGCGGTAATCCCATGTTTTGCGAACTCGCCAAAGGTGGGCTCCACCTGGCAGCGGCCGCAAATTCCGCGGCCCCCACAAACTGAGTCGAGGTCCACTCCAAGTTGTCGGGCCGCATCTAAGACTTTGGTGCCGCTAGGGAACAAGCCGCGCAACCCTGATGGGGTGAAGACGACGAGATGTCCATCGGAGTTGGCCATGATGTTGTGGGATTCAGCGCACTCGTGGGTGGGATGGTTGGTGCTCAGGCGGTCCGGCGGCGACGGTTGCCGCGACGTTCGCGCGCTCCACCATCCGCATTCGGGTCGCGGTGCTGGCGGATCCAGGCAGCGCAGTCGGTATCGGCTCCAGTTAGCACGTCAGCTGCTTGGATTGCTGTCTTCACTTCAGGGTGGAGTGGGCTCATGATGGCCGAAGTCATGCCGTGTGCTATGGCCATAGCTAGAAATGTTCCAGTTATTGCGTGGCGGTTAGGCAGGCCAAAACTGACGTTTGATGCTCCGCACGTGGTGTTTACCTTTAGTTCCTCGCGCAGGCGCCGCACCAAACTAAAAACCTGCAACCCAGCGGTACCCATAGCGCCGATGGGCATCACCAAGGGGTCGACGATCACGTCAGCGGCTGGGATGCCATGATCAGCTGCCCGTTCGACGATTTTCTTAGCCACAGCGAAACGCACGTCGGGGTCCTCAGAGATGCCAGTGTCGTCGTTGGAGATAGCCACTACTGCAGCCCCAGCACGGGCGACCAGCGGCAAGACTCGCTCTAGCACCTCGTCCTCGCCGGTTACCGAGTTGACCAGTGGTTTTCCCTGGTAGACGGCAATACCGGCTTCCAGCGCCTCCACGATCGAAGAGTCGATGGAAAGTGGAACATCAACGACGGATTGCACCAACTTAATTGCCTGAGCCAATAGTGCCGGCTCATCGGCCAGTGGAATGCCAGCGTTGATGTCCAGCATCTGGGCACCCGCCTCAACCTGGGCGATGGCGTCGGCCTCAACCCGGGTGAAGTCTCCAGCTTTCATCTCCTCGGCAAGGAGTTTGCGGCCGGTGGGGTTGATGCGTTCACCGATCATGACAAACGGCCGATTGAAGCCAATGGCTACTTCACGGGTGGCGGAACTGAGGATGGTGTCGGTCATCTGGATGATGGCTCTCTATCTCGCATTTGGTTATTTAGGAATGGTTGGGTTAGTAGGCAATGATTCCGGACATTAAGAATTCAGATACTGGTTTGGTTGTCCTCAACGCCACCCAAGCGCACTAGGCGTTCAAGTCGCTCTCGGTCGTAGGAAGTGTCGATACGGGTGGCTTCACTGGCTACCGCAGCTGCTAGATCGGTGGTTAACGACACTGATTCCCGGCGCCACTGTGCGACGTAAGAATCGGTGTCGCTCATGTCGGCGACCATGGCTGCCCGGTCGATGGCGTGTTGGAAGCGGGCGTCGAGCAGGGCCTTTTCGCGGGTTCGCCCCTTCTGAGCGGTCACTTGAGCAGGGATGTCGCGCCAGTAGATCGTGACGAGTTGGGCTTTCATGATTTTAGCGACCTCCTATTGGGGACGGTGGCTGCGCCTGATGCTTAGGAACAACGGGTATGGCGGCGAAGGCAGATTGATCTGGGCGCTCTTCGATGGTCACGCCGGTACCGGCTAGGAGATGGGCTTCCAAGTGGTATAGCCCTGTGGGCCGGTGCTCGAACGTGAGGCCTAGTCGTTCTGCGGCGGCTCGTGCTCGTTCCACCAACTCAGGATTGTCAGTCTGGGAGAGATAGGTCAGGCGGCGATAGTTGTTGAAAACTGCATCAAGCATTTCAGGGTGGGTATCCAACCAAAATGCCTTAACCACCAGGCGGTCGAAGTGTTTCACCAGATAGTCCGTAAGAAAAAAGGTTCCTAACTCTTCGGCATGCAGGTCGGCAAACGCCTGACTACCGGTTAGAAACTCGTAGCAGTGGTCGCCGGGTAGACGGTCTACACCAAGTTCTGTGCATACCGCGTCGAGGCGGCCCCCGGTTCCGCAGTCGCCGTAGCCTACGAAGATCCGTTGGTAGCGATCCACGGCGGCTCGAACTCGTGCAGCGACGGCCTCAGGAATGACGTCGGGCGTGTTGTGGAACGAGGCAGGAAGACACTCGACGTCAACATGGGAAAGGCCATTGGCTTTTACCACCTGAAGCAACTCACTGGCGAGCGCACCGCAGGCTACGACGAGTGTTCGCCCGCCGGGCGCTTTGGGAACGCCGGTGGGCTCGATCACGGTCCTGTTCAGACTGCTGCAGCCCTGCGCTCAGCGACCAAACGGCTCGCCGTCTCGGCGGCTACAGCGGCGTCGCGGCAGTAAGCATCAGCACCGATGGCTTCACCGAACTCTTCATTGAGCGGGGCGCCACCGACAATCACCGAGTACTCCTCCCGGAGGCTTTTACTCTGAAGGGTGTCAATGACGACCTTCATGTACGGCATGGTTGTGGTTAGTAGGGCTGACATGCCGAGTATGTCGGGTTTGTGTTCGTCGAGCGCTCCAAGGAACTCCTCGACGTCGGTATTGATTCCGAGGTCGATGACCTCAAAACCTGCACCCTCGAGCATCATGCCAACCAGATTCTTGCCAATGTCGTGGATGTCGCCCTTTACGGTGCCGATGACCACCTTTCCAATCGGCAAGGCTCCTGTCTCGGCTAGTAGTGGGCGGAGGATAGCCATCCCTGCTTTCATGGCATTGGCGGCTAGGAGTACTTCGGGCACAAAGAGGATTCCGTCACGGAAGTCGATTCCAACAACCCTCATTCCCTCGACGAGGGCATCGTTTAGAACCCGGCTCGGATCCCAGCCGCGTCCGAGAAGGATGTTGGTGCCCTCGGCGATTTCGTCGGCTAGGCCGTCGTAGAGGTCGTCATGCATCTGGGCGGTGAGGTCCTCGTCGCTGAGGCTCGCTAGATCAAGTTCTTCTTCGATGTCCTGCTCTTCAGCCATAGATTCGCTCCGTTGCGGATCGGGGGGCGCATGTCTGTCAAGTTCTCAGTCTGGGTGCCCTGAAGGGGCGGGGTGGAACTTCGTCACGAAGTGGGGACGTATACTTATTTCCCGCTAGGTGGGAAGTTCCTGTATCGTGGGAAAATCTACTTACTTATTGGAGCAATTTCAAACATTTTGAATATATGAGTTTGGGTGCCTGAAGTTCTGACATGAATCGGGGCATGCATTCATGGTTCTCCACTTATTGAAGGGGGGACTTTTGCCCCTAGGGCAAGAAGTCTGAAGACGGAGGCGATCAAGCAATGAAGAGTGTCCAGAGCATCGACAGAGCCTTTCAGGTCTTGGCTGAGGTGGCCAACGATCCAGCCGGGATCAGCGAGTTGTCGCGACGCCTGGATCTTCCAACAAGCACCGTGGCACGGCTGCTGGTAACCCTCGAACGTTTAGGGGCTATTGAACGCCTAGTCGACGAAAGCGGCTATCGGATCGGACCGTCGGTGGTAACGATGGCGGCCAGCGTGGATCCAGCACAAAGCTTGCTGGCGGTGGCCCATTCGACTATGCAGGAGTTAGTTGATTTAGTGGCCGAGGCCGTTGGTCTGTCGATACCTGCCGGCTATGACGTCTACTACATCGGCGAGATGGACTGCGCCAATCCTGTTCGGGTGCAGGACTGGACCGGGGTGAGTTTGCCCATGCACATTGTGCCGTCCGGCATGGTCGTTCTTGCCTACTGGTCTGAGGAGGCCCTCGTTAGGTATCTCAACCGCAAGTTAGATCGGTATACCGCCAAGTCGGTGATCACTCCGAAGCGAATTAGAGCCCGCCTAGCCCAGATTCGTGAAACCGGCATTATCTGGATGGAGGGAGAGTTTGCCGATGGCATTACTTCGGTAGCCGCCCCGTTGTTCAACTCGGCCGGTGCTGTGGTGGGTGCCCTCCACAGCCATGGCCCGAGTTACCGGTTCCCTGACGAGAATCTACGGAAGATCGTGTCCGATCGATTGCGGTTATCTGCCAAGGAGATCTCGTCGGCTCTCGGCTATCGGGACTAGGCCTACCTACTCAGGATCAGTTGTGCGTAAGGTTTTGCGTTAGCGGGCTTAGGTACGCCAGTTCGTCCGGAGGGTTTCGAGTCCACCGTCGACCGAGATGACCTGGCCATTGACGAACCGAGCGGCCGGTGACGCTAGAAACACAGCCATGGCTGCAATGTCCTCGCCCTCCACGAACGTCCGCATCGAGACCTGTTTTTCGTAGGCGGCCCGAACGTCAGAAGCAGATTGGCCGGCGAGTTTGGCTTCGGCATTGATCACCTGCTTCATCCGCTCACCGTCTACTGATCCGGGGCACAGAACGTTTACTCGGATGCCAAACTCCCCGACCTCCATCGCCAATGTGTTACCTAGGCCGACGATGGCGTACTTGGATGCCGCGTAGGGCGAACGCATAGGAAAACCGGTAATGCCGGCGGTCGACGACGTTAGTAAAATTGATCCGCCACCAGCGGCCCGCATGGCTGGGACGGCTCGACGACAGCATAGGAATGCGCTGCGTACGTTGATGGCCATAGTCAGATCCCAGTCTGCGGGGTCGAGGTCCTCGATCGGACCGGTAGGGCCCGCGATCCCAACGTTGGCGCATAGCACGTCTAACCCGCCTAGGCCGCCAACTTCGTTAGGTGCCAAAACTGTTTCGAATAGAGCGTCCACTCTTTCGGGATCCGATACATCCAACCCTGTGAAGTCACAGCCGTCAGGTTCCCCACCGCGCGCGACCTCCAGATCGGCTACGTGAACACGGGCACCGTTATCGCTGAATGCTTGGGCCATGGCTCGGCCGATACCTCCAGCCCCTCCAGTGATTAGCACTCGCTGCGGTTTGGTCATCAGTATCTGCCTTCTCTGATTATTTTACGATGATGTCATTTGTCTCGGAAGTTAATCGCGTCGTCAGCATCATCAAGGGGTGATGGATACGCTTCCGTCGCCCTATGGTGATTGCCGTTGGGTCCCATCAAACCGACCCCGGGCCAGTTTCTAGCAGCTGAGTTGAACGGGGCTCCGTCGGAGGAGAACAACCGAATGAGTGATTTCCCGACTCGCGCCAATGTTGTCGTGATCGGTGCTGGCATTGTTGGCAACTGTCTTGTCGGCCATCTAGCCCGCCTCGGATGGACTGACCTAGTTCTATTAGACAAGGGTCCGCTACCTAATCCTGGAGGCTCTACCGGTCACGCCTCGAACTTCATCTTTCCGGTGGATCACAACAAGGAGATGGCCCTGCTTGGGGAGCAGAGCGCCAACCAGTACCGGGACATGGAGTTGTCTGTGGACTCTGGCGGCATCGAGGTGGCTCGCACTGAAGAGCGGATGCATGAGTTGACCCGTCGCATGACCTCTGCAAAAGCTTGGGGTATCGAAGCCCATCTATTAACTCCGGCTCAGGTCAAGGAGTTGGTGCCGTTCATCAACGCCGACGTGATCCTCGGTGGCTTCTACTGTCCGACGGTGTCCGTCGTGGACTCACTGGAGACTGGTACCACCATGCGCCGTGAGGCAATTGAGACTGTGGGCTGTCAGGTGTTCGCCAACACCGAGGTACTCAACATTGAAACCACTGATGGAGAAGGCGGTATCAAAACCGTGCGGGCGGTGGTGACCGATAAGGGCACCATCGAGGCTGATCATGTAGTCATTGCGTGTGGTGTTTGGTCCAACCGTATGGCCAACATGGCTGGAGCCACTATTCCTTTAGTGCCCGCTGTTCATCAGATGGCGGACGTCGGCCCCATGGACATTCTGGCTGAGACCAACAACGAGATCGGCTACCCGATCGTGCGCGATATGGACACCTTTTGCTACGAACGACAGTCCGCAGGTTCGATGGAAGTTGGCTCCTACGGTCATCGAGCAATTCTCCATCATCCGGACGAGATCCCATCCAACGTTGAGGCTGCCTTGTCGCCCACGGAGATGCCATTTACACCAGATGACTTCGACGACCAGATGGAGACGGCCATCGAGTTGATGGACATGCTGGGTGACGCCGAGATCAAGTACGCAATCAACGGTCTGCTTTCACTTACCCCCGACACCATGCCGTGTCTTGGTGAGACCACAGAGGTGCGGAATTTATGGTCGGCCGCTGCGGTTTGGGTGAAGGAGGGTCCGGGCATGGCTCAGGTTGTAGCCGAGTGGATGACCTACGGGTATCCCCGGGTTATTGACGTCCATGGTGCCGATATCGCCCGTTTTTATGACGAGGAGCGGAACGACGATCACATCTGGTCCCGAGCTGATGAGCACTTCATCAAGACCTATGGCATCGTCCACCCAGCTGAGCAGTGGAAGGGTCGCCGAAACCTGGAGGTTGGCCCGTACTTTTCTCGACAACAGAGTCTCGACGCCGTGTTCTTTCAGGCCCGCACCTGGGAGCGGCCTCAGTGGTACGGAGCCAATGCTGATTTGATTGAACGCTACGGCCTTCTTGAACGCGAGGTCGAGTGGGATAATCGTTGGTGGAGCCCGATTACCATTGGTGAGCACCTCAATATGCGTAAGCACTGTGGGGTGGTTGACCTAAGCGCCTTTCAGATTTATGAGTTGGAGGGTCCAGGAGCCATTGAGTACGCAGAGCGCTTGGCTGTAAACAAGGTCGATGTGGACGTCGGCCGTTCGATATATACCCCATGGTTGAACGCTGATGGTGGTTTTCACTCTGACCTCACCATGATGCGCCTGGGCGAAGATCGGATGCGGATCGTCACCGGTGTGTTTGATGGCGGTCGTGACGAGTTCTGGGCTCGGCGTCATATGCCGACTGATGGCTCAGTGACGTTTACGAACATCACCAAGCAACTCACCACACTCGGTTTGTGGGGCCCCAACGCCCCGGCTGTGCTATCCCAACTGACCGATCAGGATCTGAGCCAGAACGGATCACCCTATGGGTCGATTATTGATGCTGAGGTTGCTGGTATCTCGGTACAACTGTTCCGGATTTCGTACGTTGGTGATGCCGGCTGGGAGCTCTACACCGGGTGGGACAACGGCCCTGAGCTGTGGGATGCTCTTATGAAAGTTGGCGCTGATTTGGGCATCCGGGCAACCGGTGGTGGTGTTTATGGATCGTCGGGCCGCCTTGAGAAGGGCTATCGCTTGATGGGAGCGGAGTTGGAGAGCGAGTACAACCCGTTGGAGGCTGGACTAGCCCGACCCAGGGTAAAGGCGGCAGATTTTATTGGGAAGGATGCCTATATGGCGGCCCGCGAAGATGGCCCCCCCGAGGTGGCAATGTGCACCCTCACTGTCGAAGACCAGACCGATGGTCAAGGTCGAAAGCGACACATGATGGGTGGCAATGAGCCAATTCTGGATGCTGGTGGTGATCGCATAGTCGACAGCCACGGCCGGGTTAGTCGGGTGACCTCGGCGGGCTACGGGCCTTCGGTCGGTAAGCACCTGTTGATGTCTTATCTTCCGCAGGAGTTGGCTGTTCCTGATACCAACTTGCAGGTCATGTACATGAATGAGTTATACCCAGTGAAGGTGGCCTCATCTGGGGCTGTATTCGATCCAGATGACTCGAGGATGAAGGGCTAGTTAACTCTATGAGGATCCTCGTTTGTGTAAAGCGTGTTCCTGCACCTGGTGCCCGCATAAACGTGACCGCCGATGGCCAGACGGTCGACGCCGCCCATCTGGGCTTTACTACCAGTCCTCACGAAGAGTGCGCAGTTGAGGAGGCTGTCCAACTGACTGAAACCCACGGCGGTGAGGTCACTGTCATGACTCTGGGACCAGTTGAAGCCGAGGAACAGTTGCGTTACGCAGCCAGTGTCGGCGCCCACCACTTCGTTTTAATCCCGATTAGCGAGGTGGACTGGGATCCACAACGAACGGCCAGAGCTCTTTTCGAGGCGATAGTTGCGCTCGAGGAGGCCGATGGTGCGTTCGATCTAGTTCTTTTTGGAAACGAGTCCGCAGACTCGGGTGGCTTCCAAGTAGGTGTCCGAGTGGCCAACCATTTAGGTCGTCCGATCGTAAATGGCATTAAGGGCATCGATCTAGAGGGGGAGAGTATCGATGGAGCGGTCTCTGCTCGTCGGGAGATCGATGGTGGTTTTGAGGTCTACCGGGTGCCTATGCCTGCGGTGTTTGGGGTCAAGGAGGGCATCAACCTTCCCCGGTATCCAACCATGAAGGGCCGCCTTGCCTCCAAGAAAGCTGTGGTGGTCACCGAGGAGCGAAACGTTGAGGTCGGAGGGCAGTTACGGTTGCGTCTGCATCGCCCAGCGGAGCAGATTACCGAGACGGTGATTCTCGGGACTGGTCCGGAAGCGGCCCCAGCCGTCGTCGACCTCCTCGAGGAGTTAGGGGTGCTCTCATGAGCCTGCTGATTGTCTGCGACCATGACAGGGGAAGTCTGGCCGATGCCTCGTTGGAAGCACTTACCTTCGCTCGTCCACTTGCTACGGCAGCTGGTTTGGAAATGGCTGCTGTAGTTATCGGCGAAGGCGCGGAGATGGCGGCACAGGGCCTAGGTGCTTACGGTGCAGACACCATCCACATGGCCTCGCACCCATTGCTGACCGACTTCGGGCCGGAAGCCTGGGGTGAGACGTTGGCCCAATTGGTGATTAGCACCGGGGCTAGCGCTCTATTGGCCTGTGGAACCGAGCGAGGTAATGAGGTTATGGCGCAGGCAGCGGCCCGTCTCGATCTTCCGTTCGTGGCTAATTGTCGCAGCGTGGACCCGACAGGTGACCACTGGAGTATGACTCGAGTTCAGTGGGGTGGATCCCTACTCGAGGACATTGACCTGACTGCCGAGATCTGCCTTATGACTGTCGCCCACCATGTAGTAGAGGCCGTGATCGCTGAGGCACCGGCTGCCGGCAGCCTTGTGTCGTTCAGTCCGGAGTTGAGCGAGGAGACGGCTCACACTGTGGTAGTTGACCGGGTAGTGCTTACCAAGGGGGTCACCCTCTCGACCGCTCCGGTGGTTGTGGGTGGGGGCCGGGGTGTGGGATCCGCCGAGGCATTTGCGTCACTGGAGGAGTTGGCTCAGGAACTAAACGGTGTGGTGGGGTGTTCGCGCGCTGTGACCAACAACGGATGGCGGCCGCATAGCGACCAAGTCGGCCAGACCGGTACGCGCATTGCGCCGGATATCTACATTGCGAGCGGTATTTCGGGAGCTATCCAGCACTGGGTTGGTGCCATGGCAGCGAAGAACATTCTGGCTATCAACACTGACTCAGAAGCCAATATGGTCTCCCGGGCTGGGCATGCGGTTATCGGCGACTTGCACCAAGTCATTCCGGCCATTACAGAAGAGATTCGCCGCCGGAAGAGCTGAGCCTGCTCACTGCTAGCAATGGTTTGCTGCTTTGAGGGCTGCAGACGGATCAGTTAGTGGGACGATCCGGACCCAGCCTCGGACTGAATTGACCATCCACACGGAATTGGCTCGGTACAGGTCGTCACGGGCCACTACTTTTTCAGCAACCGTTCCGTCGGCGAGGAGCTGAGCCCGAAAGGTGCCAGGTAGCAGCCCACTAGAAACTGGTGGGGTGACCAATTCGCCATCAAGATCGAGAACCACGTTGCCGATGGTGGTCTCGGTGACCTGGTCGACTTCGTTGATCATTAAGACGTCGGGCGCTTCTGGGAATCGGGCTCGGGCGTTGTCGTAGACCTCCCGGATAGTGGTCTTGTGGAACAAGAACTCGTGGCCCGACGGCACTGGCTCCGAGTCCACCGGTACGTACCACGGTTCGGTGGGTGGGGTGGGTTCACGCTGGCCCTCGAGGCTTAGGGTCCCATCTGGGGCGCTTAAAAGACGGAGCCGTTGTGGGTTGTCCCCTTCGGCTCGAAAACCGTCTAGCAGCGCATCGACACCAGCTTTGTTGAACTCGAAGCCGAAGTGGGAAGCCGAGGCAGCCATACGCGCCACATGCCGGTCGCGGAGCAGCACCCCGTTCCTATGCGTCCAACGCATGGTTTCAAGAAGTCGGAAGTCCGATCGGGCTCGCCCCAGTACACGACTCTTGTGCTCGACCTCGGTCCATTCCTCTTCGGGGTCTGAATCCCAGACGATGCCACCACCGACGCCGTACTCAGCGGTGCAGCGGTCCCGATCGACCCACACTGTCCGGATAGCGATATTGAACTCCATGTTTCCATCTGGGGCGATAGCTCCTATCGCTCCGGTATAGACGCCCCTTCCGTCACCTTCGAGCGCTTCGATGATTTCGGTGGTGCGAACCTTTGGGGCGCCGGTAATCGAGGCGGCGGGGAAGAGTGCGGCGAATACCTCACTAAGACCAGCGTCCGACTCGGCTGTCACCGTGGAGGTCATGGTGTGAAGAGTCGGGTAGGTCTCAACGGTATGTAGAGCGGGTACTTGTACCGAACCGTGGTCGGCCACGCGGCTTAAGTCATTGCGGACCATGTCCACGATCATTGTGTTCTCGGCTAGGTCTTTTTCGGACCGGGCCAGGTGGGCGGCGGCCAAGGCATCGAATTCAGCATCTGGGTGGCGACCGATGGTTCCCTTCATGGGCCGCGACGTGAGACGCCGGCCATCACGGCGAACGAACAACTCTGGTGAGGCTGAGCAGACGGCTCGGTCACCAAGGTCCAGGTAGGCGGCGTGGTTGGCTTGTTGAGCTCTAACGAGATCGCCGAAGAGACCTAGAGGGTCTCCTTGGAAAGAAGATCGTAGGCGGAGAGTGTAGTTGACTTGGTATGTCTCACCTGCAGCGATGAGTTCCCGGATGGTCCGTACCGAAGTTAGGTAGGCAGGGCGAGACCGGTTTGGTACCCACGGGCCTACGTAGTAGCCGCCCGAGGATGAGGGCTGTCCGTCAAGAACGGCGGAGGAGGGCCGGGGGGCGTCGAACACCCCGAACGACACCAGAGGACATCGGCGTAGCCGGACGGCCCGTATTGCCTCGTCGAACGCCGGTCCAGCATCGTAGGAAACCATCCCGACCACCCAGTGGCCCTCGGCCGCTGCTTGTTCGGCTGCCGCCATAGCCGCTGGGACATCGCGCAGTTCGTCAGCCACGATGGAGTCTCTTGGCGTTTCGAAGGTGAGCCATCTCCGCTGGCCATCGACAGGGAACTGCAGCAGAGCCCTCTGAACTGATGCTTGGGTCACAGAGTCACCATGATCAGGGCCTGAATTCCGATGAGGCAGCCTCTCGATCGAGGCGACGAACGAACACACCTGACCGTGGCTTAGGCTCGAAGTAGGACGACTTGGGTGGCATGAGTCCGTCCTCGTCGGCGACAGCCATCATCTCGGCTACCGAGGTGGCATAGAGGACAAAGCCGACACGGTTGTCAGCGTCACAGCGATCTACTAGGGCGCTGATGCCAACTGGTTCAGGTACGTAGTCGATCAGTGGATCGCTGCCAGGGTCGATGACGCCAAATACGGGGGCCAAGATCCCGTCTTGCAAGCGAGACACGTCCAGCAGATCAACCGCACGTTCACCGGAGGCCATTGGTAGGTCCATGGAAAACCATTGACTACCTATGTACACACCTACCGAGCCTGGTTGGTTGGGACATGCTTCAGCAGCGTCGATGCACGGTTTAAGGACGCTTATGGAAGAAAGGGACCTGACAAGGGCATCGACTGAGCGACCGGCCCGGTCACCTACGCGCCGATGGGTGGCTAATACCTGCATCTCAACATCAGGGAACAGCACGGCTTGAGTCCACTGCAGGGGGTGTTCCAAGTCGATGTTGGGGTTTCGACGTCGGGCTTCGACAGCCGCTGCTAGTCGATGGTGGCCGTCGGTGACGTATAACGGTCGGTCACCCATTGCTGTTATGAGGTCGGAGGCTGCCCTGCCGGCCAGCGCCCAAACCGTTTGGTGGATGCCCCCACCTATCGCCTCTAGCGCTGGTTTGCCGGAACAGCCGGCGGCGATCGCAGCATTGACCGCTTTGTCAGTTCGGTAGGTGAGTGAGATCGGGCTGGACGACATCCCAACTTCCAGTAGATGGCGGGTCAGGAGGTCTGCTCTCCCGGGACGGACTGCTTCGTGCCGCAGTATTCGACGGTCGCCTGGTTCGGTTACCGGTACTAGGCCCATTACCCCGGTCTGTACATGGTCAGCGGCCTCCATCCGATACAGAAACAGTGAGGGCTCGTTGTGGGGGCGGTAAGCACCGGCCTGGTAGATGCGTTGCATCGACTCCACGCACTGGTGTATCAACCAGTCCACGTTGTCGCGCCTATCAATGGGCACATCCTCTTGGGACCGGGTGACGTTTAGAAAGCTGTACGGGTTGGACTGGGCGATGGCTACCCGTTCTTCGGGGGAGTAGGCGTCATAGGGGCCGGTGGTGACCCGATCTGCCCATGTGGGGTCGATTACCAGCCCAGGAAAGGCTCGGAGCACACTCACTGGTCGCGGGAGGTGGTTTGAACCTGAATCACATTGTCTAGACCGGCCAAGTCACGCGTTAGGTCCTCGGTAACTGTGCCAGACACGTCGATGATGGCCATAGCCGCATTGGACCCCTGAAAGACCTTGTTTTCCATGGTTTGGACATTGATGTCAGCCTGTCGCAACAACTCGAGGGAGGCGGCCAGTACACCTACCCGGTCGAAGTGCCGGATGGTGATGGTGGCAGAACCTACGCGTGTCCGAACCACGTTCACACAGTTGATCGGATCGCCGTTCCGGTAGGCCTCGATCACCTCCACGGTGCCCGCCGAGGTTGCATCTTGGGCCTGTTGGGTCGATGCCCCGATGTGATGTGTGCCAACTACGTTGGGATGGGCGGCCAGCGCTGAGGTGAACTCTCCCGTCCCACTGGCTGGTTCATTGCGAAATACATCCAGACCAGCACGGATACCTTTTTCGTCCATAGCGGCGATCAACGCTTTCTCATCGACCACCTCGCCACGGGTGGTGTTAATCAGGATGGAGTCCGGCTTCATCTGATTCAAAAACTGTCTATCAACCAGGCTTTTGGTTGAGTCCCCGCCAGGTACATGGAGAGACACGATGTCCGCCTCGGACACCAACTGGTCTAAGTCTTCTACTAGGCGGATCCCGATAGATCGGATCCGGGCCTCGACGTCATGGGGCCGATCGGCTTTACGTACGGCGAGCACGGTCATCCCGAACGAACGGGCCCGCTCGGCAACTGCCAAACCGATCTCACCTACGCCGACCACGCCGAACGTCTTACCCATAAGGCCATCAGCCTTGGAGTACCTCTTCTTGTCCCACTTCCCGTTCTTCAGGTCAGCCGATGCCAACGGGATTTGGCGGTCGACAGCGAGCAGCAGGCCGAGGGTTAGTTCGGCGACCGCCACCGAATTGGTTCCTGGCACGTTGCATACGTAGATCCCAGCGTCGGCTGCAGCCTGACAGTCGATGGTGTTGGTGCCGGCACCTGAGCGGACGATCAGGCCCATACGGTCTGACCGCTTGATGGTCTGAGCGGTCACTTTGGTGCTGCGGACGACTAATACGTCAAATCCCTCGATGACATCAGGGATGTCGTCGGCACCTAATTCGGGAGAGATGACACACTCTTCGCCTTGCTCGCTTAGCCGGTCGATTTGCGCCTGGGGGAGCGCATCTGCGATCAAGATCCTCATGGTTTCTCCTTCGGCACGCCGACACCGGCATCTGAGGTGCGGGTGTCGGGGTAGCCTCCGCGGATTCAGGGATGGTCACGGCCTCTATTTCGAGAGACCTTGACTGGGAGAAGCCTACGCACGGCCGGTGCTCGGGACAATCGGGCCCGTCTCGTAGGGTTGACAGTTCAAAGAGAATAATCAAAACGCGATTCCAAATAGGGGGGCCTCGTGACCCGATCCATGAACCGTGAGGTAATCATCAGTTGTGCCATCACTGGTTCCGGCGATACAGCCGGGCGCAGTGAGCACGTGCCAGTCACTCCGGAACAGATCGCATTGTCGGCACTTGACGCGGCCTCAGCCGGCGCAGCCATTGTCCATTGCCACGTACGTGACCTCGATACGGGAAAGGGCACACGAAATGTTGACCACTACAGCGAGGTGGTTGATCGCATACGCGAGAAAAACACTGATGTCGTCATCAATCTGACGGCGGGCATGGGTGGTGATCTCAATGTTGGACCTGATGACGACCCGATGTCGTGGCAACCCGGCACTGATTTGGTTGGTGGCCTAGAGCGTTTGGCGCATGTGGAGGCCATCCGCCCAGACATCTGCTCGATGGACTGCGGCTCGCTGAACTTTGGTGACCACAACGAGGTCTACGTGTCGACTCCGTCGATGCTGCGGATTATGGCCGAGAGGGTGCGCGACCTCGGCGTACGCCCCGAGTTGGAGATCTTTGACACCGGCAACTTGTGGTTCGCTGAAAAGATGATCGAAGAGGGTTTGATCGACCCCCCCTACTGGCTTCAACTCTGCTTATCAATTCCTTACGGTGCACCACTTGACATCGGGATCTTGCAGGCCATGGTGAATCGTCTGCCTGACAAGGCTGAGTTCACATCTTTCGGCCTTGGCGCAATGCAGATGCCAATGGTGGCTCAGTCGGTGATGCTAGGTGGTCACGTGCGTGTCGGCTTGGAGGACAATCTCTATTTGGAGCGTGGAGTCTTGGCGACTAACGCCCAGTTAGTCGAAAAGGCGATCCGAATTATCGAATTGATGGGTTCTCGTGTCCAGACGGCAACTGACGCCCGCGAGACCTTGGAAATCAGATGAATGGGTCTGGCAGTAATCGCACAGTTGGTATTGCCGGCACGGGAGTCATCGGTGCTGGATGGGCAGTTCGAGCACTGGCCCGAGGCTTGGACGTGGTGGCCTGGGATCCTGCGCCGGGCGCCGAGGGGCGTATGCGGGCTGCTGTGGAACGGGCCTGGCCATCGGCCATTCGGTTGGGGTTATTCCCGGGTGCTGATCTGGATCGCCTCTTGTGGGCTGACAATGCCGAGAATCTTGCTGGCCGTGCCGACTGGATCCAAGAGAGTGCCCCGGAGAACGAATCCATCAAGCGTTCGCTTCTTCAGACGTTGGCTGCCCACTCGCGCCCCGAGGTTGTGATCGCCTCGAGTTCGTCAGGTCTTCTACCCACAAATCTCCAGAATGGATGCGCCCATCCGGAGCGGGTCCTCATTGGTCATCCATTTAACCCGGTTTACTTGTTGCCGTTGGTCGAAATTGTGTCTGGAGAGCAGACCTCGTCAGCAGCTGTTGACGACGCTGTAGCTCACTACGACGATCTGGTGATGCATCCGCTTGTGGTTCGAACCGAGATCGAGGGCTACCTATCTGACCGGCTGCAGGAGGCTTTGTGGCGTGAAATCCTCCATCTCGTTAAGGATGGTGTGGCCACTACCCGCGAGCTAGATGAGGCGGTCAGTTACGGCCCCGGATTGCGTTGGGCCGGTATGGGTACCAACTTGACCTTTCATTTGGCTGGCGGTGATCACGGGATGCGCCACATGCTTCGACAGTTTGGGCCATCTCTTAAGTTGCCATGGACCAAACTTGAAGCGCCGGAGTTGACTGATGAGTTGGTTACGGCCATGGCTGATGGTTGCGAGGAACAGGCCGAGGGCCGTTCCATTGCAGAGTTGGAACGCCTACGCGACGACTATGTCATTGGGGTGATGCGCTCTCTTCGACCCCTCAACCTCGGTGCTGGTCAATTGATTGCCGAGCGAGAGGCCCGGATCCATGCCGCAGCCATAGGTGCCCAGTGGGTTAAGGGTGATGCGGTAGCCGCTCCATTGACTCTCTACGAGGCCGTTGTGGAGCCTGACTGGGTGGACTACAACGGCCACATGTCCGAGTGGGCGTTCCTTACGGCTTTCGGGTGGGCAAGTGACAAACTTTTCCGCTATATCGGCATCGATGAGGACTACCGAGCGGCTGGCCACACCTTCTATACGGTGGAGACACACCTCAACTACGTGCGCGAGGCGTCTCTTGGTGAGCCGTTACATTTCACCACTCAGATATTGGGCATGGACTCCAAGCGGCTCCACTTCTTCCATGCCATGCACCATGCAGCGACTGGTGAGTTGCTTTGTACTACCGAGCAGATGCTGCTGCATGTCGCTACTGCGACTGGATCGACGGCACCGCTCCTTCCGGGTCCGGCTGCAGCGTTAGCGGCTATCGCCGCAGTCCACAGTGGATTACCTATTCCGACCCAAGTTGGTCGGGTAATGCGGGTCCCCGCGTGACTTGGACATCCCCGGAGAACTGACCGACCCCCTACTACGCATGGAGCCCCCATGGACTTCGCCCTAACCGATGAACAAGAGATGGTGGTTGACACCGTCCGGAACTTCACCGAACGCGAGTTGGTGCCGTACGAAGAGGAGGTTGAGCGCCTTGGCGACGTATCGCTCGAGTTGGTCACCCAGATACGCGAACGGTCTTTAGCTGCTGGCATTTACGCGGCCAATATGCCCACTGAGTTGGGTGGTGGAGGACTTGACAACCTGACTATGGCGATGGTCGATCGGGCTTTCGGCTGGACCCAGTACGCACTGCACTACATAGTGGCCCGCCCCTCCAACATCCTTCAGGCCTGCGTCGGTGATCAGGTCGAGGAGTACCTGCTCCCCACGATCCGTGGTGAGCGGGTCGATTGCTTAGCTATGAGCGAACCCGACGCTGGTTCCGATGTTCGAGGAATGAAGTGTAGGGCGGTACAAGATGGCGCTGATTACCTAATCAACGGCACCAAACACTTCATTAGCCATGCAGACCTAGCCGACTACACCATCCTCTTTGCTGCGACAGGTGAAGAGGAAACATCCCGTGGCCCCAAGAAGTTGATTACCTCGTTTCTCGTCGACCATGACACGCCAGGTCTGGAGATCGCCCAGGGCTACCAGTCGGTGTCTAATCGCGGCTACCACAATTGCATCCTTAACTTCGATGATTGCCGCGTGCCAGCCTCTGCGGTGCTTGGTGAGGAGCACCGGGGCTTTGATGTCGCTAACGAGTGGTTGGGTGCCACCCGTCTACAGGTCGCTGCAGTGTGCTTGGGTCGAGCCGACCGGGCTCTCGCTGTAGCACTGGACTGGGCGGCGTCCCGTGAGCAGTTCGGTCAGAAGATCGGCAAGTTTCAGGGAGTCTCGTTCAAGTTGGCTGACATGCGCACGACGATGATCGAGGCTGAACTCATGACATATCGGGCTGCATGGCTCATGGACCGGGGTGAGATGGCTGACGGTGATGCTGCGATGGCAAAGATCTCATCAACGGAGATGCTCCAGTTCGTATCCGACGAGGCCATCCAGATTCTTGGAGGAATGGGGCTCATGGACGAGTTGCCGTTGGAACGGATCTGGCGAGATGCTCGGGTGGACAGGATCTGGGACGGAACGAGCGAGATCCAGCGCCATATCGTGAGTCGCGAGATGCTGCGGCCTTTGGGTGCCTGAGCTGGTCCATGCGGGGAACTCGGCTGATGGGGAGATTGGGTCGTTTGCTAGCACCGCAGTCGGTGGCCATGGTCGGTGGGCGTCCTGCTGAGTTGGCTATTGAGCAGTGCCGACGTCTGGGTTTCGAAGGTGAATTGTGGGCCGTGCACCCAACTCGGACAGATCTGGCAGGGGTGGCCTGCGTGCCGACTGTGGATGATTTGCCCGGCGTTCCAGACGCAGCGCTGGTGGCCGTGAACCGTCATACCACCATCGATGTGGTTGGTCGACTGGCATCCATTGGGGCTGGTGCCGTGGTTTGTTACGCATCGGGATTTGCTGAGGCTGGACCTGACGGAGAAGTTCTTCAGAATGCCCTGCTGGCGGCGGCCGCCGGCATGCCATTGGTGGGCCCGAACTGTTATGGGACCGTGTCAGCCACAGCGGGTGTTGCTTTATGGCCCGACCAGCAAGGTCTCAACAGGGTGGATCGCGGTGTAGCGCTGGTTACTCAGAGCGGGAACATTGGCTTGGACTTGACCATGCAGACCCGACCTATGCCAATCGCCCATCTGCTCACGCTGGGCAACCAGGCTGACGTAGGTATCGAGGAGTGCCTTGAGACACTGGTGGCCGATCCAGCGGTCACAGCGGTTGGCCTTCATGTCGAGGCCCTTCACGATGTTCCCCGGTTTGTAAGCGCCTGTCGGCGTGCCTCAGTTGATGCTGTACCGGTGGTGGTACTCAAGACGGGGTCGTCAAATCGGGGTGCAGAGATTGCGGCGTCGCATACCTCCTCGATAGTGGGTATCGATGAGGCCTACGAGGCGTTGTTCAAGCGGCTAGGGGTGCGGAGAGTCCGGTCTATTCCGGAACTGCTAGACACCCTCCATGTGTTGGACCGCCTTGGAGGCCTTAATGGGAATCGGATCGTCAGCCTGAGTTGCTCAGGAGGCGAAGCGTCGGTTGTGGCTGACCGGTGCGACGGTCTAGATCTAGAGTTGCCGGCGTTTGAACCCAAGCAGGTAACACAGATTCGAAGCGCTCTGGGTGACAATGAGAAAGCTGAAATGGTTGCGGTGTCCAACCCATTTGATTACCAAACCTTTATTTGGGGTGACAGGGAGCGTCTGACGGCCACCTTCTCTGCGGCTATCGAGCCCATTGGAGGTTTGGGTGAGGGTCCAGATGCCGCCATGTTGGTTGTGGATTTTCCATCAAGTAATTTTGACGACTCCAGTTGGTGGCCTGCCCTGGAGGCCTTTGGTGCTGCATCAGTGGTTACCGGTACGCCTGGGATCGTGGCGGCCTCGATGGCTGAGAATCTGCCGAGAGAAGTGGAGTCCGCTGCGGTCGGTCTCGGTTTGGTTCCTGTGCGGGGTATCGACGAGGCTCTCATGGCTCTGGAAGCTGCCGCCTGGTGGGGTTGTCGGGTTGATGGCCTGGTGCCAACCCCAGTTGAACCAACAAGTTTGGCCTGTCGAATTCTAGGTGATAGTGAAGCCAAGGCCGTGCTGGCCGACCACGGGGTGCCCATTCCATATGGTGAAGTAGTGCCGGTCGACTGTGCTGGGGAAGTGGCCGAACGGATAAGTGGACCGGTGGTAGTCAAAGCTGTTGGTGTGGCCCACAAGACCGAGGTCGGTGGCGTAGTCGTCGGACTGATTGACGCCGACGATGTCACTCAGGCTGCCAGACAAATCTTTATGACTACGGGCAGTAAACGGGTGCTGGTCGAGGCGCAGGTGGTTGATCCGGAGGCTGGCAGGCTGGTCGAGTTGCTAGTTGCTGTTCGTCGGGCCGACCCTGTCGGTTGGCTTCTCACTATTGGAGCTGGAGGCGCCCTGGTTGAGGTGCTGCGTGACACGCAGCACCTGCTGCTTCCAGTGACTGACGATGCCATACGGGTTGCACTCCGGGCGTTGGCCGTTGGAGAGTTACTGGACGGCCATCGTGGAAGCCGGGGCGTGGACCTTGACGCCTTAGTGGTTGTCATCCAGCAAATTGCTGAACTGGCCACAGCGGTACCGGGTGTGGTGGAACTGGAGGTCAACCCGGTGCTCGTCGGACCGAGGGGTGCCACAGTGGTCGATGCGCTTATAGAGATTGAGATTCATGGAGAGGACCAGTGACCGAAGAACCAAGGAGCGAAGGGCCGGCAGTGCGGACAACGGTGGACGGTCCGATTCTGGAGGTGGTGCTGGACCGTCCGAAGGCCAACGCCATTGACGCGGCGACCAGTCGGGAGCTCAGTCGGGTTTTCGCCGGGTTTCGAGATGATCCGGCTTTACGGGTGGCGGTGTTCACGGGGGCTGGCGAGCGATTTTTTTCAGCTGGCTGGGACCTTGCTGCAGCCGTCGGGGGAGAGGCGTTCGAGGCCGACTATGGCGAGGGTGGGTTCGGCGGATTCTGCGAATTGCCGGGCCGGTATAAGCCAGTTGTCTGTGCGGTGAACGGCATGGCGGTGGGTGGGGGATTCGAGATCGCCATGGCCGCTGAGTTCGTAGTAGCTGCGGAACACGCCACTTTCTTTCTACCTGAGACCGCTTTGGGAATTATTCCAGACGCTGGTGCTATCCGGCTGCCTCGAATCCTGCCAGCTGTGGTGGCCAACGAAGTGCTTTATGGTGGACGTCAGTTGGACGCTGATGAGGCCGAACGGTGGGGTGTGGTGAACCAGGTAGTGGCGTCTCATGACTTGATGACTGTGGCTCATGACCTTGCGGGACGGATTGCTGCCGCAGCCCCATTGGCGGTGGAAGCGGTGATGGCGATCGACCAAGTCAGCCGCCATCGGTCGGTCGGAGATGCGTTAGTCCACCTTCGGTCCGGTGAATTGGAAGCCTACGAACGGATGTTGGCCTCCGCTGATGCCCTTGAGGGGCCACTGGCCTTCACCGAAAATCGCGAACCCCACTGGGAGGGACGCTAATTTCCTATAGGTAAAGCCCGGTCTTGGTCAAACTGCGCTAGTTTTTGAGACTGTCGAGACCTGCTTTAGAGGACTCCAAATCACACCGGTCGGAGATGGCCGGATACTCACCAGCGACAGGGAAACACATGAGTAAGCGCTTGACTACCCCGATGGTTCGCGATGGTGGTGCTCTTCGTGAGTCCACCTGGGAGGAAGCCTTGCAGCGGGCTGCTGTTGGGTTCAGTGCTGCAGTCGATGCTTACGGCCCGACGTCCTTCGGAATGTTCAGTTGTTCGAAGACCACCAATGAGGTGAACTACGCCGCCCAGCGGTTCGCCCGCCGGGTTATCGGGTCAAACAATATTGATAGTTGTAATCGAACTTGACACGCTCCCAGCGTCGTCGGTCTGGCGACGGTCTTTGGAGCGGGCGGTGGCACTTCCTCCTATGAAGAGATCCAGGAGGCGGATGTCATCATCATGTGGGG
This sequence comes from uncultured Acidimicrobiaceae bacterium, assembly GCA_963933065.1. Lineage (GTDB taxonomy): Bacteria > Actinomycetota > Acidimicrobiia > Acidimicrobiales > MedAcidi-G1 > UBA9410. Next base: position 5,289 of record CAWVUB010000008.1, on the reverse strand, counting down.
ATCTAATGCGCGTAATGCGCATCCAATCTTCTTTCATCACGCCCTACGCGGTGTCAACAACGGAGCCCGTATGTGGACTGTCGATCCTCGGCGTACTGGGACGGCCAAGTTTGCTGACCATTGGCTAGGACTGAATGTCGGAACCGATATAGCGCTCGCTAATGGCGTAGCCCGTGAAATCGTTGCCTCTGGCTTACAAAATGAGGAATTCATTGCGAACTCCACCACTGGGTATGAGGAGTTTGTGGCTTTTGTCGAGCCGTGGACGCTCGAGCGCACATCGGAGGTAACCGGTGTGCCCGTTGGAGCCATCCGTGATTTAGCCCATGCTTACGCGACGGCTGGTAAGGCCCAGATCTGCTGGACGTTGGGGATAACCGAGCACCACACCGGGGTTGACAATGTTCAGTCACTATGCAACTTATCTTTACTCACCGGCCACGTTGGGCGCTGGGGCTCGGGCCTGGTGCCGCTCCGTGGACAAAACAATGTGCAGGGTGGCGGTGATATGGGCGCACTCCCTAACAAGTTGACTGGGTTTCAAGATGTCGAGGACAACGAAGTTCGAGCGAAGTTTGAGGCCGCTTGGGACTGCACCATTCCATCAACCAACGGCTGGAACCTCACCCAAATGTTTGAGGCCATGGGGCGTGGCGAGATCAAGGCTATTTATTGCATTGGTGAGAACCCGGTGGACTCTGAGGCCGATGCCACACATGCTCGGGCCATGCTCGAGGGTCTCGACACACTGGTTGTCCAAGACGTATTCATGACCCGGACTGCCGAGTTGGCCGACGTGGTGTTCCCTGCCGCCCTCGGGTGGGCTGAGTCTGATGGCACAGCCACCAACAGTGAGCGTCGGGTTCAGCGGGTACGAGCCGCTGTCCCACCACCTGGGCAAGCTCGCCAGGAGGTTGGCATCATTAACGACTTAGCGGCAGCCATGGGTGATGATGACTGGGGTCAGCCCACGCCAGAGGAACTCTGGGATGAGCTCCGGACGGTTTCACCAATGCACGGCGGCATGTCGTGGGCTCGAATCGAGGCCGAGGGGGGTATTCAGTGGCCGTGTCCGACTGAAGACCATCCAGGCAGCCAGTTCTTGCACGGCCGACTTTGGGAGCGTCCTGTTCAGGGCCGGCTGGCTCCGTTTTCATGTGTGGAAGATCGTCCGCCGCTAGACGTATTAACGGATGAGTTTCCCTTGCGCCTCACTACGGTGCGAGCACTGGACTCGTACAACACCGGTGTTCAGACCGAACATTATTCATCGCCCATCCGGACGGGTGAAGCGTTGTCAATCTCGACAGTCGACGCCGTGGCTCTCGGTGTGGTGAATGGTGAGCGAGTGACTGTGTCGTCACGACGTGGATCGATCACCATGACTGTGGAGGTCGAGGAGCATCTGGCCGTCGGCCTGTGTCACACAACCTTCCATTTTCCTGAGACCACCGACATCAACCAGATAACTAGTGACGCCGTGGACCCCAAGTCTGGAACCGCGGAGTTTAAGGCGGCAGCCATCCGGATCGATCGACTGCCGGTCGCTGCAGGACAGCCCGGGTCAGTGGTCCAAAGTGCCTGATCTGTACTTCGGGGCGGCTGACGAAGCCACGGAGGTAGAGCGAGCTGCGGTGGCGGAAGCTATTTCTGGTTTTGGCCCAGTAGTTATTCGAGAGTCGGAACGCCTAGTTCATGCTGGTCGAAGCCGAACCAGAGAACGTCGGCACCTTTTATTGCCTGTCCTGCATTCCCTGCAGCGGGCTTCAGGTTGGATAAGTCCGGGTGGGCTTGATCATGCATGCGCCGAGCTTGAGGTACCGCCTGCAGAGGCCTACGGAGTGGCGACCTTCTATCACCTGTTTACCCACGAACCGCCGACCAGTGCGGACACAGTTCATGTATGTGACGACGTGGCGTGTCGTTTGTTCGGTGCTGGCAAATTAATTGAGGACCTGCGAGATAACGGCCACCACGTGAAAGCCAGCCCGTGTTTGGGCCAATGCGAGCGGGGCCCAGCAGTCTTAGTGCAGCGCACTGCCGGACCTGATCTGACGGTGACCACAGTCGATGGTGGCTCTTCCACCACTACCCTCACTGCACGCGAAGTTGCGGTTGCTATTGACGGTGCCAGCTCGACGCCATCGGTCACTCTGCACCAAGCTGGATCCGACCAGCTGCGGTTGTTGGCCCGGGTCGGAGTGGTTGATCCATCCAGTCTTAAGGACTACCGAGCCCACGGCGGTTATCAGGCGCTCGCGGCCTCGCTAACTATGGGATCTGATCGGGTCATCGAAGAGATCATTGCGTCGGGCCTGTCGGGGCGCGGTGGCGCGGCGTTTCCCACCGGAGTGAAATGGCGTGGAGTAGCCGATCAAGAGGGTCGTCCCCACCACCTGGTGTGCAACGCTGACGAGTCAGAACCTGGGACTTTTAAGGACAGGGTTGTAATGGAAGGTGACCCGTTCTCAGTGATCGAGGCCATGACAGTGGCCGGCATCGCCGTTGGAGCCGAGCAGGGGTGGCTCTACATTCGCGGCGAGTATCCAGTCGCTGCTGCCCGGCTCGCTCATGCCATCGGCGAGGCTTGCGCTGCGGGCCTTTTGGGCGCTGACGTGGCCGGTTCGGGTAGACGATTTGAAATCCATCTACGCAGTGGGGCTGGGGCCTATATCTGTGGTGAGGAAACGTCACTGTTCAACTCCATCGAAGGGTTCCGCGGAGAGCCCCGCAATAAACCACCATTCCCTACTACTCACGGCTTGTTTGGTGAACCGACTGCCATCAACAACGTGGAAACCCTTATCAACGTGCTGCATGTAGTTCTGATGGGTGGATCGGCCTACGCCACTGCTGGGACCGAACGTTCACCGGGCACCAAGTTGTTCTGCCTCAGTGGCCGGGTGGCCCAGCCCGGCACTTACGAGGTGGAGTTTGGTGCCACGCTGCGGGAGATGATTGATCTAGCTGGAGGGGTGCCTGACGGTCGGGAGTTGCGCGCTGTGATGCTGGGTGGCGCGGCTGGCAGTTTTGTTGGTCCAGAATCGCTTGACCTACCGCTGACCCTTGAGGACACTCGAGCTGCTGGGGTTTCGCTGGGATCGGGTGTGATCATGGTGTTCGATCAAGATGACAACATGGTCGATTCGGTTCGCCGAATTGCTGAGTTCTTCCGAGATGAATCTTGCGGCCAGTGCGTGCCATGTCGGGTAGGTACAGTCCGCCAGGAAGAAGTTCTGGTGCGTCTCGGCAGCGGGTCAACTATTGACGACGAACGGGATCTGCTAGAGGACCTAGCGACCGTCATGAAGGATGCCTCTATCTGTGGCCTAGGACAGACGGCGTCTGGCGCCGTGCTAAGCGCTATCGAATTAGGCTTGTTAACCGGCCCAAAGTCAGGCGATGGAGGGGGCAATTGATGAACGAGACTCCAGTCAGCGTGTCGACCATGGTCGAGTTCACGCTTGATGATGAAGTTGTGAAGGTGCCTGATGGGTCGACGATTCTTGATGCCTGTCGGCGTGTGGGCATTGAAACTCCTACGCTTTGTTGGGCCGAGAACCTCACCCCGGTCAACGTTTGCCGGGTTTGCGTAGTGGAGGTCGAAGGTTCCCGTGTGTTGGTGCCGTCCTGTTCACGCGCTGTCGAGGAGGGAATGGTCGTTGCGACTGATACTGAACGGGTTCGGACTAGTCGCCGCATGGTCTACGAGTTGTTGGCTTCATCCGTAGAGATGGATCGAGCTGATCCCGAGGTTCACGCGTGGATGGAGCACTACGGCGCCCGACCCGAGCGGATGGGTGAACGATCTGAGATCGCCACCGTGGCCCAGCCAGTAAAGATTCAGGATGATCTATACGTGCGCGACTATGAGCGTTGCATCCTCTGCTACAAATGCGTGGAGGCGTGCGGCGATGATGCCCAGCAAACCTATGCCATTGCCACGGCTGGTCGCGGCTTTGGCGCCCACATCTCCACTGAGCACGACGTGTCCTTGCCCGACTCGGCTTGTGTGTACTGCGGCAACTGTATTGGGGTGTGTCCGACTGGAGCATTAGCGTTCAAGACCGAACATGACATGCGCGAGGCGGGAACTTGGGATGAGTCGAGCCAGTCCGTTACGACAACGGTTTGCCCGTTTTGCGGTGTTGGCTGCAACTTGGAGTTGCATACTCAGGACGAACGGATCGTGAAGGTCACTTCACCTGCCGACCACTCAGTGACCCATGGCCACCTGTGCATAAAAGGTCGCTTCGGTTGGCAGCACGCTCACGCATAAGTCAACTGGTCAGGTCGACGCTCTGATGAGCACGATCACCCAGCCTCCGATTCCTGCCCCGGGTAGGTGGTCGCCATGCTCTTGGAATGCTATTTCTGCTACCCCTTCGGTTTCAATTGCGTGGAGTTCAGCAGCAAGCGTTCCTAGTTCCCAGAAGTGGTCATTCAAGCCGATGACCACGGCACCATCAGGGCGCACTGCCCGCAGAATTTTCCGAAGCGCTGAAGGTTGAATGTGTCCAAAGCTGAAGACCCCGACTGCCGCTGCAGCGTCGTAGGTCCCATCGGCGGTGTCCAGATCTTCATTGAGGTCGGCTATGAACAGTCTTTGGTAAATGCCAGTTTCTGCTGCTCGTTTCAACATTGACGGTGAAAAGTCGCAACCGTCCTGGTTGATGAATCCCGCATCGCTCAGCGCTATACCGGAAAGTCCGGTACCACACCCGACATCGAGGACATGGCCTCCGAGCACCCCACCCTGAGATCTGATTACTTCTGCTAGAGCTGCTGCACAGCGTGTCGGTTGCGCGTACCCCAAGTCCTCATCGATTTCTTTGTCGTAGGTGTCGGCCCACGTTTCGTAATGAGTAAGCGTTTCGGCGCCGCTCGCAAGATCGTATGACTGGCCCAGTAGGCCGGTCTCTGGTCCGGTGCCGTCTATCACTTGTGCGACCCTAGGCAAAAGTGGGTGTAGAGCACCAGACATTTTCACAATGGAGGTGACTAAAGCATCCAGAATCAGTGTGTGACGAAAAGGTTACTGTTTTCAATTTTTTACTCCTCAATGTGACAAGCGTCTCTCCAATCCGTACCCTTTCTCAGTGGTGGTCGTAGGGACCGCTGGCCCATTGCCTCGAATGCTGGCCCTGGACCGTTCAATATTTGGAGGGAAATAAACATGTTTCGACGTGTGCGCGGATTGGTCGCGCTCCTGCTTGGCCTGGCTTTGATTGCCAGTGCTTGTGGGTCAGATGGCGGGGACGATGGTTCTTCGTCGAGTGCTTCGGGTGG
>CAWVUB010000007.1:0-38622 GCA_963933065.1 uncultured Acidimicrobiaceae bacterium | reverse complement strand
TAGCAGGCGGCATCGTAGCGATTGGCGACGATGCCGCCCAGTACCGAGATTTTGGTCGACCCATGGCTGCCTTGTACATCGGTGGGATGGGTGCTCGGGGGAAAAACTTTTATAACGACGTGTGCCGCCAATACGGATTCGCCGATGAAGCCTCTGCCGTCCAAGACGCCTACCTCGACGGTCGTAAGGAGGAAGCTGCCGGGCTACTTCCCGACGAACTAATCGAGAATACTTCACTATGTGGCGACGAGGCATACGTGATAGATCGACTGGCTGCTTACAAAGAGGCAGGAGTCACGTCACTGAACGTGATGCCTATCGGCGGCGAGCCGGCCACCGTGCTCGGGCGTCTTCGTGAACTCGCCGAACACGTCTAACGCCAACAACAGACTCCATGGCTCCGGTTACGGATCCCGACAGCGGCCCCAGATACGGTCAGTAGGTGCCAACCAATAACGCCAATGTCTACCCGTTCACCGTCACAGTCGAAGAACACTTAATTGATGACCTTAAGCGACGCCTACTGGAAACGCGCTGGTCCGACCAGATACCAGAAACAGGCTGGGAGTACGGATGTGACCAGCAGTGGCTGCGAAATTTGGTTACCTACTGGACCGAAGAATTCGACTGGAGAACCACCGAAGCTCGGATAAACACTTTTGACCAAGTCGTAACCACGATTGATGGACAGAGACTCCACGCAATTCATCAGCGTTCACCCGAGTCCGGTGCCCTCCCTCTGCTCATATCCCACGGATGGCCAGGCTCGATTATCGAGTTCCTCCAGGTATTGGGGCCACTAACCGATCCTGGTGCTCACGGCGGCGATCCGGCTGACGCTTTCCACGTGATTGCTCCTTCGCTACCTGGATATGGCTGGTCCGGGCCAACCACGGAGCGGGGGTGGGGACCGGATCGAACAGGGCGTGCCTTCGCTGATTTAGCAGCGCGCCTTGGTTACACCCGCTATGGCGTTCACGGAGGCGATTGGGGCTCAATTATTTCCCAACACATCGCTGGACACGACCCGGACCATGTAGTCGGCTGCCACGTCAACATGATTCCCGCCTTCCCCCCGGGGCGCGACGACGATCATTTGGGGATCACTTCGAGCGAGCAGCAGCACATAGACCGAGCCGCTTGGTACCAAGCCGAGGACCGTGGATATTTTGAGATTCAGCGCACTCGTCCTCAAACCGTTGGAACAGGATTAAATGACTCGCCTAGCGGGTTACTTGCGTACATCGGCGAGAAGTTCCACGGTTGGACCGATCACGAAGGAGACCCACTGGACGTTGTCGACCGTGACGACCTACTAGCGAACGTCAGCACGTACTGGTTCACCAACACCATCACCTCTTCAACCCGCTTCTACTTAGAATTCGGACGAGATCTATCTGCTGGCAAGATGCCGCCACCTAATCATGACGTGCCATTCGGTGTTTCTGCATTTCCCATGGAGTTAATGGTTGGCCGTCGTCGCTGGGTCGAGCCAGATCGAAACGTGACCTTCTGGCGTGAACATGATCGGGGTGGCCACTTCGCCGCCATGGAAAGACCAGATGAACTTGTAGCAGACATACGCGAATTTTTCAGAAACCTCCGATGAACACGACATCCGATGCCCGTTACATCACCAGTCCTGACGGGACCACCTTGGCGCTGACTCAAACTGGATTCCGTGCTGACAAGTTACCTGTCGTGGCAACCCATGGTTGGGCAAACGATCGCTCGGTCTGGGTCTCTTTGACTGAAGAACTGGCGAGAGACCACTACATGATCAGTTGGGATCTCCGTGGTCATGGTGAGAGTAGTACCCCACCCCCCGGCACCTATACCCGGACGCACGCCCTAACTGATCTGGAAGCCGTAAGGAACGAGGCTGCGGGTCCTGACGGTGGTCCAGTGGTGCTTATGGGCCATAGTCTTGGTGGCTTCCTGTCGCTGGCATACGCCATTGACCACCCAGAGAAGGTGGCCGGACTGGTGCTGGTAGCAACTGGCCCAGGCTTCCGTAAGGCCGAAGCTCGAGAAGAATGGAACGAGTCGGTACGTGACTCCGCCAAAAAACTCGGGACCCCGATGGGTTCTGAGGAGATCTCAATGCACTATGACTCCCACGTCATAGACCACCTAACCGAAATCCGGGTACCTGTCTTAGTGATACTCGGTGAACGTGACAAACGGTTCGCCGCGTCGGCCAGCCTTTTCAGGCGTGACCTTGAAGTTCGCGAGTTCATAACTGTTCCTGACCAGGGGCATATGGTCCATGTCAAAGCACCGATTGAGTGTTCGGGAGCAATCCGCCGTTTCGTCGCTGGTCTCGCCTGAACATTCATGGCAGCCAAGGACCAATGGGTCAACCTCTCCGAGGTCACATTTCTAATGGGAAATGAGGAAGGCTCTTACCCTTCTGACGGTGAAGGTCCAGTCCGTCCCGTCCAACTCTCCTCGTATTCAATTTCAGCCACCGCTGTTACCACTGGTGAGTTCGCAGACTTCGTGGACGTCACTGGATACCAAACCACTGCAGAACGTGAAGGATGGTCGTTCGTCTTTGCAGGCCACCTGCCCGACGACTTCGAAGAGACGCGCGGGGTAGTGGGTGCCGAGTGGTGGCGTCAGGTGTTGGGAGCCACTTGGCGACACCCTGAGGGACCGCAGAGCGATCTTGTTCACAGAGATCATCACCCGGTAGTTCATGTGTCTTGGTTCGACGCCACGGCTTACGCCGAGTGGGCAGGTGGACGCCTCCCCACCGAGGCGGAGTGGGAGTTTGCGGCCCGAGGTGGACTTAAAGGTAGACGCCTCCCATGGGGTGATGACAATCAGCCCGATGGCCCCGAGACCTACCGATTCAATATTTTCACGGGCACGTTCTGGAGTAAAGATGACGCTGCGGACGGATGGGCTGGTACGTGTCCTGTAGATGCCTTCGAACCCAATGCCTACGGGCTCTACAACTGTTCCGGCAACGTTTGGGAATGGACAGCCGACTGGTTCACGGTCCACCATCAAGTAGACGGGGTAGCTATCAACCCAGTTGGAGCACGAATCGGCGTCAACCGGGTACTTAAGGGTGGCTCATTTCTCTGCCATGACAGTTACTGTCATCGCTACCGACTAGCCGCTCGGTCATCGAGTACCCCAGACAGCACCACCAGTCACCAGGGCTTTCGCATCGCTTGCTAGCCCCCACAAGTGGGCCACGAGAATCCTGCTGCTCGGTCATGACGACAGCGACCAGTCCTAGCCTTTAAATATGGGCTTGAGATCCGAAGTAAACACAAACGTCCCCCCGGCTGCTCCCCGAGAATTCAGTATGCCGAGCATCGGTCCGTTGCCCGTCTGGCCACCCGTAGTGCTGGCTCCCATGGCTGGGGTCACCAACGCCCCATTTCGTGCCCTGTGTCGAGAATTTGGGGCCGGGCTGTACATCAGCGAAATGATTACCTCTCGCGGCCTGATCGATGGGCACCTCAAAACGTCTCAACTGGCACACTTCGACCCTAAAGAGACACCCCGTAGCATCCAACTCTACGGAACTGAGCCCGACAGCATTGGACGCGCTACCGAGATGCTCGTTAGCGGGAACCGCGTCGACCACATCGACATGAACTTTGGCTGCCCCATGCCGAAGGTGACTCGTAAGGGTGGAGGCGCTGCCATTCCACTAAAACCAAAACTGTTTGAAGCAATCGTGCAAGCCGCTGTGGACCATGCCGGAGACGTGCCGGTGACCGTCAAGTTCCGCAAGGGTACGGATGAAGACCACCTGACCTTTCTGGAAGCCGGCCGAATCGCTGAAGCAGTTGGTGCGAGCGCCGTGTCGCTGCACGCTCGTACGGCTGAGCAGTTGTACTCCGGTAACGCCGATTGGACGGCCGTGGCGACTCTGAAGACTGCGGTGACCTCCATACCAGTTTTTGGTAATGGTGATGTCTGGGAGGCCTGGGATGGACTACGCCTCATGCGCGAGACGGGCTGTGATGGTGTGGTGGTAGGTCGAGGTTGTCTAGGTCGGCCGTGGCTCTTCCGTGATATGGCAACAGCGTTTGGACCGACTCCGGCAGCCGGCGGTGACGAACCGGGTGCTCCCCCGGTGCTCGCCGATGTGGTCCTGTCCATGGTCCGCCATGCTCGCCTGCTGGTGGACTGGGCTGGGCCACATGGCATCAAGGACTTCCGCAAGCACACAAGTTGGTATCTAAAGGGCTACGCAACAGGCCCAGCGATACGGGACTCGTTGCAAAAAATTGCAGACCTCGACCACCTTGACCAGTTGCTAACTGAGCTCCTAAAGACAACCGATCCGGCACTACCTCTAGATCCAGCGTCGTTGCGAATACCTCGGAGCCACCGAAGCGGACCCAAACGAGTGGTCCTGCCCGAAGGGTGGCTAGACAATCCCAGCGACGCCACACCACCACCTGCCGAGGCTGCAGTATTGGTTTCCGGCGGTTAACCGTCTAGTTCGCTTCGAGAGGAATGTCCCAACAACAATGATCTTCGGACCAGTGGTACTAGCTTCTTCGTCGCCTCGTCGCCTTGAGCTCCTTAAGTTGGCTGGCCTCAATCCCATTGTTAGACCAGCCGAACTGGACGAATCGCCCCAGTTGGGCGAAGATCCGGCAACTATGGCCGAACGCCTAGCTCAGGAAAAAAGAGACGCTGTTGCTACGCCAGGAGAACGTGTGATAGCAGCCGACACGGTGGTCGTGCTCGATGACGCTGTTCTAGGCAAGCCGGGTACAGCCGAGATAGCCCTGGCAATGTTGCGTCGCCTATCGGGGCGCTCCCATGAGGTAATTACTGGAATTGCAGTCTCCGGGCCAGGTGGAAAGGCCTCCACCACGGTGTGCACCAAGGTGGTGTGGCGGGCTCTATCTGAGCGTGAGATCACCAACTACGTGGCTACCGGTGAACCTCTGGATAAGGCTGGGGGATACGGCATACAGGGCGGGGGAGCCGACTTCGTGGTCTCACTCACGGGTAGTCGGGAAAATGTGATCGGTCTCCCGGTAGCCATCGCTTTAGAAATGTTGTCTTCAGTTGAGGTCATCCAAGGTGAACAACGCCGACACCTCTAACACCGGAGCCGGGGCTAAGTAATCGAGACTCTCTGGTCAACTAAACGGAGAGATGAGATACCCACCGACCAAGAAGCGCCGAACGCCGACAAGGACCACCACCAGTCCAGTAACCGCTGCGGTCCCAAGGATTAAGAAGAGAATGGATGCTTGGATCAAGGCGGCATCCAGCGGCTCCATTCCAGCCAGGATCAAACCAGTAAGCGTGCCCGGCAAAAAAACCACCCCAACACTTCGAGTTGTCTCAAGTTGTGGACGCAGAGCTAGACCCAACGAATCAGACACAATGTCACGAACGGCTCGGGCCGGTTTAAAACCCAGTGAGAGCATGGCCTCCACTTCTCCAGAACGATCTCGGAGCCCATCAACAAGTCGGGTGGCTGCCACTACCACGACCTTCAGTGAGTTCCCAATAACCATGCCTGATACCGGGACAAGAACTCGCGCCTCCAGTGGAAAAATTCCTAAGCCAAAGACCGTAGCTAACGACAGACTCAACCCGATCACTCCACCGAGGATGGTCGAAAAGGCCAATCCAGGGAGACGACGCTCTCGTCGTCTAGCTGCATCACCGGCAAGTAGGACCATCGCCGCCACCCACGCCCAAGCCCAAAAGATGTGGCGATCTCCATCTAGTAGGAGAGTTAATCCCCATCCAGCTATAAGCAACTGGACTACCGCTCTAACCGTGGACACCAGCAACTCGCGTTCTAGCCCCAAGCGACTGAACAACGAAATACCGACTACTACGAGTACAAGGAGCAACGACGCTGCTAGACCCCAGACGCCAATTGCCACAGTTGATCCTTCAGTCACATCTGAACGCTACCTGTGGTCCTTTCAGTAACTAAAGACTGAAGGAACCCAAGGGATAGAGCGAGTAGGCCGGTGGCTTCTTGGTGCCGCCACACCAAGAAACCACCGGCGATCCACCGACTCCCGCCCGAAGCCGATGGAAGCGGGATCCCACCACATCTCTACCGAACTACTGCCACGAGGGATGCAATAGCAGTTCGGCGGTCTTGAGGGTCCCGGACTAGTACTCCCCTAGGTCTTCGTCAGAAATACCTAGTGACTGCATCGCCGGTGCAATGGCATCAGCTATCAGGTCGTAGCCACCTGCCGCAGGTTGGGCGGTAAGGCTGTAGAAAGCGTCCACAGTGGCGGTATCGGCTCCCGCGCCGGCAACCATCGGGGCAAGAACTCGCCAGAAGGCATAGCCCTCAGCCTGATGGATCCTTGCTGCATCTTGATCGCCTGCAGCAAGATCACTATCGACCTTCTTGGCGTACTTCAGCGACGCCTGGGAATAGATCACAACCAAGTTGCGCTTGATCTCGTCGGCTGCCGCTTGTGCACCAGCTGCATCGCCCGCAAGTAACGCATCCCGGCCAGCAATGAAGTGGGCGAGGATGTTCTCGTTAGCAACACTGGTCTCGCCGTCATCGGAGAGCCGCTTGAAGTCCTTACCTCGCTTGTTGCCGGTCCCGTAGGCAGCGCAACCCGGCTCAGCACCGGAATAAAACGCCCAGCCCTCGTCCCAGTTATGGGGAGCACCCGACTCCACATCGAAGTTTTTATCAGCAGCCTTGGCTAGCGCCGCGTGCAACTCGTGAACTGTCCACGCAACCAGGATCTGGTTCTGAATACCTTTTTGGACACCTTGGCGTCGAACCGAGTCACTCTCCCCAGCGAACTCTCCTGTTCCCTGAATCGCCGACATGACAAAATCATTCAGAGGTGTGGCAGTGCCGTAGTACTCATCGACACCATGCTTCTTACCCTCACCGGAAGCAAAACCTGCCAAGGTCCGGACAGCTCCACTCGACTTCACCGAGTTACCACCGTTTTGGTAGACAGCCTCGACAGCCGCCCAATCAATCGCCTCACCCTTGGGCAGCAAAGCATTCACGTCACAGACATCCGCCGGAATCATGCGGTGACTACTCACATCAGACGCATAGTCATAACCATCATCACCCACAGTCCGATCTGGAGCCGCAGTCTCCTCGGCAACGGTGCTTGCGCTACCACTGGACGAACCTGACGCGCTGGCACTAGACGGGCTCGAGGAACTACCACTTGATGAACCTGATGCACTGGCACTGGCACTGGCACTGGCACTGGATGAACCAGAATCAGAACCAATTTCGCGAACTGCAGCTCCGTCGTCACTCCCACAAGCGGCAGCTAGTAACGCAAGCGCAAGTAGCACTGAGGTGAACTGCGAAGTCTTCTTGACCTTGAAACCAAATAGTGACATTCCAGTCCTCCTAAGGACTTCTCTGTTTTAATTAACAAACAATGCTAACCGTCATTTGTTAAGCACTCTTAATATCAAGTAAGAGGGTATATGTTCTCTTAAGAATGGCAACCTTTTCACAAAGATGATTAGGCGGTTACCATTCTCTATATGGCCGAGTTGAAACCAGCGAGAACCCTGCATCTGAAGGGCGTGGAGGTTGCGTTTAACGGGAACCGGGTAATCAATCATGTTGACTTGGTAGTCAAGCCCGGCGAAATCCTTGTCCTACTCGGCCCTAGTGGATGCGGAAAGACCACGCTCCTTCGCACTATCGCCGGCTTGGAACGACCTGACGCTGGAACTGTGGCCATCGATGACCGCACGGTTGTAGGGCCAGGGACTTGGGTTCCCCCCGACCGGCGCCGGATCGGCATGGTCTTCCAGGACTGGGCTCTCTTCCCACATCTGTCAGTTGCCCAAAATGTTGCATACGGACTTCCGCGGCATGAGCGCGGCAGCGACAGGGTCGAAGAAGTGCTTGCTGCAGTGGGGCTAACTGGATTCGAAGAGCGCTCACCAGCAACTCTTTCTGGTGGACAACAGCAGCGTGTAGCACTTGCGAGAGCCCTAGCACCTCGTCCAGAAATTCTGCTGCTCGACGAACCATTTTCCAACTTGGATACCGCTCTCCGTAACGAAGTTCGCACTGAAGTCCACCGCCTATTAACCAAGTTGGGCATCACGGCAGTCTTCGTCACCCACGACCAAGAAGAGGCTTTCGTCCTCGGGGACCGCATTGCGGTCATGGACGAAGGGGCCATCAAGCAGCTTTCCCTTCCAGTGGACCTCTACACCCAACCGGCTAACCGGTGGATTGCTTCCTTTGTCGGTGAAGTCAACCTGTTGCCCGCCGACTGCCAATCCGACGGAGCCCACACCCCATTCGGGATAATCCCTCTTCGATCTAACGAATTTGACTCTCTACCGAAGGCTGTAGAGGTGGTGATTCGTCCAGAGGATCTAAAGATCACACACTCCGACGATCCGGACGCTAGGAACTCTAAGCCAGGCCACGGCGAAGTCGAACTAGTCGAGTATTACGGACACGACGCAATCGTTCTCGTTCGTCTCGACGATGGAACCGGAGTCCGAGTAAGGACTGGACCGATTCCCCCGGCCAGTCGGGGTACTCGGGTGGGACTCATCTATGACGGTCTTCCAACCACAGCCTTCCTTGCGCCGTAACTGGGATCAATGCGCCAACTTCTGCAATGAATAGTTCTGGACAACCACTCGTTGTACTTGGCGCAGGGCCAGCGGGTCTCGCAGCAGCGCGCCGCGCTGCACTCAATGGGCACCAAGTTGTGCTGGTAGAAAAGTCCTCAGAGGTAGGTGGTATGGCCTCAAGTCATGTGGTAGCGGGCCAGAGAGTAGATCTCGGATCTCACCGGCTTCATTCAGCGACTGATCCTGAGTTGCTAGCGGACCTCCAAGACCTCCTCGGTGATGAACTTCAAGTCAGACCCCGCAATGGTCGCATTCGCCTTAACGGGCGGTGGGTAGCTTTCCCGCTTCGAACCTTCAACTTGCTATGCAGCGTTGGACCAAAATTCGCGATCGGTGCAGCCGTTGACGCTATGACCTCACCTCTGCGACATCCCCAAGCAGAGACCTTTGGCGCCCATCTGCGAGCTGGTCTTGGGCCCACAGTCAGTAAAGCCTTCTACGAGCCGTATGCCATAAAGCTTTGGGGCCTCCCCGCCAACGAGCTTGACTCTTCTCTAGCACGACGTCGGGTATCGGCTGGTTCCCCATTAGCCATACTTCGCAAACTGCTACGTAGCGCTCGGCCCGAGGGACGAACCTTCTTATACCCACGCGACGGCTACGGCCGTATCTGCGAACGTCTTGCCGAGTCCGCTCATGCAGCCGGAGTTGAGTTGCGCCTTTCAGCAGAGGTGACCGGAATCCGCTTAGAGAACAAAGCTGCTCTCATCACGATCGATGGATCTGACCTCCGGACACACCAACTGCTCTCGACGATCCCTATATCCGGACTCGCCCGCCTAATCTCACCGCAACCTCCCGGCGCAGTGCTGACTGCCATCGAACGACTTGAACACCGCGCCATGGTGCTCGTCTACTTGATCTGTGACCAAGAGCGGTACACCCCCTTTGATGCCCACTACCTTCCAAGCACTGAAACACCGATTAGTCGACTGTCAGAGCCGAAAAACTATCGGGATGGACCGGACCCAAAAAACCAGACGGTGCTCTGCTGCGAGGTGCCCTGTCAAGTTGGGGACGAACTCTGGAATGCGCCCGACGCCGACCTTGGAGTTCTAATGGCAGAATCGCTCGTTCAACAGGGCCTACCACGTCCCCGTCTTGCAGGCGTCGAAACACGGCGGCTACCTAACGTCTACCCGATCTATCGGGTGGGCTGCGTTGACGACCTCTCCGTAATCGCGAACTGGTGTGCCGGACTAGATCATCTGGTTGTCCTCGGCCGTCAAGGCCTCTACACGCCGGACAACCTCCATCATGTGTTGCAGATGGGGACTGCTGCAGCCGATGCCATTCGTTCTGATGGATCCCTTGACCGGCAGGCATGGGATGCGGCTATTAAAGAATTCGCCTCCTTTGTGGTTGAGGACTGATAATTCCTTGAACCCACTGGTTGCGTCAACCATGGGTAAGCAGTGAGGGCGATTCTTTCAGGTGATATTTAGTTCTCGGTAGACAGCTGGGACCACTTTTCTCAGGTACCGACCTAACTTCACAAAACTGTCGCCAGTGGTTCGGAATCGGTAACTGATGGGGACCTCCATATACCGGAACCCTTTCGCCAAGAGGTCGAGAGTTATGACCTGCGCGTAGTTGAAATCGTGGACGACATCGGCGGCTTTTGCTGCTTCCGGAGAAAAAGCCCGGTAGCCACTCTGACCATCAGTAATTTTCCGTCGGGCTACCAAAGAAAGAGCGTAAGTCAGAACCTTGTTTCCGAAACGACGGTGTGGACGCATGTGTTGAATGGTTCCAGCAAAGCGGCTACCTACGACATAATCAGCCTCCCCAGACAATATCGGTGCAACAAGATTTTCTAGTTCTTCGGGCGGATACTCCTCATCGGCGTCACAGAACGCAACCGCTGCAGCTCCCATTGCTACGCCGGCTGCCAGCCCATATCGAACCCCAGCCCCAAGGCCACGACACACTGGAAAGGATTCGACACGCGCATTGGCAGCACGGGCAACGTCAGCGGTTCGATCATTAGAACCATCGTCTATGACCAGAACTTCTACTCGACGACCGCACACCTCACGTGGGGCACGCGCCACACAACGACCAACACTCTCCTCTTCATTTAGTGCCGGCATAAACAACAGAACCGGTGCATCGTCAGTAACCGGTGGTCCAGGATCGGGCACTGGAGGCAGGACACCGGGAAGACGAAAACGACCTAAGACTCCTGGTCGTGGCCACCAGACGGCGACTCCTCCTACAACCAGCGAGTACGCGGTCTTGAGCGCGTGAGCAGCCAACGCAGCCACCAAGGCATCTCCTGCACCATGTCCCAACACTGCGTAGGCCGCCACTGATGCCGCTTCATACGTCCCGAATCCGCCAGGGGCAACAGCCACTATCTGGGCCGAAACGGCGACAGTGGTGACAAGAACTGCATCAAATGGTGAAAGGGCGATATCGGCCCACTGAGCGCACTGCCATATTAAGACCGCTTCCAGCAGCCACGCCATCACAGTAAATGTGAAAGTGGCGAGATCAGGCAGCCGAACTTGTGATAAATCGATCAGAGAGATCTTGCGCAGCATGCGCCAAGCCACTATCCCCACCAATAGGACGAGGACAACCAGAAACCATCCCCATCCGCCGACTAGCCGAGAAAACGCCCTGGGAGCAATCAGCCAACCAAGCCCAACAACTGTGGCTATATCTGCTGCCCGGAGGGCGACGGTGGAGACTGTTGCCGCCTCAAGGCTCACTGATGTGCGCCGAACAACACTCAAGACACGTAATGGCTCACCGAGGCGAAGTGGAAGCAAGTGATTCGCGCCGAAAGCGAGATGAATTCCGGCAAGAGAGTGACCAATGGAAAGGCCAGGGACAACCCGACACCAGGCGAAGGCCCTCAGCACAAACGCTGATCCAAAAGCAGCACAAGCGACTAGAACACCTGTGGGGTCACCGGCGGCACGGTCCCAAGCCCTTCCCAAAGCCTTCGTATCGACAGCGGCGATGACGGCCACCACGGCTAACGCCAGGGCAACTCCCCCAACGAGCATGGCCGTCTTCCAACGACGAAACTCGATGCGCTCCATTGCCTCTCCCTCTAAGTAAAACCATTGTGTAATCCATTGTCAGATGCTCTTGATCGAGATCAACGAGCCATTACGACCAACGACAAATTAGATGTTAGGCAAACCTTATGGATTATGTGTACCAAACGCTACACTCCGGCGACATGACCAAAGGATTTCGCCACACCTATTTTCAATTAGTTCGTTCGCTAGCGGCAGTAGTTGCAGTCTCACTATTGGCCACCGTGCTCACTGCATGTGGCAGCACAGAACGCCAGCTCTCCGAGAAAGCCGCCGCCATAGTTGCTGGCGACTGCATCGACAGCGGCGAGAAAACGGTAACTATCTACTCAGGCCGGACCGAATATCTGATCAGCCCTATCCTCGAAGCCTTCGCATGCGAGTCCGGAATTGATGTGCGGGTCCGATGGGGTAACTCCACCGACCTTGCTGTTCTTATCGGAGAGGAGGGGGAAGCAACCGAGGCAGACATCTTTCTCTCTCGCTCCCCCGGGCCAGTCGGTTTTCTTGAGGGTCTTGGCCTCTTGGGGACCATCGACAAAGAGGTTCTTGGACTAGTTGGGCCCCAAAACCGCGCGTCGAGTGGATCTTGGATCGGTTTCTCCGGAAGGAAACGAGTTCTGGTGAGAAACCTCGACATGGTTGAAGAAAGTGAACTACCGATGTCGGTATTTGAACTAACCGACGAGCGCTACCGAGGTCGGGTTGCCTTACCGGCAACGAATGGTTCCTTTGAGGATTGGTTCACCGTATTTCGCGACCAACACGGCGATGAGGTCGCCACCGAATGGCTAAGAGACATGGTGAAAAACGACGCTAGGTACTACCCAAACAATCGGGCCATCGTAGAAGCGGCCGGGCGCGGCGAAATTGATATGGGGCTCGTAAATCATTACTACCAGTACCAAGAGGCGGAAGCACGAGGCGATGAGCACCGCGCGGTCAACCACAACTTCGAACCTGATGACATCGGCTCACTTCTAATCATCACCGCCGCCACCATCTTGGAGACAGCACAAGATCCTGATGCAGCCAACGAACTCATTGCATACCTACTTACTCCTCAGGCTCAGTCCTATTTCACAAATAAAACTTTCGAATACCCGCTGGGCGCTGGAGTTGCCGCCAACCCGAAACTTCCGGCGCTCACAGCTCTGGAGATCGGGACCGTTGACTTTGACTCACTAGGTGGTGGCTTTCAGGAGACAGAGCGGATTGTCAGGGAGAGTGGAATTCTCGCTGGCTGATCTGGCCTGAGGCCCTGACACCGCGACCTAACCTAAACAGGTGGCCGACAGATACAAACGAGCGCCGCTGCCTATAACCGGGGCTGCGTTCATCATTGGGGTTCTCTTTGCCTTCCCCGCCCTGTATCTGATCTGGCGCAACGTCACCAGCGACAGTGACCCTGTCGGGCTGCTCATATCGGCGCGGACACTTGAACCTCTTAGGCGGAGCATGGTTCTGGCTGCATTGGTAGCTGCAACCACCGCCGTTCTTGGGACCTCGTTGGCCTGGCTCACCGCACGTACCGACATACCCGGCCAACGTCTCTGGCGAGTTCTCCTCCCTCTCCCCTTGGCTTATCCGACGTTTGTCGGTGCCGCAGCATTCATTCGAACCCTCAACCCAGGTGGCCTTGCCAACGACCTGCTGGAGGTCATCGGTATAGACCGCACGCCGGAATTACGCGGCTTGTTCGGGGCTTGGCTGGCCCTCACCCTCTTCACCTACCCTTACGTATACCTACCTGTCGCAGCTCGCCTACGGGGCCTACCTGGATCGCTTGAGGAGAGCGCACGACTCCTCGGTGATTCAGGATTCACTACCTTTCGCCGGATTGTCCTTCCGCAGACTGCTTCGGCCATCTCTGCAGGAACACTCCTTGTGGCTCTTTACACAATCAGCGACTTCGGGGCCGTCCAACTGATGCGCTACGACACTCTCACTCGTGCCATCTGGACAACTCGCCTAGCCGATCAGTCAACCTCTTTCGCATTGGCGGCCATTCTCTTGGCTTTGGCCGCTGTGGTGGTCGCCAGTGAGCGACTGGCCTCACGGCGGCTAGCCCGACCAGCGCGGGCGTCAACTAGTCGCCCTCTCTGTGTGCCTCTTGGTCGGTGGCGACTCCCATCTCTCGCACTAATCACCGGCGTGCTCCTTCTTGCTCTGATAGCACCTGCCGCTGCACTAGCCGACTGGGGGATCAGCGGCCTCATCCGCGATATCTCAGGCGGACGATCTTTAGAAATCAACGTTTCAGACGTAATCGGACCTGCATGGAACACTCTTTGGATCAGCGTGGTGGCAGCCGGGGTAGCAGTCGTTGCCGTACTACCAACTGCCGCGCTGCTTGGCCGATACCGATCCCGGCTAGGACCAATTACAGGGAACATAATCACCTCTACTTTCGCCATGCCGGGACTTCTAGTGGCACTGGCCGTATTTTTTTGGACACTTCGCAACTCGTGGGCAGCCGAACACCTGCGAGGCACCTTGGTGGTCCTGATCTTCGCCTACGTAGTTCGCTTCGGTGCCCAAGCCCTTGGTGCAGCCCACGTCGCGGTTAGTGCAGTACCCGACCAACTACACGATGCCGCCCGGGTCCTTGGCGCCCACCCAGTACGTCGACTAATCACCGTGGACTCTCCACTAGTTAGGCCCGGACTGTTGGCTGGTGGTGGTCTGGTTCTGCTCTCAACAATGAAAGAACTACCAATCACTCTTCTCGTAGCCCCATTCGACTTCTCGACCCTTACCACTAAGATCTTCCAGTCCTTTGAGGACGCTTTTGTGGCCGAAGCAGGACTAATGGCCATGACCTTGGTCATGCTTTCTGGAATTCTCACGTGGTTTCTTGTGGTGCGCCGAGCACATCATCTGGACTGATAGCGGGATAGGAAGCCGCACCAATGAAACGCCCAGTTATCAAGTCCAGCCCCAAAAGCAAACTGGCACTCCACCGGGCAGCACTAGCAGTTGGCCTGATCGCTAGTGCTGCTGCAGCATTCGGCATCCCAGCTCGCACTACCTACGGGGCCCAGCTCAGCGTAGATGAACCCCAGTATCTGATGACTGCGATCAGTCTGGGTGAAGACTTCGACCTCGATATCTCGGACGAAATCAGTGAGAAGCGATACCTGCCATTCCATGAGATTGATCTCAACGCTCAGACCATCGATCTAAACGACAACGGCCAACGCCTGAGCCCTCACGATCCCCTCCTGCCAGCGCTTCTAGCTCTACCAATGCGCCTAGGAGGCTGGGTGGGAGCCCGAGTGGCATTGAGCATTCTTGCAGGTGTTCTCGCTGCGACAACCCTTTGGGTGGCGGTCCGACGATTCGGTGTCTCGACACTTACCGGTGCTTGGGTGGTTGGAGCGTTATCGGCCACACCCCCTCTAACCGCTTATGGCAGCCAGATCTACCCAGAAATCCCTGCGGCACTAGCTGTGACGGCCGCTGTAGGTGCTGCCACGGGATTAGCAACCACTACGGCTAACAGAACCCTCCAGATAAGAGAAACTGTCATTTTGCTCTTGTCTCTCACTGCACTTCCTTGGCTGTCCGTGAAATACACACCAACTGCAGCAGCCTTAGCCGGAATCACCGGACTGCGTCTCTGGCGAGATGGTCGACGCCACCAATTGGTCATTGTTGGTCTTGCATTAACAGTCATGGCCACCGTCTATCTCATCGTTCACAACCGGATCTACGGGGGCTGGACGGTATACGCAGCCGGGGACCACTTCACCAACAGTGAATTCGGTGTGGTCGGCTTTCAACCCGATTATCTAGGGCGAAGCCGTCGTCTTGTGGGACTCCTCATCGATAGACCCTTCGGTCTCGCTGCTTGGTCGCCTGCTTGGCTAGCCATTGCACCTGCGTTAGGTGCAATATTTGGCCGACGGCCGCAGAACTGGATGCTCCTCACTGCTCCCCTCGCCGCCGGCTGGGCGACTGCGACATGGGTCGCCCTTACTATGCACGGGTGGTGGTGGCCAGGACGACAATTGGTGGTTGTGCTGCCTTTAGCAGTCATCCTGATAGCAATTGCTGTGGACCAGGCTAGACGCACTCTGGTTCCTCTGGTCGTCACAGCCATGGTTGGCGCCGTCGGCTGGGTCTGGTTAGCCGTTGAGGCGAGCACCGGACGAAGAGCCCTAGCAGTGGATATTACCGAGACCAAGTGGGTCGGTTACCGCTGGTTCTCCCAACTCCTACCCGACCTTCATCGGGGCTCCACAACTGACCTTTGGTGGGCAGCCGGTTGGGCGATATTCCTACTAGGCGTAATTGGCTGGTCCGCATGCAGAAGCAAAACGAACTATCGCCCGGCCGCTCCCAAGTCAGTCCAGATCGACAAGGATGCGAGCGGCGGCAAAGGTTCCTACGCCGACAATGTCTCCGCCGATTTCGATGGTCGTGGTCCCATCAGGTGAACTAGCTGTTACACGACCCCGATTTCCCGGCTTGATTTCAGCACCTTCAAGGAACTCCAAGAGGCCATCTCTAAACTCCAGTTCCTCAGGAATCCGCTCGATAGTAAACTCCACGCCAAGCGACAGATCACTGAGAACAGCCGAGTTTTCAGGCGCCTCATAACCAGCACCTGGTATTGGGTTTCCGTGTGGACAAGTTGTTGGGTCGTCCAGAACCCGCATCATTGCTTTCTCGACCGAGCCCGAGATGATGTGCTCCCACTTACCAGCCTCATGGTGCGCCTCAGTCCAGGAAAGCCCCAGAATCTCAGTGAGGAAGCACTCCGCCACGCGATGACGACGAACTACCTGACTCGCCAACCGGAGTCCATCATCAGTCAGGGATATCACGCCATCCTCGGCGGAAACCAAGCCTTGACTCTCCATTCGTCTCACCATTTCCGAGACCGCTGGTCGCGACACTTCGAGACGCTCAGCAATCCGCGCTTGGATGACGGCAACGTCATCTTCGGCTAGTTCAAAAATGGTCTCACAGTACTCTTCAAACGCCGGATGGTACTCAGGGGCCGTATACATCACAGTTAGACGTTACCCGACAGAAATGCTGTAGTCAGTCGGGGTGATCTGATTCTCTGACTGATTAGATACAACCTGAAGACTCCGTTGGTGGAGAACCTGAGCGGCAAGCCCCTGAACCATGGTCGTAGAGGGTTCCCAATCTACGGCGGCCCGCAGACGGTCAACGACAGCATGGGTGAGGTCGGGATCACCCGGTGGGCGCTCATGCTGCTCAATCGGTACAGCCCGTCCAACCAGCCTCCCCACCTCATCCAACACGTCGATCAGAGCAGTAGTCACCGTCGACCCCACGTTGAGGACCAACTCATTGATTTGAGATGCGGCTCCCACCCGGGCCACAGCGTCCACCACATCACCTACATACGTGAACGACCGCCGCTGACTACCGTTGCCCCGCAGGGGAAACCTGACGCCATCTAGGGCTGATGCAATCATGCGATGCATGGCCATATCCGGACGCTGACGAGGCCCGTAGACAGTAAATAAACGCAAAGCAACAACGTCGAGACCACGTTCGGCGTAAACGGCTGCTAAGTGCTCAGCCGCCAACTTGGTGACCCCGTAGGGACTAAGTGGACGGACTGGATCATCCTCAGTAGTCGGCCCTTCAACAGTCCCATACACCGAAGAACTTGAGGCCAACACAACTCGTCTCACCTGAGCCTCTAATGCAGCCTCGAGAAGGCGCTGTGTCACCAGCACATTACGATCTAGGTGTTCAGTGAACCCACTTCCCCACGAGGTCTGAACTCCAGGCTGACCGGCAAGGTGGTAAACGGTGTCAACTCCGTCGAGCAGAGGCGCAACTGACATGTTGGCCAGGTCATCGGTCTGGAAGGTGAATTCCTCGTGGACCGAAGCCGCACCAAGATTTCGAAGCTTTACCAACGGGTCGTATGTCGGTGTCAAAGAGTCGACACCTACCACGGTGCGACCAGCCGCCAATAGATGATCGACGAGTGTTGACCCAATAAAACCTGCACTCCCGGTGACTAGGTCAAAGGCCGACGGGGACATGCAACAAGAGTGTAGGCCGTCAAGTGTGAGGCTCACCTAACTTAATTTGTAAACATCTTTTTTTCAACGGAACGGTGCGAAAAATAGTCCTCCACGCCGGTAAGGCACCTACCACGGCTGGCGACGATGATGGAGAGCATGCCATTGGACCCCCGGACGCCAGTGATTGTCGGGGTTGCACAAGTTACTGATCGAATCAACGATCCCACCACGGCCCGAACCGCTCTGGAACTCATGGTTGACGCCTGCAGATCGGCGAGTTTGGATGCCGGTAGAGGAGCCGCAGCCGCATGCGTCGACATGGTGGCTGTGGTCGGTGGGCTCTGGAGTCACCCTGACCCGGGTAGACGAGTAGCTGACATACTTGGGGCAAAAGATGCGACCACGCTGCTCACCGGATTGTCCGGCACCTCCCCCCAACGCCTACTTGACCACTTAGCAGGCCGTATCAGCAACGGCCACGTTGACTCGGCCCTAATGGTCGGTGGCGAGGTATTCCGATCACGACGGCGAGCTCGACGCCTTGGCGTAGAAGTGCGACAGGACAGAGTTGTCGATATGGCCCCCGCCATCCGCTATGAGGGTGATCTTGAGATGGCGACACCACATGAGGAGAAACGAGGCCTCGTAGAGCCCGGCATTTTCTACTCGATTGTGGAGACAGCAATTCGACATGACCATGGCGAGACCGTCGAGGCCCATCGCATCCGAATTGGGAGACTCTGGGAAAGTTTTAACGCGGTAGCTGTAACCAATCCCCACGCAGCGAAGCGGATACCGATGGACTCTGAAGCCATCACCGTCCCGTCAGCCAACAACCGAATGGTCGCAGCCCCTTACACAAAAGCGATGATGGCCAACAACAACGTTGATCAGGCCAGCGCCATCCTGCTTACCTCGGTAGCTCAAGCCGAGGCTCTAGGCATTCACCGTGACGGTTGGATATTTCCACTGGCCAGCACCCGCGCTGACGATCCATCTTCACCCAGCGTTAGATTTTACTTGCACCGTTCACCTGCAATCAGGACTGCTGGAAACCAGGCCCTCGACCTTGTTGGCCTAGACATCGACGACATCGACCATCTCGATTTATATGCCTGCTTTCCCTCTTCAGTTCAGGTCTGCGCCTCTGAACTCGGCCTAGATCCGGCAACTGAAACTAGGCCGCTGACCGCCAACGGTGGGCTGACTTTCGCCGGCGCCCCACATTCCAACTCAGTCGGCCAATCGCTAGCGGCACTGGTCAACCGGCTCCGTAGCACCCCTGGGATAGGCCTGCTCTACGCCAACGGCGGCTACCTTGGCAAACACGCTTTTGGCATCTATTCCAACACTCCCCCTTCCAACCGTTACCAATCATTCAACTGTGCGCCTGCGGTGGCTAATCAAACCATCCGAACTCCAAACCCCGACTATGCCGGTCAGGCCATAGTCGACGGTTACACCGTCCGTCATGATCGTGACGGACTACCTGTCGACGCTCTCGTTGCCGCTTTAACCGATACCGGCGCCCGAGTCTGGGGTAAGACTGCCAAGCATGGCACTCTGCAAAGGTTGCTTGCCTACGACATCGTTGGCAGCATCTGTGAACTAGATAAACGAGGGATCGTGACCCTCTAAACCCCACCCAAATCAACCGCCGCTGGGAGAACCCAATGCAGACGTCAATCACCGAAATGTTCAACATTGAATTTCCAATCATGGCCTTCTCACACTGCCGTGACGTGGTCGCTGCAGTGTCTAAAGCCGGTGGACTTGGTGTTCTGGGTGCCGTGGGACTGAGTGACAAACAACTCGAGATTGACTTGGCATGGATCAAGGAAGAAATCGGTGTCCGTCCTTATGGCGTGGACTTGATAGTCCCCGCCCGATATGCCGGTTCCGACGAAGGCGGCCTTCAGGTCAAAGATCTGTTATCCACAATTCCTGGTGCTCACCAAGATTTCGTAAACGAGTTATTACATCGTTATGGCGTACCTGAGGACTCAGATGCTGGCTCTGGCTGGGCTGAACGTCCCGGCGATGCCCCATTCTCGGCCAATCGGGCGATGGGCCAACTCGATATAGCCCTGAGCTACCACCCAGCCCTAGTTGCCAACGCCCTTGGGTCTCCTCCTGCTGAGATGATCAGCCGATGCCATGAAGCCGGCGTGAAAGTGGCTGCCTTAGCTGGCACAAAGGTCCATGCCGAAAGGCATGTGGCTGCGGGAGTTGACGCGATAATCGCGCAGGGCACAGAAGGTGGTGGCCATACCGGTCATATCGGTTCCATGGTGCTGTTGCCAGAGGTCGTTGATGCCGTCGCGCCGGTTCCTGTTCTCGGTGCTGGGGGCATTGGTCGTGGCCGCCAAATGGCCGCAGCCATAGCTCTCGGAGCTGCTGGCGTGTGGTGTGGATCGGTTTGGCTCACTACCGAAGAGGCTGAGACTCATCCAGTGGTAAAGCGCAAAATGCTGGCTGCTGGCTCTGGTGACACAATTAGATCCCGCTCCATGACCGGTAAGCACGCCCGGATGCTGCGCACCGCTTGGACCGATGAATGGGACCGTGAAGACACACCTGATCCACTAGGGATGCCGCTACAACCCATGCTCACCGGAGCTGCCGTAGATCGGATTAACCGGGCTGCCCACAAAGAAGGATCAGGTGCCGAGGATCTCGCGACCTACTTCGTCGGCCAGGTGGTCGGCACCATGAACCGCACGCGCGGTGCTGGTCAGGTAGTGCTGGACATGGTTGAGGAGTTCATCGACGCTGCACAAACTGTGGCAGCACAACTGGAAGTCTGAATAACCGATCAGGAAGTCCTCTGAATCTCAACGAGAACCAACGAGGTCTCCTAAACAAAGGCCACTCATCAGCAAATGACCGAGAACTACGACCAAACCGCAGTTAGTGGACTTTGAAAGATCACAGTCAAATACTCAGGATTTTCCTACAGCTGAACTCCGTCAACGCTGATTAGTTGACCTCCATCAACCAAGACAGCATGTCCCGTCATCCAAGAAGCGGCATCTGATGCCAAAAACAATGCAGTATTGGCGATGTCAGTTGCTTCACCAAGGCGCTTCATTGGCAGCGTTGCGGCAATAGCGTCCCCACGACCACCCTCCCATAAGGCACGAGCAAAATCAGTACGGATCAGGCCTGGGCATACCGCGTTAACTCGAACTGTTGGTCCGATCTCAGCGGCTAGTTGCTCAGTTAGATGAATAAGAGCTCGCTTGGTGATGTCGTATACGCCGAGAATTGGATTAGTGGCGTAAGCCCCTACCGACGAGATATTTACTACTGCACCACCGTGCTCCTTCATCCATCGGTTCCAGCAAGCCTGAGTCCAGACCAGTGGTGTAGTGAGGTTGGTAGCGAATGTCTTTTCCCATCGAGGCACGTCGATGTCGATTACTGGCCCGGCGTATGGGTTGGTAGCTGCATTGTTGACGAGTACGTCGATGGCCCCGAAAGCCTCCAAGGTGGCATCCAGCACGCGTTCCATGTCCTCGATCTTGCCAACGTGTCCAGCCACGTAGGCAAGATCACCCCCGGTCTCGTCTCGTAGTTCCTCGACGGTCGCAGCGCACGACTCCTCCTTGCGGCTGGTAATCATCACCTTGGCCCCCGCCGATGCCATAGCAGAGGCGATACCTCGACCAATTCCACGTGAGCCACCGGTGACGATGGCGACCTTGCCGTCCAGTCTGATGTCCATGAACGGCGACCCTAGGTGGACGCCAGCAACTCACACCAAGCGGGCCCCAGTTATCCGGATCCAGTCAGCCGACCCGGCGGTCGTGGCCCTCCCAGAAGGGGTCGCGCAACTCCCGCTTGAGGATCTTGCCGGACGCGTTCCGGGGAATAGTTTCCACGAAGTCGACAGTCTTGGGGCACTTGAAACCGGCGAGACGCTCACGGGCATGAGCCATGATCTCGTCAGCGGTCACACCAGAATCAGCCACCGGGATGACCAGCGCCTTGCCTACCTCACCCCACCGCTCGTCAGGCACACCGATAACCGCCACGTCAGCAATTCCCGCGTGGCCCATGAGTGCATTCTCAATCTCGGCCGGATAGACGTTCTCACCACCCGAGATGATCATGTCCTTTACCCGGTCATAAATGTAGAGGTAGCCGTCCTCCATGTATGCAGCGTCACCGGAACGCAGCCAGCCGTCGCCCGGCATAGCCTTCGCAGTCTCCTCGGGCATGTTCCAGTAACCCTTCATGTTCCCGCCATGACGCATCCAGACCTCACCCACCTCCCCGTCGGGCAACTCCTCGCCGGTATCAGCATCGATAATCTTCATCTCCATGCCCCGGATGGGTTTGCCGGCCGAGCGCAAAAGCTTCGGGTCGGCGCCGCTCCCATGGTCCTCGGGCGGCAAGGTGGTGCCGGCACCCGTGGTCTCAGTCATGCCATACACCTGAAAGTACTTGCAACCGAACTGCTCCATGGACTTCACAAGTACGTCCTCGGTGATTGGCGAGGCTCCGTAAGCGATGTACTGCATCGACGATAAGTCAATCCCGTCGCTCGGAACCATCAGAAAAAACTGAAGGATGGCCGGCACGAAGATGGCGTGGGTGGTTGCCTCAGACTCGACAATTTGTAGACCAGCCACCGGATCAAACTCACGCATCATGACCGTCGTCGCCCCGTTAGCCATGCCAAACAAGGCCCAACCACTCCCTGCGATGTGAAACAGGGGCATGACGCAGAGGTTCCGGCTGGCCTCATCCATATCCCAGTCGACAGTGGCAAACAAAGCCTGGAAGTTTGCGTTGGTGGTCTGGGCACCCTTAGGTAGGCCAGTAGTACCTGAGGTGTAAAGTTGAGAACACACATCCTCGTCACCGTTAGCAATTTTTTCGCAGTGCGAACCGTGAGCGTCACGCCAGTCGCCGAACGATACGTGATTGCCGGGTGCACCGATAACCACAATGCGTTTAACATGCTCGAGCTCGTCTTCGAACGTTGTCAACTGCTCGGCGAACTCCTCGTGAATTACTAGGACCGTGGCCTGAGAGTCATTGACTATGTAGGCCATCTCCGGAGGTGCAAGTCGCCAGTTCACTGCCACCGTCACCGCATTTCGGTAGGCGGCACCGAACGCCAACTCGAAGTACTCGACCGAGTTCTTATCAATAAACGCTACGCGGTCCTGAGTGCCAATGCCTTCAGCGGCCAGGGCGTTAGCCACCTGACCTGCTCGCGCCTGCATGTCGTTCCAGGTCAAGCGCTCGTCGCCCATGATCAGCATGTCACGATCACCGAGGGCGTCAGCCCCCATATCGATAATGTCTGCAAAGCCTTTTACTAGTGAAGAGTCCATGACCAATAAACGTACACCTAAGAAATAGCAGAACCGAATGAAACTTCACCAGTTCTCTGCACGCTCTAATTCCCCGTTTACTTCCATCTCTTGGTTGCATTGCACAAACCCCGGGACAACAAAACTCGTTTTTGAGGTAACGACCTCACTTATACCTCTACCTCATTTCTCAGACTGGCAACCTGACTAGACGGGTTCGCCCCCCAGTCCATTGCGGAACAAACATCACCAACAACGCATTGCGGTCCATAGCCATGGAAGCCAGTTCAAATAGGCCGGAGTTGCTGTTGGAGGTACAGGGGTGACCGTCGGAGTGGCTGGTCTGCCCATGTATGACTGGCCTGAGGTAACTGGCGCGATCAATGCTCTTTGGTTGGCGATTGCTAACAGGATCCAGTTGGCTGGAGTGGAAACACCAGCATCGGTTTGGCGCCCCACCGGCCACCAGACCTTGACGGATCTTTGGACGCACCCAGATCTGCTTCTCGCTCAGGCCTGCGGGCTGCCAGTCGTCCAAGCCCTCGCCAGGAAAGTAACGGTGCTCGGATCGCTGGACTACGCAGTTCCCGGATGCGACCCTGGAGACTATCGATCAGTTCTGGTATGTCGAACTGACGACCCATCTCTCGACCTAGCCGCCTTCCGAGGTCGACGGGTGGCGTTTAATGAGAGCGATTCGCAATCAGGAATGGGGCATTAGCGACCACCGTGGCGCCCCTAGCCATCAACGGCCAGTTTTTTTCTGAAGTGATCGAGTCAGGGGCGCACCGGCAATCGATACGGTTGGTGGCGGAGAGAAGAGTCGACTTGGCATCTATCGACGTGGTCTCGTGGCGTCTCGGTCTCGACCACGAACCAGCAACTCAAAAACTACGGATATTGACGTGGACTGATCCGACCCCCGGAGTCCCACTAATCACCGGACGGTCCAACGACGGTCTGCGCGATTTACTGAACACCGCTATCAGCGAGGCCGTGGCTGCCCTAGATACGTCGGTGCGGGATTCGCTACACCTTCACGGATATCAACCACGTCCAGTCTCTGATTATGACGTCATCGCCGAACGTCTAGTCGATGCCTCAAACTCCGGATACTCCCTGGCTGAGCAAGCCTGTTGGTAGCTCATCCTTATCCTTCCACCACGGTCGAAGCACCTGTCCAAAACTCCGGCACCCAGGCCCCAAGGCAGCAACGGACCCAATGCTTAGGGCCTACGAACTGTCGCAACTGCCAGCATCAGTCCTGCTGACGAAAACCGGTTAAAAAAGTTTGGACTCTTCTGCGTTATCGAACCGCTGGACCGACATCCCGGTCACGCCAACCGTCTTAAGAACCTGCTGGAACTCACCCATATGAGGAGCAGTACCGTGCGCTGCAAGGGCTTCCTCGGAGGCCCACTTTTCGAAAATGCGGATTTTCCCGATCTCAACTGGATCTGCGCTCAGAACGTAATCGATGCAACCTTCCTCGGAACTCGTGGCCTGCATCAACGGCACAATGCCTTCAAGAATGGTGTCAACTCGTTCTGGGTTAATTGATATGGAACCAGCGATAATGATCACGAAATGCCTCCAGAGGTTCGATAGGAACAACCTGAGCGTACTGTCGTCCCCAATGCATGACGAAAGCGGAAACAGAATCGGTCCAACACCTGAATCTCAATGCCAGTAGAAACTGATCATGAGTAAACATTTGATAGCCGGCGCTGATGGCGTCGTTCGCTGTTGGTGGCCCGGAGCCCATAATGATTACTGCGCCTACCACGATCACGAGTGGGGTCGACCCGTAGTCGACGATGTTGGGCTGTTTGAGAAAGTTTGTCTCGAAGGATTCCAAGCTGGCTTGTCGTGGTTAACGATCCTTCGTAAGCGAGATAACTTCCGACTTGCTTTCTCTCACTTCGACCCAGCGACCGTGTCCCGCTACACCAAGGCCGATATCAACCGGTGTATGGCCGACACTGGCATAGTTCGCCATCGAGGAAAGATTGAGTCAACTATCAATAACGCAGCGCGAGCCCTAGAAGCTATCGAGGAATTCGGTTCACTCGCTGCCTACCTCTGGGCCTTTGAACCCGAAAGTCGAGACATTGAAACAAACGACGTTCCTACCTCAACGAGAGATTCCACCGCACTTAGCCAAGATCTAAAGCGTCGCGGTTGGTCCTTCGTGGGGCCGACCACGATCTACGCCCTGATGCAAGCCATGGGTATGGTCAACGACCACCTCCCAGGTTGTGCCCTTCATCCGGTGGTGAAAGCTGAACGAACGGCACTCATTCGACCCGTGCCTGACCACAACCGGCCAACCACACCATGACCCATCTATCAGTACTGGATCAGTCCCCAGTTCCTGAAGGTTCAACGCCCGGCGACGCGCTCCGCAACAGTCTCGATCTGGCCCGCCGGACAGAAGCCATGGGTTACCACCGGTACTGGGTGGCCGAACATCACGGCATGACCGGCCTGGCTGGTTCCAGTCCGGAGGCACTGATCGGCTCTATCGCGGGGGCCACCGATCGCATTCGAGTTGGCTCAGGCGGGGTGATGCTCACCCACTACGCGCCGCTGAAGGTCGCTGAGGCATTTTGTGTACTGGCCTCTCTTCACCCAGGGCGCATTGACCTTGGTGTTGGCAGGGCACCAGGCTCGGACCACCTAACCGCCACTGCTCTGGCTCGAGGCGGCTCCCGAACACCCTTAGATCACTATCCCAACCAAGTGGAGGAACTGGTCCACTTGGTCGACGACACGCTGCCCGCAGATAGTCCGATCCAAGGTGTTCGGGCCACACCTAGACCTGACGAACTGCCCGAAGTGTGGTTGCTGGCCTCGAGCGCCGACTCCGCTGCGTACGCCGCCCACTTCGGCCTGCCGCTGGGATGGGCTGATTTCATCGCTCAGGTCGACGGCGCACCAATTGTCGACGCCTACCGGCGCCAGTTCCGACCGTCGGCCCGATGCTCGGAACCCAAGGTGCTCCTCTGCACCAGCGCAATTTGTGCCGAGACTGAAGAGGAGGCCGAAGCAATGGTGTCTGCTGTCCAAGCTTGGCGGGTATCCGGACTGAAGGGACCAATACCGGCGCCCACGTCTGTCGGATCGCCCCCAGCCAACCAATCAACAGCGACACGCTTGACCATCCAACCGGGCCGTCGGTCAATACCCGCGGGCACACCAGATCAGGTGAGTAGTCGCCTCCGGAAGATGATCGGAGACACTGGCGCTGATGAACTAATGGTGGTCTCTATCTGCCACGACCACGAGGCGAGGGTCCGCTCCTACGAACTATTGGCTTACGAGTTCGGTATCAGTAACCCACCATGACGGATTCAATGACGGCAGCCGCCGCCACGTTGGCCGACCGGATCCCGCTGGGAACTGACCCCGACCTACTCCTGGACCTATTCGTGGACTGGGTCGCCGAACGAAATCTCGACCTATACGACGCTCAGGAGGAAGCCATCCTTGAGTTATTGGCCGGTGCTCACGTAATTCTGGCCACTCCAACGGGCTCGGGGAAGTCCCTAGTGGCTACGGCCGCCCATGCTGCGGCATTTGCACGCGGCGAACGAAGCATCTACACCGCCCCTATCAAGGCCTTAGTAAGTGAGAAGTTCTTTGCCCTGGCTCGCGACTTTGGCCCTGCAAACGTCGGGATGGTCACCGGCGACGCCTCAGTCAACCCCGAAGCACCAATCATCTGTGCCACTGCAGAGATTCTGGCCCACCGGGCCCTCCGCGAAGGAGCAAACTGTCACTTCGGCCTAGTGGTGTCTGACGAGTTCCACTTCTACGGTGACCGACAGCGAGGTTGGGCCTGGCAGGTCCCCCTGCTGGAGCTTCCCCACACCCAATTCCTGCTCATGTCAGCCACTCTCGGCCCCACAGGTCGTTTCACTGAGGACCTGACCCGGCGCACCGGGCGGCCAGCAGTAACGGTCGCTGGGACAGTTCGACCGGTGCCGCTGACCTTCGAGTACCGACAGACCCCCCTCCACGAATCGATCTCCGAACTGGTCGATACTGATCGAGCACCGGTCTACATCGTCCACTTCACACAAAAAGCAGCAACGGAGAAGGCCCAAGACCTCTGCAGTCTTGACGTCCTCACTAAAGACGAAAAGGCAAGAGTTCGCGACGAAGTTGGGGGATTTCGATTTGACACGCCGATTGGTAAGGACCTGAAAAGGTTTATCGGCCACGGCATTGGCCTGCACCACGCAGGGATGCTTCCGCGTTACCGCCTACTCGTAGAAAAGCTGGCCCAAGCTGGCCTACTCAAACTCATCTGCGGCACCGACACCCTGGGGGTAGGCGTCAATGTGCCCATTCGAACTGTGCTCTTCACCCAGTTGTGCAAGTACGACGGCATATCTACGCGACTGCTTGGCACCCGAGAGTTCGCCCAAATCGCTGGCCGAGCAGGACGCAGGGGCTACGACGACGAGGGACACGTGTGGGTCCAGGCGCCGGTGCACTGGATTGAGAACCAAAGGGCCGAGGCCAAGGTAGTGGCTGAACCCAGCAAGAAAAAGAAGTTGGTGAAAAAGAAACCGCCCGAACGCGGCTATGCCCACTGGAACGCAGACCTATTCCAGAAGTTGATTGATGGCACACCTGAGCCATTGACCTCAAGTTTCGACGTAACTCACCAGATGGTGCTCAACGTGCTAGCCCGACCGGGTGACGGGCGAAAGGGCCTGAAGCATCTACTAGTCAATAATCACGAACCCCGTGACCGCCAGCGTCAACACGTGAAACGAGCTATCGGAATCTACAGATCACTCCGCGATGCCGGAGTTATCCAAGAACTTGGAGAGCCTGACGATCAGGGACGCCATGTATCAGTCGGCGTTGACCTTCAAGACAGCTTCGCCCTCCACCAGCCACTTGCGCTTTTCGCCCTTGAGGTAATTCCTGAGTTGTCTGACCGACCTAGTTTGTCACACGAAAGAGGCGACACACCCGACCAGAATGAGACCCCGCAGTCCACTGACCCAGAGGCCACCGCCCGAATCCAAGCCCTCGACGTACTGTCCGTGATCGAGTCAGTGCTCGAGAATCCAGGCGTGATCATCGCCGCGCAGGTCGACCGGCTTCGGTCAGAACTAGTGGCCCGACTCAAGATGGAAGGTGTCGACTACGAGGAGCGCATGGAACGTCTCGCCTTGGTTGAGCCACCCCGCCCGCTAAAGGAATTCCTCTACGGCACGTTTGACGTGTTCCGCCGGCACCATCCGTGGGTGGGCGACGAGAACGTCAAGCCCAAAGCAGTGGCTCGCGAACTTTATGAGACTGGTTTCAACTTTCGTCAATACATAGAGCACCACGGACTAAAACGCTCAGAGGGCACAGTTCTGCGCTACCTCAGCGAGGCCTACAAGGCACTGGCCCAAACCGTTCCCACAGAACATCGAACTGAGGCGCTACGCGATCTTGAGGCATGGCTTGGTGAGACAGTCCGTCAGGTCGACTCGAGCCTTATCGATGAGTGGGAGAAACTCCGCAACCCTGAAGAGGGTTCCGTCGACAAAGACACCCCTATCGAGGTCTCTACTGTCTCAGCCGAACGACCCGACGTAACCCGCAACGTTCGGGCATACAAGATCATGGTCCGGAACGAGGTCTTCCGCTGGATTCAGTTGTTATCTCGCCGCCGCCTCGACGACCACCAGGCGTTAGCCGAGGTCCCGGGAGTAGGTGAGTCGCGGCGCACTTCCGCCGATATCAGCGAAGCCATTGCGCCCTATTGGGAGGAGCACCAAACTCTCCCCACCGATAGTCATGCACGAGGTGGGGAATTCTTCACACTCGACGACTCGAGTGGCCCAGGCGTCGACCAATGGCCGGTTGTCCAGACCATCGCCGATCCCGAGGGACACTACGAGTGGGTTCTTGAGGGTCAGGTTGACCTAAAGGCCAGTCGAGAGGAAGGCCGCGCAGTAGTTCGTCTCGGAGCAATTCGCAGACTCTGAAAGTCTCGTTTCAGAAGTAAGTTCTCAAAAGTCTCGATCAGCCACAAACTCGGCTAGGCCAACCAGTTCATCAACTGCCTCGGGAACTAGGCCAACATCGTCAATGGCAGCCAACGCCGCATCCAGATGTAACCGGGCCTCAATCACCGTTCGGTCCCGACCGCCAGCTTCTTCAATAACCGCTGCAACACGAGCCACGCTGTCATCAGACAGGTCGCCTGCCGAGCGGTAGACGGCGCGCAACTCATCTGCTGCCGGACCCCCACCCGACAGCACCAGAGCCACCGGCATCGACTTTTTCCGCTCCCGAAGGTCGTTACCAGCCGCCTTTCCAGTCACCGCTGGATCACCCCATATTCCCAGAACGTCGTCTACCGCCTGAAAGGCCAAGCCAAGCTCCATCCCGTAGATCTGAAGGGCGTTGATCCAACCCTGCGGCGCCCCAACCAGCACAGCACCCACCGATGCCGAATAACCCAGCAGGGCACCAGTCTTGCCAGCCTCCATGGCTAAGCATGCGGCTAGGTCCACCTCGGACACATTGTTGAAGGCCATGTCGGTGGCCTGACCGGCGATCATCGCTGTAGTGGCTGCCACGAGGCGCACCGTGGCTTGCACCCGCTCGACGGTAGGCGGCGATGCCGACTCGGCTAAGAGCACCTGAAAGGCCAAGTTATGAAGGGCATCGCCGGCGATCACAGCATCGTCCACCCCAAAGGCCGACCACACCGTTGGGCGGTGTCGCCGCTCCACGTCGCCATCAATGATGTCGTCATGCACCAATGAGAAGTTGTGTATCAATTCCACTGCGGTCGCTCCAGGTATCGCTAACACACCATCAGCGCCCACTGCCTCAGCCGACAGAACTGCTAGCGCCGGTCGTAGACCCTTTCCCGATCCGGTTCTTGACGGTGAACCGTCGACCTCGGTCCAACCAAAGTGGTACCGGGCCAGCAAGCGCAACTCGGGTTGCAACTGGTTCACGGCAGCCACCAAAGACGGCTCGACCATCAGTCGGGCTCTCTCAAGAACTTCGGGAACGGCAACCATCAGCCCCGCCGGTCAGGCAGGAACCGGAAGGCCTTGCGAACTTCGGCCACCCGATCTGGATCTAGGTCAGCCATGACCACAGATTCAATGTGCTCCACTCCCTCAGCTAATACCTCACCTAAAGGATCAACGATCACCGTGTCCCCCGAATAGGTCAAGCCGTTTCCTTCGCCCACCCGGTTCACACCCACCACATATGCCTGATTCTCAATAGCCCGGGCCCGAAGCAGAGTCTGCCAGTGGTGCCGCCGAGACTCAGGCCAGTTTGCTACCACTAGATATGCATCGGTGTCATGTGCCAGATTCCAGAAGACATTCGCAAACCGCAGGTCGTAGCAAACGAACAAACTCAGTCGGAGTCCACCAATGCTTACCGTTACTGGGGTTTCGCCGGCCCGATAGGCCTTGTGCTCGTCGGCAAAGGTGAAAGGGTGAATTTTGTCGTAGTGATGTTGCGTCCCATCAGGCCCCACGAGAAGAAACCGGTTTACAGGAAGAGCGTCATGTTTATCAAGGAACATCTCACGCGTTGGGATCGACCCACCTAACCAGATCCCGTGCGTTGCCGCCTGAACAACCATGAACTGTTCCGTCGGTCCACCCGGAGGTTCGGCAATCTGATCCGCAGCTAGAGAGAACCCTGAACCAAACATTTCGGTCAGTAAAACCATGCCTGCTCCAGCTTCAGCAGCCTCGGCAATCATTGGTTCCAGCTGGGCGCACGTGGCCGCCGAGTCCTCCCAGACTATGTCGTGCTGTAGGGCGGCGATCTTCACTGACGGACCTCCGACACCTTGATCATGGCCTCAAGCCACCAGACGCGACATGCGATCAACGGCCTCGTGGAGAACCTCAAACTTTTTACAGTAAGCAAACCGTACAAGGGTCCGACCAGCCGACTCGTTGTCGTAGAAGACCCGAGTAGGCACTGCCACTACGCCACACCGTCCGGGCAGGTCAAGGCAGAAGTCCATACCGTCCTCGTATCCAAGCGGCCCAACATCGGCTGTTACATAGTAGGTACCTGAGGCTGGGTAGACCGTTAGCCCAACCGAGGAAAGCCCTTCGACGACCAAGTCCCGCTTGGCACATAGGTCAGCGGCTAACTCTGTGAAGTAGTCGTCACCGAGATTCAGTGCGGTAACCATGGCCCGCTGGAAGGGGGCC
Source organism: uncultured Acidimicrobiaceae bacterium (assembly GCA_963933065.1). Lineage (GTDB taxonomy): Bacteria > Actinomycetota > Acidimicrobiia > Acidimicrobiales > MedAcidi-G1 > UBA9410. Next base: position 7,384 of record CAWVUB010000007.1, on the reverse strand, counting down.
CCACTGGTAAATGAGAGGTGCTGCTTGACTGTGTGCACCGCCCTGATCAAATCGTTAGGCGCATGCGCCCATCCCACCTTCCAGCCGGTAAGCCCAAACGTTTTACCCCCTGACGAGATGGTCACAGTGCGCTCAGCCATCCCGGGCAGTGTGGCTAACGGAACGTGACGGGTGCCGTCGTAAGTCATGTGCTCGTAGACCTCGTCGGTCACCACTAGCAGATTATGGGCGATGGCTAGTCGGGCGATCTCACCCAGTTCAGCCTCAGAGAACACCTTGCCTGTCGGATTGTGTGGCGTGTTAACCATTATCAGTCGGGTGGACGGGTTGATAGCCGCCTCCAGTTCCGCCGGGTCAAACGAGTAGTCGGGCGTATGTAATGTGACCGACCGGCGAACTCCTCCGGCGAGTTCAATTACTGCTGCATAGAGATCGAAGTAAGGCTCGAATACAACAACTTCCTCTCCAGGTTCGACAAGAGCCATCACTGCTGCTCCGAGAGCTTCGGATGCCCCGGTAGAAACCATCACGTCTTCCGGGTCAACCAATTGGCCGTAGAACCGTTCTTGGTGATCAGCAACCGCCTGCCGCAACTCGGGGATGCCCCGGTCTGGTGGGTACTGGTTGAAGCCATCTTGGATTGCTTGGATTGCGGCCGCGGTGACCTCGGCCGGACCATCTGTGTCGGGGAAGCCCTGGCCGAGGTTGATTGCACCTGTCGCAGTAGCCAGTGTCGACATCTCAGCAAAAATTGAGAGTTGATGACCGTGCATCCTGCTCACTAGGTGCGGGTTCCGCTCAGAAAGCACCGTGTTCACGCCGCATCGATAGCTGCCCAGACCTTCTCTGGGGTAATAGGCATATCCAGGTGCCGGATCCCCCAGGGAGCCAGGGCATCGATCACTGCACTCTGTACTGCGGCGGTAGACCCGATGCTGCCTGACTCACCAATTCCCTTGGCGCCTAAAGGGTTCCTCGGCGATGGAGTCTCCATGAAACTCCGCTCATAACTTGGTAACTCCATGGTGGATACAGCGGTGTAATCCGCCAAGTTGGTTGTCAGAGGGTTGCCATCCGTGTCGTAACGGAACTCCTCAAACATTCCTTGAGCGATGCCTTGGGCCAAGCCACCGTGAATCTGGCCAGCAGCCAATAACGGGTTGACGATAACTCCCGCGTCGTCGACGGCCACCACCCGGTCAATAGTTGCTCGTCCGGTTTCGGTGTCAAGTTCCACTACAACAATGTGGGTTCCACATGGGAAGGTAGCCCCATCTTGGGAGTGATCAGACAGACCAGTCAACTCAGTCTCGGCCGACCCAGCCACGTCGCTCCAGGTGCGCGCCGCCCCTGGTGTACCAGCAACGTGGAAGGCCCCTTTCTCTCGGTCATGGACTACATCGGCAAGCGCTGCCTCCATCTGATTTGCAGCTGCCTGACGGGCCAAGACAACTAGTTTCTCAGATGCGTCAGCTATCGCCGAACCGGCCAGCTGCACCGACCGTGAACCTCCAGTGCCCTCTCCAGACGGAATGACGTCGGTATCACCATGGCGCACCTCAATATCGTCGAGCGACACACCAAGTCGGTCGGCAACCAACATGGCCCAAGTGGTGTGATGCCCGGTACCTATCGGTGTCGCACCGGTGGACGCCAACACCGTGCCGTCAGACAGCAAGCGCACCTCGCCGTACTCGCTACCACCGAAGCCGGTGATCTCAACGTATGTGGCCACCCCGATACCCATCTGCATGCGGTCGCCAGCATCACGACGTCGCTGTTGTTCAGTCCGTAACCCGGCGTAGTCCGCAGCTACCAGCGCCCGGTCTAACGACCCCCCGTAGTTGCCACTGTCCATACTGGTACCGGTCGGGGTAACAAACGGAAAAGCCTCAGGTACCACAAAATTACGGCGACGCACCTCAGCGGGATCCATGCCTACCTCCGCTGCGAACAGGTCCATAGCTCTCTCCACAGCGGCTGTGGCTTCGGGGCGACCAGCTCCCCGATAAGCACATATAGGGGCCGTATTGGTGGCCACACTGAGCGCTGAGAATTCTACATTTGCGAAGTCGTAGACCCCAGTAGCCAGATTACGAGTGAACTCAGGCAGGAATGCTCCCCACTTCGGGTAAGCACCGCAGTCCTGAACCACATCAAGCCGGTAATGAGTGACGCGACCGTCACGGGTGCCCCCAACAGTAATTGTCTGAGCCTGCGCCCGTCCGTGAACGTAACCGGTCAAGTTCTCCGTGCGGCTCTCAACCCAACGCACTGGCTGACCTAACAGCCGGGCCAGCTGACAAACCACGACCTCTTCTTCAGAAACCATGCCCTTGGCTCCGAATCCACCGCCTACATCCTTCACGATGGTGCGCACGTTTGACGTTTCCATTCCAAGACACTTAGCAACTGCATCTCGATGGTCATGAGCTCCCTGAGAACTAGCCCAACACGTCAACTTCTCACCCTCGAAAGATGCGGCAGCCACTCTTCCCTCAATAGAGACTGCAGCCACACGAGAATTCCAAAGGTCCTCGGTCACCACGACTTCACAGTCTGAAAAGTCAATGGGGTCCTTGGTCGGAATCTCGAACATGACATTGTCGGACCGGTCTTCGAAAAGCAACGTGTTGGCGGCCTGTGCGGCCGCCACTGTTACAACGGGGGTTAGTGGTTCGATATCAATCCAGACGGCTTCGGCAGCATCCGCAGCCCGATAGGCCGAATCAGCGACCACCACGACCACCGGTTCGCCTACAAACCGGACTTTTCCACGAGCCAGAAACGGACGTTTTGCTTCTTGAGCGAAAAAGCCCAAGGGCGGGGGACGATCAACTAGACCAAGATCGTCAGCCGTGTAAACCGCCACCACACCGGGCATAGCGCGCGCATCATCAGTATCGATCGACAGGATATTGCCGTGGGCGGCGGTAGACCGCACAAAGTGCACGTGTAGAAGGTTCTCAAACACCTCGTTACCCACATACTCACCTTGACCACGAAGCAAGGTGGCATCCTCACGGCGTAGCACCCTGTTTCCCAGAATCGAAGTACTTGACTGTCCGGGTACCCCTCGGGCGGGAATGGTCTCGTTCATAGCAGTCCTCTTCTTCTGGATTGGATCACTCGGTGGGATAGCGCTCGAGCAACTTCCGAGCAATCACCATTTTTTGGATCTCGCTCGTGCCCTCGCCGATAATCATCAGTGGAGTATCACGAAAGTACCGCTCAACGGGGAACTCCGCTGTATACCCGTTACCTCCGTGGATGCGGAGTGCTTCCGTCGCAATCTCAAAAGCCGCCTCAGAAGCGAAGAGTTTGGCCATACCAGCCTCCATATCGACTCGCTCTCCCTCGTCGGCTCGCTTGGCTGCGTCATAAGTCATGAGCCGGGCAGCCTGGAGCTTGGTAGCCATCTCAGCCAGTTTGAACTGGATAGCTTGGTGCTCAAAAATAGGTCGACCAAACGTCTCTCGCTGCTGTGCGTACCGCATAGATGTCTCGAATGCCGCCTGGGCTACGCCCACAGCTCGTGCTGCGATATTTATTCGCCCCAGTTCGAGCGCCGAAAGCGCATACCGGCGCCCATGGCCCATACCTTCCTCACCACCCAGAACGTTGGCATGCGGCACCCTGTGGTCCACATAAGACATCTCAACGGTCTCAAGGCCCTTGTAGCCCAATTTGTCAATCTTCTTGGAAACCGAAATGCCCTCGAACAACTCCCCTGGTTGCTTCTCAACTAGCAAGCACGTGATCCGGTCATCGGGAGTGCGGACCATCAGCATGACCAATGAAGCCCGCACACCGTTGGTTACCCACATCTTTGTGCCATTCACCACCCACTCATCGCCGTCTCGCTCGGCTCGGCATCGCAGAGCCCCAGTATCGCTGCCCGCGTCAGATTCGGAGAGCGAGAAGGCAGCCCGAAACGAGCCATCACACATACGTGGAAGCAACCGGTTCTTCTGCTCCTCAGTTCCAAATCGGCCGATCATCGTGGCACCGATCTTGTGGGTGTTCAGGATTCCAGCCAGCGACATAAAGCCCCGGGAAAGCTCTTCGACAATGCGAGCGTAGGTGGTGATGTCCAGACCTAGGCCTCCATATTCGACGGGGATAGTCGAACCGAAAAGGCCAAACTCACACATCTGGTCAAACATGACCTGTGGAAATTCGTCTGCATGCTCAAACTCGGCGACGTTAGGTATGACGTCGCGGTCCACCCAGGATCGAATGGTGCCAACGATTTCGTCCGCCACCATCTGGTCGGTCGCCATCAAATTTCTCATCTCTACTCGAAGAACTTCATACAGGAGCGTACGACCCTGATCCTCCCAGCCGGAAGGCAACTAGGGCCACCCAGACTGAGAGGATACGACTATGTGGTGTGGGCAGCAGCTAAGTCAATCTCAGATATGTCTGGCGTGCTATCCGACACGGGCCATGAGAGTCGCCCAACAAAGTGCTGACTTGAATCGAGCCCACAGCGCTAGGAGAACCCTTCTACCTTGCCGATCCCTTAGCAGACCGGTTAACCCACTTTAAAAGAATGCTGGTACGACAGGCCAAGTGCTGACTATCCCAATGAATCAGCAGGGCGACGCCATACAGACCGCTGGGAAATAACCAACAAGCAGCCAAGCTCCCACCTCGGGTTCAACCATCGGCCCACAGTACGGTCCGCCAGGTGCAGGACTACGACCAGAACCGAGACACCGACACTCCACCGATCGGGACTGCCCCCATCCCAAAGAAGCAATACACGACATTCGTGGCGGAGCGAGAAATCGCCACGCACAGGAGCGTGGCCTTCGATGCGCTCTGCTCACTGATAGATGAGAGCACCGGAGGACCTCTAGTTGACGGTGTGCCTGGACCCCACTGTCTAGGAGCCAAATTTCCATTTGTGTCCAGCGGCATGAACCTCCTCGAAGAGATCATTTCCTTCGAACCCCCGTGGCGGCGCGTCTACGAGCTTTCAGGGGCTCCCGTGAACCTCTATCAAGCGACCACAGTCTTTACCGACCTAGGCACCTCCTGCATCATGGCGTGGGCAGTTCTTATTGACCCTCTTCCCGAAGGGGCTTCCGATGCCTTCATCGTGTCCGCAAAATCGTTTCTCAGCTACATAGCCGACGAGTTAAAACTCCGCGCAGAGGCGATTTAGATCTATGTCATTCGGACTAAATAGTTAGGGTGGTCATAGTTAAGGTCGCTGACATCGACTCAGAGACCACCAACAGAGAGAAGGCCATCATGCGCATAGCTCTTAACGCCTCCGCCGAACTTCTCCATGCAGATCTTGGACGCTTACGAGAGCACGCAGCTAGAGCCGCTCTCGAAGGTTTCTCAGGTTGGTGGCTGGCTCAAACTGGGCTTGTCGATGCCTTAACCGCCTTCACCGCCCTCGCTGATACCGAGCCGGGGATGGAGTTTGGTACGGCCGTCATTCCGACCTTCCCTCGGCACCCCACCGCATTGGCCGGTCAGGCCTTGACTACTGCTGCAGCCCTCGGTGACCGACCACTGGTATTAGGAATTGGCCTGTCTCACCAACCGGTCATCGAGGGCATGCTCGGCCTCTCGTTTGACCGGCCGATCCGCCATCTCATCGACTACTTAGAGATACTCCAACCCCTTCTAGAGACCGGATCAGTGGACTACGACGGTCAGGCATTCACCGCACATGTGTCGACGAATCGCCCGGTGGGACTAGCCCCATCGGTAATGGTCGCGGCACTCGGTCAGCAGGCCCTGCGGGTCGCCGGGCGACGTACTGACGGCACCATCCTTTGGATGGTCGGCGAACGGACCGTGGCCGACCACATCGCACCGCGCCTGCGCGAGGCGGCTATCGATGCAGGCCGACCGGAGCCCCGTATTGTTTGCAGTCTGCCCACATGCGTAACCAGTGACGTCGATGCGGCGCGCTCTGCAGCCAACGCTGTCTTTGAGATCTACGGACAACTACCGTCCTATCGGGCCATGCTCGACCGCGAAGGTGCTGCCGGCCCAGGTGACGTGGCCATTATCGGATCTGAACAGGAGGTGGAGACTCGCCTCACTGCTCTGGCCAATGCCGGGGTAACCGATTTCTCAGCCCTCGAATTCGGCACTAATCCCGACGAGTCCAATCGAACCCGCGCCCTTCTGGTCGACATGGCCAATCGTTAATTATCACTATCTATTGGCAGGCTGAGGGTAGCGCTAGGGTGGACACGAAATCTGACGGACCGTCAGAACATCGCAGGAGTTCCCATGCCGACGATTCCCCGCATCATCTCAGTTGATGACCACGTAGTCGAACCCCCTGACCTATGGACCTCGCGTCTTCCGGCCAAATACCGGGACCGGGGCCCACGGGTCGAACGAGACACCGCCATCTTCAAATTTGAGGGTGGCATCTTCTCCTACGAAAAGGGCGTAGAGGGAGGTCAGATGTGCGACTGGTGGATGTACGACGACCTCATATACCCGTTCCCAAAACTCTCGGCAGCCGCCGGCTTCGAAGAACTCGACGTTGTACCCGTGACCTTCGATGAGATCCATCCTGCGGGCTGGAAACAGGCCGACCGGCTAATCGCCATGGACGAAAACCACGTCGATGTTTCTGTCTGCTTTCCCAATGTGCTGCCGCGGTTCTGTGGCCAAGCATTTCTGGAACGCGACGACAAAGATCTCGCCCTGCTATGCGTCCAGGCCTACAACGACTGGATAATCGATGAGTGGTGTGCCGGTGACGCTCGCGGTCGACTCATTCCTTTAACCCTCATTCCCCTTTGGGATCCGGTCGCCGCAGCCACCGAGGTCCACCGTTGCGCCGGCAAAGGTTCATTTGCCGTGGCATTCTCGGAAAACCCCTACCCGCTCGGACTCCCGTCAATCCACGATGCTGACCGCTTCTGGGACCCTTTCTTCCGGGCCTGTGAGGAGACCAACACCATTGTGAACATGCATATTGGTTCAAGTTCAAAAATGCCGTCCACCTCACCCGATGCACCATTTGCGGTCTCATCGACCATCACATTTTCTAATGCAATGGGTTCAATGTGCGACTACATCCTCTCCGGCACCTTTGTGCGGTTCCCAAAGTTGAAGATCGCTTATGCCGAGGGTCAAGTGGGGTGGATGCCCTATGTCATTGAACGTATGGACAAAATCTGGGCCGAGCGAGGGGATGCAAGTTTCGGCATCAACTTGCCCGAACCACCTAGTTCATACATAAAGGGACATATCTGGGGCTGCATATTCGACGACGAAACCGGCCTGAAAAATCGGGACACCATTGGTATGGACCAGATCTGCTTCGAAGTGGACTTCCCCCACGCTGACACGACCTACCCACACACGTTAGAAGTGGCGACGAACATCTGTGCGG